>NZ_CP044285.1:1265395-1581744 GCF_008728635.1 Hymenobacter baengnokdamensis | reverse complement strand
GCCGCGAGGTAAAGCGCGGCAGCAAGTACCAGGGCCTCATCCTGGACCCGCCCGCCTACGGCCGCGGCCCCAACGGTGAGAAGTGGCAGCTCGAAGACGAGCTCAACGAGCTGCTCAAGCTCAGCCAGCAGCTGCTCGACCCGGAAGACCATTTCTTCGTGGTGAACCTCTACTCGCTGGGCTTTTCGGCACTGATTCTGGACAATCTCACGCAGGCTATATTCCCCGGCCCAAAAGCCGTGCGCGAGCTGGGTGAGATATACCTGCACGATGCCGGCCAGCGTAAGCTGCCGCTGGGCACGTTCTGCCGGTTTGCTACGTAGCGCGGACTTTCAGTCCGCGTTGATTCTTTCTTTCGTTCCAAACGCGGACTAAAAGTCCGCGCTACTTTCTTTATGCACGCTCCCGTACTGCATCGCCGCCTGGCCCTTATCGACATGGGTACCAACACCTTCCATCTGCTGATTGTGGAAGACCGGCCCGGCCAGTTGCCGCACGTGCTGGTGCGCACCAAGGTAGGCGTGCGCCTGGGCGAAGGCGGCATCAGTAAAGGAGAGATTGCACCCCTGCCCTACGCCCGCGCCCTACAAACGATGCGCGGCTTCAAGGAAGAAATAGAATTGCACCAGGCCACGGAGGTGCGCGCCACGGCTACCAGCGCCATGCGCGTCTCGCGCAACGGTCCCGATTTGGTGCGCGACATTCTGGAAACCACCGGTATTCAGGTTGAGACTATTGCCGGCGACCGCGAGGCCGAGCTTATTACCAAAGGTATCCGGCAGGCCGTGGCCCTGGGCCCGGAAAAGCACCTGCTGGTAGATATCGGCGGCGGCTCGGTAGAATGTATTATTGCTGATGCCGATACCATTTTTTGGAAGCACAGCTTTGAGATAGGCGCGCAGCGCCTGCTCGACCAGTTTTTCCCGGCGCCGGCCGGCGTGTTTCCGGCAGCCTCGCTGCAAGGCGAGCTGGAATTTCTGGCCGAGCAGCTGGCCCCGCTCACGGCCGCCGTGGCCGAGTTTGGCCCGCTGGCCGGCTTGGTGGGCAGCTCGGGCAGCTTCGACACCCTGGCCGACCTCTCGGTGGGCCAGGTGCGCAAAGAAGCTGACCTGCCCCCCAGCACCCCGCTGCCCCTGGCCGATTTCGAGCAGCACTTTGCGCAACTGCTCACCCTCGACCACGCCGGGCGGGTGGCCTTGCCGGGCATGTTTGCCATGCGGGCCGATATGCTGGTGGTAGCCAGCGTCATCATCAAATACATGCTGACCACCTATAACTTAACGACTATCACCACGTCGGCCTTCGCGCTTAAAGAAGGCTTGCTGGCTGAGCTGCTGGGCCGGGATTAGGGCTGATTTTTGAACATAACCGGCACTGTAAAGCTCACCGCTACTGCCTGCCCGCCTTGCTTACCCGGTACGAAGCGAGGGAGCTTGCGGATGGCAGCTAGTACGGCCTCATTATAAGCCGGGGCGATACCTTTCACGATTTTGGCATCTTCCACGCTGCCATCAGCCTTCACCGTAAAGCTGGCGAATACCATGCCCTCCTGCCGCGCTCCGGCGGGGTACACGAAGTTGTCCTGAATCTGCTTGACGATGGGCCCTACGCCTTGGGCAGCGGGCAGGCGCGGCATTTGCTCGACGTAGGTATACACGTGGCCGGCACGCTCTTCATGGAGGCCCTCCTGCGACATGGTAGCAGGCATTGGCGGAGGGGGCGGGGCTATTTCGGCAGTCCGGACTGCTGCTGATTGCTTGGTAGTCGGCACTGGCTGGTCGCTGGCTGAGTGGCAGGCTACCAAAAATACGCCGCCCAGCATGGGCAGGGTCAGCCACTGCTTCCAGCGGCGCACGGGAGTTTGATTTTGCAGCATGGCAATTCGGGTTAAGGTGAAGGAAAAAGTAAAAGGCTGTAGCAAAGTCATATAGCGACTACCCATTCCTCCACGCAAAGCCAGGCGGGCCAGCATAGCCGGGTAGAGCACCGCAGTTTCTTCGGGTGTGCTACCGGCAGCAGGTTGCGTGGCGGCCTGGTCGGCCAGCAGTTCGTGGGTGAGGCGCAGCGCCGGCAGTAACAGGTGCGCAAAGGGATTGGGCCAGAGCACTATCCGCCAGCATTCAAGCCAGAGCAGGTCGTAGCTGTGGCCCTGGCGCACGTGGGCCAGCTCGTGGGCGAGTACCGAGGAAGCCTCGGCGGGCGCGAGCCCGGCGGTTTCATCCCAGAAAATGGTACGGCCAAACGAGCTGGTCGGCAGCCGCCCGCCGGTGTAGGCCAGCGTGTAGCCGGGCCGAGCCTCGCGGGGCAGCCCCCGAGTAACCGCATGCAGCTGCCAGCTCCGGTAGGCCAGCCGCGCCAGCAGCAGCCCTACTCCTAACGCGTACAGTCCTACCATCCAGCGCCAATCGGGTACATGGGCCACGGCAGTTGGCCCCGTAGCGAGCAGCGTGGGCAGCAGCACCGTGGGGATAGCCGCGCTGGGTTGGCTCCCGGCTACCAGCCAGGCCGGTAGGGCCGGGTGCGGCAGCAGCGGCAGCCCCACCGCCACCACCGGGGCCAGCAGTAGCAGTGCCCGGTTGTAGCTAAAGCAGCGCTCGCGGCGCAGCGCCAGCCGGTACACCAACCACAGCGCGCCCAGCGGCGGCAGCGTGCCGCCCAGCCAGGTCAGGAGAGAGTAAGCATCCATGTAAAGTTTCATTAATAAGCGACGACTACGCGGCTAATGGTCAGCTAATTTTCTTTTATCAGTCAGGTACCTGGTACTGGTGCGCTTTCCAAAATTGTAAAGCTGCACGCTGTCCAGGGTTCCGGCCAGGGAGTAGAACTGCCACTCGCCAAGCCAGTAGAAGTGCGGCCCCTTGGGCTCGTCGACGGTGCGGGCGTGGCCACGCCGGGCCACCTGGCCGCTGGGGTAATAGTAGATAATGTCGCTGAACCCGTGGCGGCGGTAGCGCTCCTGCCGCTGCAACTCACCAGCCTGCGCGTAGTAGCGCCAGCGGCCCACCGACTGGCCGTGACGATAGCGGCCTCGCGTAAAAAGCTGCGTGCGGGCGGCATCGTAGTACGTGCAGTAGCGACCCTGACGCTGGCCCTGGCGGTCGGTGCGCTCGGCCAGCCGGGTACTGGCACAGGCCGTAGCCAGGGCACTGAGTAGGAGGAACAGCAACAAGCGCATAGCAGTAAGAAACTGGCTTACTTTTTCTTATCCTCATCTTCTGAAGTATCATCCGAAGTCGAATCGCCGGCCCGCGCCTGGCGCAGCAGCGCATCGAGCTGCGCGGCATCGAGGTTTTCTTCCTGGGCGAAGAAGGACACCAGCTGCTCGAACGAGCCGCCGAAGTAGCCCCGCAGCAGCTTGCGCAAGGAAAAGCGCCGGTAGTCGTCCTGCGCTACCAGGGCGTGGTAGCGGTAGCTGCGCCCCACCGGCTCGTAGCCCACGAAGCCCTTCTGCTCCAGGATGCGCACGATGGTACTAACCGTAGTGAGGGCCGGCAGCGGCGCGGGCAGCGCCTCACGCAGGTCTTTGACGTAGCTCGGGCCGCGCTGCCAGAGCAGCTGCATTACCTGCTCTTCGGCGCGGGTAAGCTCTGGGAATGAATAACTCATTCTATATATTATATTTATAATTCATTTAACGGGAAACGTCCGTTGCCAGCACCGGCGGCCGGGGGCGTCGCGCAGCTCGGCCAGGTAAGTGCCGGGCATCAGGGCGAGGCGCACGGTGGTTTCGTTGGGGCGCAGGCAGTACACGGCCACGGGCACGGCGCCGGGCTGGGCTTGTTTTTCGCGCTGCCAGTATACCAGCATCACCTGCGGCGCGGCGCGCAGGCTATCGGCCGGCAGGGCGAGGCGCGTGGTGCGGGCGGCCGGGTCGCCAAACCCGTTGCCGGTTTCGGCCAAGCGCAGGCGGTTCAGCACGTAGAGGTCGCAGGTGAGCGCCCGGTCCGGCAGGCTGGCGGGTGGCACCAGGTAGGCTCCCGGCGGCAGCGTCCGCCAGCCGGGCGGGTCAGTCAGCGCCGCCTGGGTCTGCTCGATGGTAAGCGGGTCGATACCCGACAGCTTGCGCACCCAGGTAGCCATCGTTTGGGCCGTGCTGCTTTCGTTGAGGTGGCCGTGGCCGGCCAGCACCACCACCCGCGCCCCGGGGTGCGGCCCGAGCGTAGCCGCCAGCAGGTTGCGGGCCTCGTCGCGCTCGCGGTCAGCGCTCATGGTATCATAGGCTACTATGTGGAAGCCCAGCTGCTGTGCCCGCCGGATGAGGTTGCCGAAGTGCGGCTCGTTGGTGTAAAAGCCCGAGGCGGCCACCGGGTAGCCGCGCTGCCGCAGGCCCGCCGAGTCGACGGCGTCCAGCGCCTCCAGGGCCAGGTACCGAAAGCCCTGCTGGTAAAGCGCGGGCAGCAGGCTACCCACCAGCCAGCGCCCGCGCGGCTGGGTGTGCTCCTCGTTGAACATCACCACCTGCCGGTGCTGAGTCTGGGCCAGAATAGTCGCCACTGCCGGCGGCGGAGCTACCACGGGCCCGGTGGCCAACGGCGTATGGCCGTCATTCTGCCGCCAGTAGTAGGCAATGCTATCCAGTTCGCCAGCCATTGCCGCGAAGGTTGCCATCGCCTGCCAGTAGGTGCCAATATCAGCCGCATTGCGCAGGTAGGCCGGGCGCTGCCGGCGCAGCTCCAGCAGCGGCAGCAGGTAGTTGACCGAGCCGGCCGGCCCTACCCGCACGGCTTTCCCAGCCAGGGCAAACGGGTTTTCGGGCTCAGCAACGGTAACTGCCGCCGCCAGTAGCGCGATACCCAGCAGCCAGCCAGTCAGTTGCGGTTTCATACTACTCGTCAGTGTTAGTGAGTCTTGCTAGGATGACGCTAAGTACGAGACTCTTTAACTAATAATTTAGTTTATAACTAAAAAATACGTTTAACATCTAATCAAGTTATTGATTATCAATGATGATATTTTTCTGAATTGACAAGAAAGTCAGGTAACCAGCCGCAGCTAGTACGTTTGTGCGCCCGCCGCTGCGGCGTTTTTCAGCCAGCGGTGCGGGGCTTTTGCTTATGTCGATATTCTCCTATCAGCAGCTATTCGCCTTCGCCGAGCGCATATTTCTCGCCCTTGGCTGCCCGCCCGACGACGCCACGCTGGCCACCGAAACCCTGCTTTCGGCCGATTTGCGGGGCGTCGACTCGCACGGTGTGGCGCGGCTCTCGGGCTACGTGCGCCTCTGGGAGGCGGGCCGCATCAACGCCCAGCCGCGGGTGGGCATCAGCTACGAAACGCCCAGCACGGCCGTGGTCGATGGCGACGGCGGCCTGGGCCTCGTGGTAGGCCCCAAGGCCATGCGCATTGCCATGAGCAAGGCCGCGCTGGTGGGCACCGGCTGGGTATCAGTGAAGAACTCCAACCACTTCGGCATTGCCGGCTACCACGCCATGCTGGCGCTAGCCCAGGACATGATTGGCCTGGCCATGACCAATGCCTCGCCGCTGGTGGCTCCTACTTACTCGCTCGATAGGCTACTGGGTACCAACCCGATAGCGGTAGCCGTGCCGGCCGGCGAGCAGCCCGATTTTGTGCTTGATATGGCTACCACCACGGCGGCCAATGGCAAGCTCGAAATCGCGCAGCGCAAAAATCTACCCATTCCGGAGGGCTGGGCGCAGGATGCGCAGGGCCAGCCCAGCACCGATGCCAACGCCGTGAAGAACGGCGGGGCGCTGCAGCCGCTGGGCGGAGCCACCGGCTCGCACAAGGGCTACGGCCTGGGCGCGGTGGTCGATATCTTTTCGGCCGTGCTGAGCGGGGCCAACTACGGGCCGTGGGTGCCGCCGTTCGTGGCGTTTTTGCAGCCGCCCGCCGACCCGGTGGGCCAGGGCATCGGCCACTTTTTCGGGGCCATGCGCGTTGATGCGTTTCGCCCGGCCGACGAGTTTAAAACCCACATGGATAAGTGGATAACCACTTTTCGCGCAGCCAAAGCGGTGGCAGGCAAACAGGTTCTCATTCCCGGTGACCCCGAGCGCGAGATGGCGGCGCACCGGCTCCTTGCGGGTATTCCGCTGCTCGATGCCGTGGTGCAGGATTTGGAGAAGACCGGAAATAAGCTTGGCGTTAAGCTATAGACAGCCGTCTACGAGCTAGCGGGCAGGCGGTGCGGTTAGATGGCCGGGATGGCGGGCCGCCGCCAGCTGCGCCAGCAGTACCCAGCCCACCGCGCTGCTCCAGCCGGCCAGCACATCGGAAGGGTAGTGCACCCCCAGGTACAGGCGCGCCCAGCCCACGGCCAGCGAAAACAACGGGGCCAGCAACCAAAGCCGGCACTGGCGCGGCAGCACAAAAAACAGCGCCGTCGCCAGCGCTGCCGTATCCATAGCGTGGCCGCTGGGAAAGCTGAACGTGTATTCGGGCAGTATGCTGACCCACAGCGTAGGGCGCGGCCGGGCTACTGCATATTTAATCACCTGCGTGAGCAGCATAGAGCCCCCGAGCCCGACCACAAATAGCCTGGCATCGCGGGCGCGGCCCGCCCAGAACAGTGCTGCCGTGGCAAACACCCCAGCAGCTATAATCGGCCCGGTGTCGCCCACTCGGGTGAGCAAGCTGGCAAGCTGGTCGAGCAGCGGCGCGGAGTGCCGGTGCAGCGCCAGTAAGGCCGGCTTATCGAATGATGCCCCGCCGTATCTCACTACCAGCTCCGCCATACTGCCAAACACCCCCCAGGCCAGTACCGCCGGCAGCCCCAGCCTATAGAAATGAGAGGAAGTAGAAACCATAGCGGACCAGCTCATACGCCGGACCGCATACGGCAACGACGGGCGCAGGATGCCTCGTGCCTGAAGTAGAAATAAACTACTTGCTCAGCGTGCGGCCAGCCGGGCCCCGACTGCCCACTGCCGGGGCAGCTACCGGTCGTTTTATCAGCCAGCTATGCTCTGATTTTAAGAAGCCGGCATAACCCGACGGGCTCGCTACCTTGCGGCATGCTTCTTACATTGCTTCAGCAGTCGGGGCGCGCTTTACTGGTCAGCCTGGGGCTGATGGGGCTGGCTACCTGCTCGCACCCCGGCACCCCGGCTGATACTGCTATTACGGCTGGTTGCCGGCCGCCCGCGCCGTTTACCATCCAGCACCCGGCCTGGGCTAGCTCGGCCAGCCTCTACCAGGTAAATGTGCGCCAGTACACGCCCGAGGGCACGTTCCGGGCGTTTGAGAAGCACCTGCCGCGCCTGCAGAAGATGGGCGTCGGCATTTTGTGGCTGATGCCGGTGCAGCCCATCGGCGAGGTGAAGCGCAAGGGCCGGCTGGGCAGCCAGTACTCGCTGCGCGACTACCGTACGGTGAACCCTGAGTTTGGCTCGCTGGCCGACTTGCAGCACCTGCTCAACGAGGCGCACCGCCTGGGAATGCACGTCATTCTCGACTGGGTGGCCAACCACACCAGCTGGGACAGCAACCTGAGCAAGCAGCACCCCGACTGGTTTACCCGCGATGCCAGGGGCAGCTTCGTGCCGCCCGTGGCCGACTGGCAGGATGTGATTGACCTCGACTACTCGCAGCCCGACCTGCGCCAGTACATGACCCAGAGCATGGCCTACTGGGTACGCGACGTGGGCTTCGATGGCTTCCGCTGCGACGTGGCCGGCCTGGTGCCTACCGATTTCTGGAATAGTACGCGGGCGGCGCTGGAAAAAATAAAGCCTGTTTTTATGCTCGCCGAGTGGGACGAGCTGCACGACCCGCCCTTTCTCAAAAAAGGCGAGTTCACGCCCCATACTCACCTGCTCGAAAAGGCGTTTGATGCGACCTACGCGCTGAAGCTGCATTACCTGCTCGACAGCATTGCGCAGGGCAAGCGGCCGGTGGCGGCGCTACCGGGCTACTTTGCCGCTGAGCGCCGGATGTACCCGGCAGGCGTGTATTTGATGAATTTCACCAGCTCGCACGACGTTAATTCCTGGGATAACCCGGAAGGGATTCGCCTCGGCGCCAACGCCCAGGCGATGGCTGTACTCACGGCATTGGTGCCGGGTATTCCGCTGGTTTACAGCGGGCAGGAAGCGGCTTCGACCAAAAAGCTGCGCTTCTTTGACAAGGACACCATTCAGTGGAAGGGCTACCCGCTAAACGCGTTTTACGCCGCGCTGCTGCACCTCAAGCACGACAGCCCGGCCCTGCGCAACGGCGATGCCTGCGCCCGCTTCTCTATTCTGCCCGCGCCACCCGACTGCTTCGTGTTCGAGCGGGCCAGCGGCGACGGCAAGGCTAAAGTGTGGGTGGCGGTGAACCTGGGCGCACGGCCTCAAGCTATCGCTCACCCGGCCGAAACCGTGGCCGACGCCTTCGCCGATGTGGGCTCGCCGGTTGACGCTGCGCCGGTGACGGTGCCCGCCCACGCCTGGCGCGTGCTGCGCACGCAGCAACCGTAGCGCGGCAAAAGCAGTAGCGTGGACGCTGCGAGTCCGCGCGCAGAACGACCTACGCGCGGACTCGCAGCGTCCACGCTACTATTGCATATGTCCGACCATCCGCTCGCCTCCCGCTTTGTGGTGCGCCACCCCGAGTGGGCCGCCAACGCCACTATTTACGAAGTCAATGTCCGCAACTTCACGCCCGAGGGCACTTTCCGGGCCTTCGAGGCGCACCTGCCGCGCCTGGCGAAGATGGGCGTCGTTATCGTGTGGCTGATGCCTATTCATCCCATTGGGAAGCTTGGCCGCAAGGGCTCGCTGGGCTCGCCCTACGCGGTGCAGGACTACCTTGGCGTAAACCCGGAATTCGGCACCCTGGACGACCTCCGGCACCTCGTGCAAACGGCCCACGCGCTGGGGCTGAAAGTGCTGCTCGACTGGGTGGCCAACCATACCAGCCGCGACAACGCGCTCATTACGGAGCATCCCGACTGGTACCGGCACGACGCTCAGGACCAGCTCGTGCCGCCCGTGGCCGACTGGACCGATGTGGTAGCCCTCGACTACACGAACCCGGCCCTGCGTCAGTATATGGAAAATTCACTATGTTACTGGGTGCAGGAAGCCGATGTCGACGGCTTTCGCTGCGACGTGGCCGGGCTGGTGCCCACCGACTTCTGGGATGAGGCCCGGCCCGCGCTGGAAGCCATTAAACCCGTATTTATGCTCGCCGAGTGGGACGAGCTGTACCCGTCGGGCGGCCTGACCTGGGAGGAATTTAACTCCGAAACACAGCTATTGGAGCGGGCCTTCGATATGACGTTTGGCCTACGCCTGCATTATTTGCTCGACCGGATTGCCGAAGGCAAGGCCCAATTGAGCGACATCGACGAGTACCTGGCGGCCGAGCGCGAAAAGTACCCGCCCTCGGTGTACCTCATGCACTTTACCAGCAACCACGACGTGAACAGCTGGGACGGCACCGAGTACGAGCGCCTGGGGCCGCTGGCGCTGCCATTTGCGGTGCTTACGGCGCTGCTGCCGGGTATGCCCATGCTCTACAGCGGCCAGGAAGCCGGCCTTAAGCGCCGGCTGGCTTTCTTCGACCGCGACCCGATTGACTGGGCCGATTATCCGCTGCAGGATTTTTATACCAAGCTCTTGCAGCTCAAAAAACGCCACCCGGCCCTGCGCAACGGTGATGCGGCCAGCAACTTTCAGCGCCTCGCCACGCCGGCCGGGCTCTACGGCTTCGTGCGCGAGAAAAACGGCTCGGCCGTGGTCGTGCTCCTCAATGCCACCGCCGAGCCGCTGGAGCTGCCGGGACAAAAAACGCTGATTCCCGCCCAAAAAGGCTTGTTCGATGTGTTTAGCGGCGAGCAGTGCACGCTGGCCCAGCGCAAAGCGCGGCTGGTGCCGGCCCACGGCTGGCGGGTGCTGCGCACCCGCGACTAGGCAGCGCACCGCGTTGCGCTGCCTAGCTGTCCGGAAAAACAAAAAGGGCATCCGGCTCATCTGGCGAGTGGGTGCCAGATGAGCCGGATGCCCTTTATAGTATTTTCCTATACTCTTTCCGGGCTTCGTCCTACTCGGGCAGCTTCGTAGCCCGCCAGGTGTTATTCTGGCGATTCACATCGGGCAGAATATTGGTCGGATTCAGCACTACCTGCGTGAGCGGCGTGGTAGAGTTGTAGCGGAACGTCCAGGTGCCGCCGCGCTGCCAGATTTCGACGGGCAGGTGCACGGTGCTCTTTTTGCCGCTGGCTTCGGTGATTTCGGCCGTTACGGGCATGGCGGCCTGGCCCCGGTTTTCGAGGGAAATGAGCGAGCCCTTGGCCGGGTCCTGGTTGACGTAGGCCACCGAGGTCACGGCCTGGTCGAGCTGCCAGTTTTCAAAAAACCACTCGTGCCAGAACCACGTCAGGTCTTCGCCGCCCACCTCGTTCATGGTGCGGAAAAAGTCGCGCGGCGTGGGGTGCTTAAAGGCCCAGCGCCGGATGTAGCTGCGGAAAGCATAATCGAAGCGCTCGGGACCCAGAATTTCGTGGCGCAGCAGGTAGAGGCCAAAACCGGTTTTGCTGTAGGCCGCAAAGCCCAGGTTGCGGGCCTGCGTCACGTCGGGCACGGTGTAGGGCACGTCGGCGTTGGGGTCCTGCATGGCCCGGATAATGCCGGGCGTGATGCGGGCCGGCACATCGCCCTGCTCCTTATACTCGCCGTTGTTGAAGTTCTGGCTCGACAGGATGTTGATAAAGGTGTTGAAGCCTTCGTCCATCCACGGGTACTTGCGCTCGTTGGAGCCCACAATCATCGGAAACCAGTTGTGGCCAAACTCGTGGTCGATAACGCCCCACAGGTTGCCTTTGCGGGCCTTCGCGCCGCAGAACACGATGCCCGGATACTCCATGCCGCCCACCACGCCGGCCACGTTGGTAGCCACCGGGTAGGTAAACTCGTACCACTGCTTGGAGTTGTATTCTATACTCTTTTTGATATATTCGGTTGAGCGATTCCAGGCCGTATCCTGCGCGGCCTCCACCGGGTAGAGCGACATCGCCAGCGACTTACGCCCGCTGGGCAGGTTCATCCGGGCGGCATCCCACACGAAGGCCGACGAGGCGGCCCAGGCCACGTCGCGGGCGCGCTGGCACTTGAAGTGCCAGGTAAGGCGGCCGTTTTTGCCGGCCGGGCGCGAGCTGGCCTGCGTTACTTCGGCCGGGGTGCGCACGAGCACGGTCTGGTCCGAGCCGGCGGCTTTGGCCAGGCGCTGCTGCTGGCTGGCCGTGAGCACCTCGGCCGGGTTCACCAGCTCGCCCGAGCCGCCCACCAGGTAGTTGGCCGGCACGTTCACAGTGTAGTCGAAGTTGCCGTATTCGAGGTAAAACTCGGCCGACATGTAGGGCAGCGTGTTCCAGCCCTCCACGTCGTCGTACACGGCCATGCGCGGGTACCACTGCGCCACCTCGAATATTTCCCCGTTCTGGGTTTTGAGGCGGCCCAGTCGGTCGGCCCCGTACTCCGGAATATTGAAGGCGTAGGCAATGCTGATTTTGAGCTTGTCGCCGTGCGGCTTCATGGCCTCGGGCAGAATAATCTGCATGCGCGTATCATACACCCGGTACTGCGCCTTTGTTTTCTTACCGTGCAACTCAATCATCACGGTTTGCAAGGAGTCGCCACCCTGGAAGCCCCGCGCCGAGTTGCCGAAGCGCCCACCCGCCGGCGGGGTTACGGCCGCCCCGCGCGAATCGGCCCGGAACAGGTTCTGGTCGAGCTGCACCCATACAAAGGGCAGCGCATCGGGACTGTTGTTGGTGTAGGTTATCGTTACGCTGGACGTTACGCGGGCCGCTTTCTCATCGAGCGAGGCCGCAATCTGATAGTCGGCCGCATTTTGCCAGTAGGTGGCGCCGGGCTGGCCGCCGGCCGTGCGCGTGGCCGGGCCCACCTGGTTGAGGTAGTCGGGATTGAACAGGGCCCGCGCGTTGAAGGGCGGCAGGCCGGCCGGTGCCATAGGCGCGCCGGGCTGGGCCTGGGCCGCCCCTGCCCACAGGAGTGCCGCCCCCGCCAGCAGCTTGGAAAAGAAAGGTTTTTTCATGAAAAAGGCTAAAACGTAAACGTCGTGACCAAAAGTAGCGGTTCGCCGGGGCAATGCCTACTTTGGCAACGCCTAAAGACTGAGCGCCGGGGCCATTGTTGCAACTGATGATATACAGACTTACCAGCTTTTCAGAATACGTGGCTCGTTCTCATGTCGGCCTCACCATCGGCCACAGAGCTGCTACCTTCTATTCATTGCCTTCCTGCACCTCTCACCTCCGGCCCTCTCCCCAATAAGAGAGAGGAACCCGACGGGAAATAAATCTGCTCCGACTCCGAAACCGCGCTAAGGTGCTCACTGGCCCAAAGATGTCTCACAAAAAAAGCGGGGCAACCTGCTGGCCTGCGCCCGCTGGTTGCCCCGCTCAATGAATCGTATGTCTCTGGTCGACCGCTACTGCACCGTAATGCGCTGCACTGCGCGCAAGCCATCGGCCGTGCTGATTTCGAGCAGATAGTTTCCCTGGGGCAAGCCTGCCAACAGCGCCGTGGGCTGGCCCAGGGTACCGCTACCGGTCAGCAGCTGGCGGCCCAGCACGTCGCGCACGGTGAGAGCCACAGCCGCGCGCGAGCCATTGCCGGCCAGCAGCATGAGCGGGCCCTGCGCAAGTGGATTGGGATAAGCCGTTAGGCCCCCTATAGCGGCGGCCAGGCTGGGCCGGGTAGCCAACAACGTAGTCTCGCGCGAGTAGAAAGCGCTCTGCAGCGTTTGGTAGCTGGCCGAAGTGTAAGTGAAACCCGCTTCCGGCTGCGACGAGCCGGCACGGTAGAAGCTGTCATAGTAAGAGGTCGTAACTGCGCCTTGCTGCACCCCCAACGCGCCCAGCAGGATGGCCGGGGCCGGCTGGCCGGCCAGGTAAAAGCTATCGACCTCAATAGTGCGGGTGCGCACCAGCAGCACCGAATTGGCCGCCGGGCCGCCAGCCGTGGGTACACGCAGTGTACCATAGCCCGCCACACTGTCGGTATTTGCGATGCGCTGCACCAGACGCAGCGGCGTTTTGTTTAGGGCAACCAGGCCTACGGTCAGCAGTCCCGACGTGCCCGTGCGGTAGAAATACTTATTAACGGTGCCCACCGTGGTTGGGAATTTCATAATCGTTACTCCTACGGGTACCGACTGAGCCGGCACCACCAGCGAGTCGGTTGGGGAGCCAGTTACGGCACTCAGACCAAAGCGCTGCAGGGGTATACTGTAGCCCAAGTAGTTGAGCCCCGTAGGCGTAAGCGCCTGCGACGACGTGCCCCGCACCGGATAAGCGCCCAGCGATAGCGTGTAATTATAGGTGCGGGTGGTGCCGGCAAAAGCGGGCGTAGCGGCCGGCGCATTATAGGTGTCCGAGGTTTGGCCCGTAGCCGTAAGGCCGGTGTAGTTCCAGGTTTGGTTGGCGCCCGTCATAGGCGGCGTCACGCCCGTAATACTGGCACTATTGTACAGCTCTACCGTAGTAGGCAAGGCCGGAAAATTGCTCTGCGTGAGGGTAATCGGAGTTTGGGCTGCCGCGCTGAGGCCCGTGGCCAGCAAGGTCAGTAAGGGTAGGATTGTTTTCATTCGTAGTAAAATGAGAAAAGTAAAGGGTGTACGCAAAAATAGAAACGCTTCTATGAGCACCAGATGACAGCTGCCAGCAGATAGCCTCGCAGCTGTGGGCTTTCCCAGGCCAGCCGCGCCAATATCCACGCCGATTGTAGTGCCCCGGAGCGCTGTAAGCACTAGAATCAGGCTGAGCAAAGGCTAACTGCTAGGCTACCAACTAATTAAAAATCAGTGGATAACTACCAACAGAGACACATTTTTGCATCTTGGCGTTGAACGATACCTGAACGAGGCTTTTCGCACGGCGCGGACGCCGAGACGCAAAGAGGCAGCTCTACACCCAACCTGGATTTGCTTTAAATCAGGTACAAATACGCGGTCACACCGATGGGCAAAATAACCGCTTTTACACAAAACGCGGGGTAGGCGGTTATACCCGCTCCTACTACTTTTCCACACGTTATGACAACACTTCGTGAACTTGGCCGCTCGGGCCTCCACATTGCTCCGCTCGTGCTGGGCGGCAACGTATTCGGCTGGACGGCCGACGAAAAGACTTCCTTTGCCGTGCTCGACGCCTTTGTGGCGGGCGGCGGCAATGCCATCGACACGGCCGATGGCTACTCGGTGTGGGTGCCCGGCCACGTCGGCGGCGAGTCGGAAACCATCATCGGCAAGTGGCTGAAGCAGCGCGGCCGCCGCGACGACGTCGTTATCGCTACTAAAGTTGGCTGGGAAGTAAATGCTGAAAACAAAGGATTGTCAAAATCCTATATTATGCGCGCCGTGGAAGGCTCGCTCCAGCGCCTGCAAACCGACTACATCGACCTCTACCAGTCGCACAAAGACGACGAGAGCCTGCCCGTGACCGAGCCGCTCGAAGCCTATGCGCAGCTCATTAAAGAGGGCAAGGTGCGGGCCATTGGCGCATCCAACTTCAAGCCCGAGCGCCTGCAGGCGGCCCTCGACGCGGCGCAGCAGGGCCTGCCGCGCTACGAAAGCCTGCAGCCGCTGTATAATCTCTACGACCGGGAAGCTTTTGAGCAGGATGACCTGCCCATTGTGCAGGCCAGCGGCATCGGCGTTATTCCGTACTACGGGCTGGCGGCGGGCTTCCTCACCGGCAAGTACCGCAGCCCGGCCGACCTGCAAAAAAGCGCCCGCGGCGGTGGTGTAGGTAGCAAATACCTGAACGACAAGGGCCTGAAAATCCTGCGCAGCCTCGATGCCGTAGCCCAGCGCCACGGCGTCACGCAGGCCCAGGTGGCGCTGGCCTGGCTGATGCAGGCCCCCGGCATCACCGCGCCCATCGCCAGCAGCACCAGCCCCGCCCAGGTACAGGAGCTGCTAAAAGCCATGAGCGTGCAGCTCACGCCCCAGGACGTGCAGGAGCTGCAAGGGTAGTTTTGCCTTTATTTTTCAAGCTGCTGGCTCTTATTCGTTTATCATTGCGAGCGCAGCCCGGTAATCGCACCCGAACGATAGCCGAACGACTTGCGCCAGGCTCGTTCGGGTGCAATTGCCTCGCAGGCTCGCAATGACAACCGGTTATATCACTACTTCCCCACCCCATGCCCTATTCCAACACCCAGGTCAAGCTGGCTTCGCGCCCGACCGGCCTGCCCACCCCCGAAAATTTCACCATCGAAACCACCGAGGTGCCAGCCTTGCAAGCCGGGCAGGTACTGGTTAAAAATGCGCTGCTCTCGCTCGACCCGGCCATGCGCGGGTGGATGAACGCGGGCCGCAGCTACATTCCGCCCGTGGGCATCGGCGAGGTGATGCGGGCGCTCGGCGCGGGCCAGGTGGTGGAATCGCAGCACCCAGCCTTCGCGGTGGGCGACTACGTGACGGGCGGCCTCCAGGTGCAGCAATACGCGCTGCGCGAGGGCGCAACGGCCGTCAACCCGGCCCACCCCGGCTTTCTACAAAAAGTCGATACCCGCCACGCGCCGCTCGAAACCTACCTCTCGACCCTGGGCATGACGGGCATGACGGCCTACTTCGGCCTGCTCAATACCGGCCAGCCCAAAGCCGGCGAAACCGTGGTGGTGAGCGGCGCGGCCGGCGCCGTGGGCAGCGTGGTGGGCCAGCTTGCCAAGCTCAAGGGCTGCCGCGTGGTAGGCCTGGCCGGCGAGCAGGAGAAGTGCGACTACTGCGTGCAGGAGCTGGGCTTCGACGCCTGCCTCAACTACAAAACCGAGGACGTGCGCCAGGCCCTGCGCGCCGCCTGCCCCGAGGGTATCGACGTGTATTTCGACAACGTAGGCGGCGATATTCTGGACCTGGTGCTGGAGCAGATTCGGCTGCGGGCGCGCATCGTCATCTGCGGGGCCATCTCGCAGTATAATAACACGACGCCTGTTAAAGGCCCCGCCAACTACCTGTCGCTGCTCGTGAACCGCGCCCGCATGGAAGGCATCGTGGTATTCGACAACGCCGCTCACTACGGCGAGGCCGCCCGCGAAATGGCCGGCTGGCTGCGCGAAGGCAAGCTCAAAGCGCCCAAAGTGCAGGTCGAGCACGGCGTCGAAAACTTCCTGCCCGCGCTGCTCAAGCTGTTTTCGGGCCAGAATTTCGGCAAGCTGTTGCTGGCGCCGTAAAGCAGTAAGTAGCGTGGACTCTGCGAGTCCGCGCGTGGTTTCGTGCTGGTTCGTTCTACGCGCGGACTCGCAGAGTCCACGCTACTTTTCTACGTCTTCGAAGGTGTAGGTGCGCGCCACGTTTTCCATCGGCTTACCATCGGCCTCGGCATACGGGTACACGAAGTAGTTGAGCGGCGCGCCGGCCTGCTTGGGCGTCAACGTCAGGTCGCGGCCGCGGGTGAACTCGACGCGGTTTTCATCGTGCGCGCCGAAGAAGTAGGCACGCTTATCCGGGTTTTTAGCGGCCTCGGAGGCATCAACCGGCACCCAGCCGGTTTGCTTGGTGAAGAACTCGGCCCAGCAGTGGTAGCCCTTGATTTCGCCCTTGCCGCGCTCGGCCGGCAGCGGCAGCCCGATGCTGAAGCGCGCCGGAATGCCCAGCGCCCGGCAGTAGCCGATGACAATGGCGTGGAAATCGGTGCAGTTGCCCCGGCGCGCATCGCAGGCATAATATATATCGCCCCGGCCCCAGCCCTGGCCGGTTTTGTCGTAGGTGACGGTGCTCACCACGTGCTCGTAGATGGCGCGGGCTTTCTGCAAATCGGTTTTGGCGCCGGCCTTGTCTATCACTGCCTGAGCCTGGGCTTTGATTTTAAAGTCGAGCGGCACGAGGCGGTCGGGAGCCAGCCAGCGGCTCAGGTTGGGGTCGGTGGCTTCGGCTTCGACGGGCGCGGTATCGGAGTTGGCGCGCAGGTTCAGATGCTCGCGGCGCGTGATGCGGGCCGTAAGCGTAATCACTAATGGCTCAATAGGCGCAGCAGGAAGCTTTGACAATTGCTGGGCCATATGCTTAGTATCATATAGCACACCAGCCTGAAGGACTGAAGCCGCTTGCACTACCAGATGCATGATTTTGTTGCCATATATATCGGTTTCAACAGTATAAGGGGCAGGCACAGCAGCATTCGTATCAGAGGCCTTTATATTCTGAAGCTTAATACGATTTGGAAAGCCAGACACCTCTATTTTGAGGTCGCGCACATCCTGGCTCTTGTCATTGTGCGGCACGGGCATCCAGAATTCCAGCGTCTGGGTGCCGGCGGCCGGCGCCGGCACGGTAGCCCGGCACACCAGCTGGAAGGTGCGGCTGCGCGGGGCTACGGACGCGGAAGGAGCCGGTGCGGCGGCAGTGAGTAGCACAGTAGCGGCGAGCAGCAGGTTTTTCATCCTAATAAGCTAAAAGACAAGGGGCAAATTTACGGCGTTTCCTATGGTACATCCGTCGGCTTGTAAAACCAGAAAGGCCAGCGGTATTCTGCTTCGGAGCTAACTTTCAGCCTCCGGTGCTTTTTGGGCCAAAATGTATACGCCTATTACTCAACCAGAAACTTACTTGCCGGTTACCAGACCGGAACCGGCCGCAACGCTCACCGCTTAAAGCAGTCCTTATCCGGCTTTTCATACATCGTATTTTTACCATATTATGACTACGAACCCCGACCTCGACGCGCCGGCCAACCACGACGAGGCCCGGCGCACGTTTCTCAAGCAGTCGTCGCTGCTCACGGCCCTGGCCCTGGTGCCCGGCTCAGTAGTGACGGCCGCCGCCGAAGGCTTTGACGAGCGCGTGGCCGCCGCCTTCGAAAAGATTCCGTTGAGCCTGAAAGTCAACGGCGTAAAGCATAAGGTTTCGGTGGAGCCGCGCGCGACGCTGCTCGACTTTTTGCGCGAGCAATTGCACCTCACCGGCACCAAAAAGGGCTGCGACTACGGCCAGTGCGGCGCCTGCACGGTGCACGTCGATGGCCAGCGCGTAAACAGTTGCCTGAGCTTCGCGGTGATGCACGATGGCCAGGAAATCACGACCATCGAGGGCCTGGCCGACGGCGACAGGCTGCACCCCATGCAGGAGGCGTTTGTGAAGCACGACGGCTTTCAGTGCGGCTACTGCACCCCCGGCCAGATTATGAGCGCCGTGGCCTGCGTGCGTGAAGGCCACGCCGGCTCAGAGGGCGAAATCAGAGAATATATGAGCGGCAATATTTGCCGCTGCGGCGCCTACGCCAACATTGTGGCCGCTATTCAGGACGTTAAAGGCGGAGGGCAGAAGGTATGAACCAGTTCCAGTACGTGCGCGCTACCAAGCCGCAGGCCGCTATCGACGTAGTAGCCAAAGACCCCACCGCCAAGTTTATCGCCGGCGGCACCAACCTCGTCGATTTGATGAAGCGCGGCGTGATGACGCCGCAAAAGCTGGTAGACATCAACCGCCTGCCGCTCAATAAAATCGAGAGTCAGAATAACAGCCTGCGCATCGGGGCGCTGGCCCTGAACTCGGCCGTGGCAGGCGATGCGCAGATACGCGCTCGCCAGCCGCTGCTCGCCCTGGCGCTGAATGCCGGCGCCTCGCCGCAGCTGCGCAACATGGCTACCGTGGGCGGCAACATGCTGCAACGCACCCGCTGTGCTTATTTCTATGACCTGAGTATGCCCTGCAACAAGCGCGAGCCCGGCACCGGCTGCGCCGCGCTCGAAGGCATCAACCGCATGCACGCCATCTTCGGGGCCAGCGACAAGTGCATTGCCGTGCATCCCAGCGACATGAGCGTGGCGCTGGTGGCCCTCGATGCTACGGTGCTCATCAGCGGGCCGAAGGGCGACCGGCGGCTGGCCTTCAGCGACTTTCACCGCCTGCCCGGCGACACGCCCGAGCGCGATGCCAACCTCGAAGCCGGCGAGCTGATAACGGCCGTGGACATTCCCGATAATCCGTTTACCAGGCACGTGCACTACCAGAAGGTGCGCGAGCGCGCCAGCTACGCCTTCGCCCTGGTGAGCGCCGCCGTAGCGCTCGATATAGAGAACAACACCATTAAAGCGGCCCGCCTGGCCCTGGGCGGCGTGGCCCATAAGCCCTGGCGCCTCCCGGCCGCCGAGCAGGCCCTGGTGGGCCAGCCCGCCACCGAAGCCAGCTTCCGGCGTGCCGCCGAGGTAGCCATGCAGGGTGCCAAGGCGTTCAAACACAATGCCTATAAGCTCAGGCTGGCCCCCAATACCCTCGTGCAGGCGCTTAAAACAGCCAGCGCGGCCTAATGCTGTAGCGAGGACTCTGCGAGTCCGCGCGTAGGAACGTTGAACAACCCCCTACGCGCGGACTCGCAGAGTCCTCGCTACCCAATCTTACTTCATTTATGAAAACGCAAGAAAAGCACATCGGGGGCTCGATGAGCCGGGTAGATGGCCACCTCAAAGTGACGGGCGGCGCCCGCTACTCGGCTGAGTACGAGCTGCCGGGCATGACCTACGGCGTGCTCGTGGGCAGCACCATCGCCAAGGGCCGCATTACGAGCCTCGATACCAAGGCCGCCGAGCGCGCGCCGGGCGTACTGGCCGTGCTTACGCACCTCAACGCGCCCAAGGTACCGGGCTTTAAGCCGGCCGGCAAAGACCCCTCGCAGCCCCCGACCGAGGGCGGGCCGCTAAAGGTATTTTACGACGAGAAGATTCGCTTCAACGACCAGCCAATTGCCTTGGTGGTGGCCGACACCTTCGAGCGGGCCCGCCACGCGGCCCGGCTCGTGAAGGCGCAGTACGCTAAAGAAACGCACCAGACCAGCATGGAAGTGGGCGCGGCACAGGCGTTTCTTCCCTCTTCGGCCCGGAAAAATCCGAAGTCGCCGATGGCCGACTACCAGCGCGGGCAGGCCGATGCCTACCAAACGGCCAGCCTCAAAATCGAGCAGGAATATGTGATTCCGACCGAGATGCACAGCCCGATGGAGATGCAGTCCGTCACGGCGCACTGGGAGGCGCCCGACCGTCTCACGCTGTACGATAAGACGCAGGGCACGCTGGGCACGCGCCGCGACTTTGCCAGGGAGTGGAACCTGCCCGAGGAGAACGTGCAGGTGATTGCCACCTTCGTGGGCGGCGCCTTCGGCAATGCCCTGCACAGCTGGCCGCACGAGTCGGCCGCCGTGATGGGCGCCAAGGTGGTTGGCCGCCCGCTAAAGCTCATGCTGACCCGCGAGCAGATGTTTACGATGGTGGGCTACCGGCCGTATACCTGGCAGAAAATCGGGATGAGCGCCACGGCCGACGGTAAAATCACGGCCATCAGCCACGACTCCATCGGCCAGACTTCCAGCTACGAGGAGTTTACCGAATCGACGCTGGCCCAGACGCGCATGATGTACCAGTCGCCCAACCTGACGACGCGCTACCGCATCGCGGCCCTCGATGTGAGCACGCCCATCTGGATGCGCGGCCCCGGCGAGGCCACCGGCGCGTTTGCCCTGGAGTCGGCGATGGACGAGATGGCGTATCTGCTCAAGCTCGACCCGCTGGAGTTTCGCCTGCGCAACTATACCGACCAGGACCCGGAGAAAAACCGGCCCTGGAGCACCAAGTTTCTGAAGGAATGCTACCAGCTCGGCGCCGACCGCATTGGCTGGCAAAACCGCAAGCTGGAGCCCGGTGCCGTGCGTGAGGGCGACTGGCTGCTGGGCTATGGCATGGGCGTGGGTACCTTCGGCGCGCACCGGGGCTCGGCCCACGTGAGCGCCCAATTGCTGCCCAACGGCCACGTGGTGCTGCAATGCGCCACCACCGACATTGGTCCCGGCACCGGCACGGCCATGACCCAGATTGCCGCCGACGCGTTGGGTATTGCCCCTGGCCGCATCACGTTTGAGCTGGGTAATTCGGGCTTCCCGCAGTCGGGCTCGCAGGGTGGCTCGTCGACGGTGAATACCGTGGGCCAGGCCGTGCAGGATGCCTGCCTGGCGCTGAAAGACAAGCTGCGCGAGCTGGCCGGGGCCAGCCTGCCGGCCTTCGCCTCGGCTAAAAAAGAAGACGTGCAATTGGCCGACGGCTACCTCACGCTGGCCAGCGCGGGGGCTAGCCGGGCGCAGTACGCCGACCTGCTCAAGCAGCCGGGCGCGGCCTTCGTCAACGTGGAGTCGAAGCCCACCGGCACCGATGGCCAGACGTATTCGATGTACTCGTTTTCGGTGCACTTTGCCCAGGTGGCGGTGCACGCGCTCACCGGCGAGGTGCGGGTGCGCAAGCTCGTGTCGTGCGCCGACGCGGGCACCATCATCAACCAGAAAACCGCCGCCAACCAGATGAAGGGCGGTGCCGTGGGCGGCATCGGCATGGCCCTGATGGAAGACGCCGTCATCGACCACCGCTACGGCCGCTACGTCACCAAGGACTTTGCCGACTACCATGTGCCCGTGCACGCCGACGCGCCAGCCGTAGAAGTGGCCTTCGTGAACCAGCCAGACTACCACGTGAACGCGCTGGGCACCAAGGGCATCGGCGAAATTGCAACTATCGGCGTGGCCCCGGCCATTGCCAATGCCGTGTTCAACGCCACCGGCAAGCGCGTGCGCGAGCTGCCCATTACGCCCGATAAATTGGTGTAAGTACCCCTGGCCGGGGGCACACTGGAAACCCTGAAAGAACGTCATACTGAGCTTGCCGAAGCATCTTTATCGAACGACACCTTAGCGGCGCGGTAGAGATGCTTCGACAGGCTCAGCATGACGTTCTTTTAGATGTTTTGAGCGAAATTTAAACGCATTCTAAAAACCCCGCTTTTCGAGCCCGGCGGCGCCGAAAAGCGGGGTTTTTACGGCAATTCGCAGCGCCCCGGCCCGGCTGGCCGTACTAGGCTTTCGACCAGTGCCCATTCCAGCGGCGCTGGTTCTACCCTTCCTTTTCCACTTTTATGAAATCTCCCCAAAAGCCCGCCGGCAAAAAGCGTGTGGCCGTGACCGGCGGCACCGGCAAACTCGGCAAAGTATGCGTGCAGGACCTGCTGGCCCACGGCTACGACGTGTTCGTAATTGATACCGTGGCGCCCGAGAAAGGCATACCAGGCATCATCGCCGACTTGTCTGATTTCGGCCAGACGCTCGACGCGTTTTCTTCGGTGGGCCATGAAATACACGCCGGCGTGGGCACCAATGCCTTCGATGCCATCGTGCACCTGGCGGCTTTCCCGACGCCGCGCCAGTACCCCGATTCCCATCTGTTTCAAAACAACATCATGGGCACCTACAACGTGTTTGAGGCCGCCCGCCGGCTGGGCATCCACAACGTCATCTGGGCCAGCAGCGAAACCACACTGGGCGAGCCTTTTGAGGGCGGCGAGCCCTACGCGCCCGTGGATGAGGACTACCCGCTGCGCGCCAAAAGCGCCTACGCCCTGGCCAAGGTGCTGATGGAGGACATGGCCCGCCAGTTTGTGCTGCAAACGCCCGCCATGAAGCTCGTCGGCCTGCGCTTCAGCAACGTGATGGAGCCGCAGGACTACGCCAAATTCCCGGCCTACGACCACGACCCCGAGGAGCGCAAGTGGAACATGTGGGCCTACATCGACGCCCGCGACGGCTCTCAGGCCATCCGCAAGGCCCTTGAGTGGGAGGCCACCGGCATGCACCCCTTTATCATCGCCAACGCCGATACGGTGATGTCGAAATCCTCAACCGAGTTGATGAAAAACTACTTGCCCAATGTACCAGTGAGGAAAAAGCTGGGCGAGCACGAAACGCTGCTCTCAATTGAGAAGGCCCGGAAAGTGCTGGGCTACGAGCCCGAGTTCAGCTGGCGCGAGGCAAAGTCGCGGTAAGCCCGCCGTCGGCGCATTTTACCAGATTGGCTAGCGTGGATTCTATACTGGCGCGAGTTTAGGCGAAGCCGTAACTCGTGCCTTTCTTCATTGTTGAGGTTGCACCTCCACTGCCGCGTCAGCGGCAAGGCATAACCGCGCCGCCAGGGTCGTCCACTTAGCTCGTTCTACGAGAGGCTCAGCCTCCCCCGAAAATAAGGCACGAGTTACGCTATGCCTAAACTCGCGCCAGTGAAGAAAATACCTGACACCGAGACGCGACACTCTATTTTTCATGTTCTCACAATGACGACCTCACCCGCCACTGCTATTAAGCTACCTTTTTGGCAAGACCCGCAAAGCTCTCTGGCTCTAGTGGTAACACCGACTGATTGTGATGTTTTTTTTACCCTTCTGAGTGAGGGTAAAGCCGAACCTTCGGATGAACTAGGAAAAATTAGTTTTTTAAATTGCTGGGCGACACATATGGTAAAAACTGAGTTCCTGCCTTACAGCATAGCCGAGCATTCCTTTCACTCCTTTTTGCTTGAAGTAATTGATTCTGCGTGGCTGGCGACAGCCACCCGACAACGGTCTTACACCTATCCTGCTTGGAAGAACTGGGATGGCAAAGTGTATCACCATTATATCGTGCAAGGCCATAACAGCTATGTAGAGGTGCTAGCTGTTAGCTTCACCACCAGCATTGCTTCCCCCGAAGAAGGCCAGCGCTACGCTTTTTCAAAAGGATAATGCACATTTTATAGGTTATAGCAGCGATGGCACCACCATCTTTGCGCCCATGCCCGACGCTGCCCCGCTCCTCCCCTACCTCGTTTTCGACTTCGACTCCACCTTCACGCAGGTCGAAGGCCTCGATGAGCTGGCCGACATTGCCCTGGCCGGCCAGCCCGACCAAGCCGAGCGCGTGGGCCAAATTAAGGCGCTCACCGACCGCGGCATGGCTGGTGAAATCGGCTTTCAGGAATCGTTGAGCCAGCGGCTGGCGCTGCTGGGGGCGCACCGGCGGCACCTGGCGCCGCTGGTGGCGCACCTGCAAACGAAGGTGAGCGCGAGCATTCGGCGCAACGGGGACTTCTTCCGGCAGCACGCCGACCACATCTACGTGGTGAGCAGCGGCTTCCGCGAGTTTATTGAGCCCGTAGTGGCCGAGTTTGGTATCGACCCCAGCCACGTGCTGGCCAACACGTTTACGTTTGATGCGGAAGGCAACATCACCGGCTGCGACCCGGCCAACGTGCTGAGCCGCGACGGCGGTAAGATTCGCCAGCTCGTGCTGCTCGACCTCGACGGGCCGGTGTACGTGCTCGGCGATGGCTACACCGACTACCAGATTCGCGAAGCGGGCCTGGCCCACCGCTTCTACGCCTACACCGAAAACGTGAGCCGCCCCAGCGTGGTAGCCCACGCCGACGAGGTGCTGCCCACGTTTGACGAGTTTCTCTACCAGCTGAAATTACCCATGACCCTGAGCTATCCCAAGAACCGAATAAAGGTTCTTTTACTCGAAAACCCCGATGCCCGCGCCGCCGAGCTGTTTCGGCAGGAAGGCTACCAGGTAGAGCAGCTGAAGGGCGCCCTCGACGAGGACGAGCTGATTGCCCGCATCGAGGGTGTGAGCATCCTGGGCATCCGGTCCAAAACGCAGGTGACTGCCCGGGTGCTAGCCGCGGCCAACCGCCTCATTGCCGTTGGAGCGTTCTGCATTGGCACCAACCAGATTGACTTGCCCGAGGCCATGAAAAAAGGCGTCGCGGTGTTTAACGCGCCCTTCTCCAACACCCGCTCGGTGGTCGAGCTGACGCTGGCTGAGCTGATTGTGCTGGCCCGCCGCATTCCGGAAAAAAACCCCAAGATGCACCGGGGCGAGTGGGATAAGTCGGCCAGCGGCTCATTCGAGATTCGGGGCAAAACCCTGGGCATCATTGGCTACGGCAATATCGGGGCGCAGCTCTCGGTGGTAGCCGAGGCTGTGGGCCTGAAGGTAATTTATTACGACATGGCCGAAAAGCTTCAGCTGGGCAACGCCGTGAAGGCCCGGAGCCTGGACGAGCTGCTGCCCCAGGCCGACGTGGTAACGCTGCACATCGACGGCCGGCCCGAAAACCAGGATTTTTTCGGCGAGAAGGAGTTTGCGCTGATGAAACCCGGCGCGCTCTTTATTAACAACGCCCGCGGCCACGTGGTGGACGTGCCGGCCCTGGCCGCGGCCCTGCGCAGCGGCCACCTCGGCGGCGCCGCCATCGACGTGTTCCCGCACGAGCCCAAAACCAATAGCGAAGCGTTTGAGAGCGAGCTGCGCGGGCTGCCCAACGTGCTGCTCACGCCCCACATTGGCGGCAGCACGGCCGAGGCCCAGCGCAACATCGCCGAGTTTGTGCCCGAGCGCATCATGGAGTACGTGAACACCGGCAACACCCAGCAGAGCGTCAATTTCCCCAATATTCAGCTGCCCACCCAGCCCGGCCACCGGCTCATCCACATTCACGCCAACGTGCCGGGCGTGCTGGCCAGTATCAACAACGTGCTGGCCGCGCACCACGTCAACATCCTTGGTCAGTACCTGAAAACCAACGAGTTAATTGGCTACGTAATCACCGATATCAACCGCGAGTACGACCAGGACGTGATTCAGGCGCTGCGCGCGGTAGAGCACACCATCAAGTTCCGGGTGTTGTATTAATGAAGTTGTTTTGTAGTTCTACGGACGGTCCAACTCCCGTAAGTTTAACATGCCGTTGTCTAGTGACAAGGGACGCTATCTTGTCGGCTTAACCTCTTAGCCTCATGAATCGCCGCCTTTTTCTACTCAACGGCTCGCTGGCCGGCGCCGCTCTCACTACCCTTTCGCTGGCGCAATGCACTTCGAATAGCGCGCCCACCGCCCAGCCGCCCACCGACCCGACTGCCGCCAGCCCGGCAGCCGGCCCCGATGCGTTTCCGCTGCTCGAAGCCACGGTGGCTGATTTGCAGCAGCACATGCAGGCCGGCCGGCACTCGGCGCGGGCGCTGTGCGAGCTGTATTTGCAGCGCATCGAAGCGGTAAACGCGAAAGGTCCGACGTTGCGCGCCGTTATCGAAACCAACCCGGAGGCGTTGAAAATTGCCGATGCGCTCGACGCGGAGCGCAAGGCCGGCAAGGTACGCGGCCCCCTGCACGGCATCCCAATATTGATAAAAGACAATATTGATACCGGCGACCAGATGCAGACCACCGCCGGCTCATTGGCCCTGGCCGGGCACCGCGCCAAGCAGGACGCCTTTATCGTCAAACAGCTGCGAGCGGCCGGGGCCGTAGTACTCGGCAAAACCAATCTGAGCGAGTGGGCCAACTTCCGCTCGACGCGCGCCACCAGCGGCTGGAGCAGCCGGGGCGGACAAACTAAAAATCCCTATATTCTGGACCGCACGCCCAGCGGCTCCAGCGCCGGCTCGGGCTCGGCGGCGGCGGCCAGCCTGTGCGCGGTGGCCATCGGCACCGAAACCGACGGCTCAGTAGTGTCACCTTCCTCGGTGAATGGCCTGGTAGGCCTCAAGCCCACGGTAGGGCTACTCAGCCGCACGGGCATCATTCCGATTTCCGCCACCCAGGATACGGCCGGCCCCATGGCCCGCACCGTGCGCGACGCGGCCCTGCTGCTGGCGGCGCTCACCGGCGAAGACCCGGCCGATGCCGCTACTCGCGGCAGCGCCGCCCACGCCGCGCCCGACTATACCAGGTTTCTGGATACCAATGCTCTGAAAGGCAAGCGCCTGGGGGTCGAGAAAAGTCACCTCACCGGTACTTCCGACGCCGTGGCCCTGCTGCAAAAAGCCCTGGCGGTGCTGAAAGCTCAGGGAGCTACCATTGTGGAAATAAACGTAGCCAAGCCGGTCGCGGCCCTGGGCGACGCCGAGTTTCAGGTGCTGCTCTACGAATTTAAAGATGGCGTAAATAAGTACCTGGCGGGTACCAATGCGGGCGTAAAAACCCTGGCCGACGTCATTGCCTTTGACAAGGCCAACGCGGCTAAAGCCATGCCCTTTTTCCAGCAGGAAACCCTGGAGGCAGCCGAAAAAACCGAAGGGCTGGGCAGCGCCAAGTACCAGGCGGCGCTGGCCCGCTCGCAGGGCGGCACCCGCAAAATCCTGGACAAAATTATGCACGACAATCAGCTGGCTGCCATCATCGGCATCACCACCGGCCCGGCCGGCTGCATCGATTTGGTGAATGGCGACTACTCGTCGGGCCTCGACTTTTCGTCGCCGGCCGCGATGGCGGGCTACCCGCACCTTACCGTGCCGATGGGCCAGGCCCAGCACCTGCCGGTGGGGCTCTCCTTCGTGGGGCCAGCTTGGTCCGAGGGCCTGTTGCTGGGCCTGGGCTACGCCTACGAGCAGGCAACCAAGCTGCGGCAAGCACCCGAGATGCGGGGGCCGCTGGTGGGGTAATAAATAAGAAGGCCGGCTACCGCGCCGGCCTTCTTATGCCCCAATCTTTACGGCATAAATAGTTGATTATGGTGCTCCAGGTATTGCTTGGCGGGCTGGTCGAGAATACTTTTGGGGAGCATGCGTAAGGGCTGACCGTCGAAGCGGTAGTACTCTTTGCCATTCTGAAACTCTTCCCGGATACGGCTGCTCACCCGCACTACGCGGTCGGTGGCATCGATAGTCAGGTAATGGCGGTCGAACAGCTTGTGCAGGTCGGAGCGCAGCAGCAGGCCATTGCCGAGCTGGTTGGGTCCGGCCTGGGAATAGGGCTGAATATGGGCCGCTTCGAGCACCGGCAACGTCTTCTCGCCCGAGATAGCGCACTGCTTATCGTAGGCCTGCGTTACCAGCGCCTTGAAGGCGCCCTGCCCGATTCGCACCTTAGTCAGCGCCTCCCGGTAGATGGCGGGCGATTCCAGCAACAGAGAATCGGTAGCCAGCTCTTGGGTAAATGCGTCGTTTTGGTAGCGCAGCAGGGTGGCGCTCACATTAGCCCACAGCCTGGCCCCGATGGGGGTAGCCGTGTTGTACACTTTACCGGTCACGATGGGGTCGCCCCAGTCAGCGGGCGCGGGTATCCAGTCGGGCTTACGGAAAAAGACAGGGGCAGTCAGAACCAGACAGCTGATTTCAGGATTCAGCTCGGCGGGCTTGTGGTGCGCTACCCGGTATTTATTTATGGCGGCTCGGAAATCCAGCAGTTCGCCGTAGCCGTTCCGGTTGCCAAAGGTTTCCCAGGCGAATGACACGGATGCCTTGGTCTGCACTGTAAAAAAGCCCACGCCCACAATGCTATGCTCCGGCTTACGCAGCTTAAGCAGAAAAGGCGCACCAGCCGGTACCGCCCCGAAGTTGGCACCACCCAGCGGCTTCCAGAAATTGACATCCTCGCGGGGTTCCTGCCGCAGGTAATCAAACCACGCCTTGTCGGTTACGCCAACGTAGAAATTCATAGGCAGCGGGATTTACAAAGAAGGAGCTACTGGCCGTTTCGCTCGCTGAGCAGGGCGTCGTAGCGGGCTTTCAGCTCGTCATACTGCCGCACCTTTTCCATGAACTGCTCGTGCACCCGCAGGAGGCGGTCCTTGCACTCTTCCAGGGTGGTAATCTGATAAATCTCTACGGGCTCGGCGGCGGTTGGCGCCAGCTCCCTGAATTCTTCGGCAAAGTTGTGGTAGATGACTTCGCCAACCCGCCGGATAAAGTCAAACTCCAGATTAGGGTCGTCGAAGCGGCGGTAGAGGGTGGGGCGACTAATGCCCAGCGCGCCGTAAAGCCGGGAAACTTTCACGCCGCTTTTGAGGACGACCTCGTGCACAATTTCCCCGCGGTGTTGCTTGGCCATATCGGGTCGACTAGAGGAGGCCAAAGTTGGGGCGCTGCCCTACGCTACCTGCTACCCGTTATTTCTCCATTTTGAAGCATATAGCCGATATGTGAGACATATTTGTATCAAATACGTCTCACATATTCTGCATGGACGGCCACCCCGACCCGAACCCCGTCCGCCTGCCGGACAATCCCATCCTCAACAATCCTTACCTAGCGCCCGACAAGCATTACGCCACCGACCTGCAAGGCAACCTGGACTACGGCACTATTGCGCCAGGCCGACGCTTGTTTGTCCCCGAAGTGCAGGTGATGCCCGGCAAGCACCAGGGCCAGAAAGAAGCGTTTGAGTTCAACGAGCTGGCAGCCTCCTACGGCACGCACCTCATCAACCTGGTGCGCCGGGAGGTAGGGCTGTGGCGGGCCGCCGGCTACCCCGATGCCACCCGCGTAACGCGTGAGCTGCTGGCCTACTGGTTTCCCGACCAGGACGAGTCGCCGGTGAAAAAGCTGTTTTTTGCCCAGCGCGAAGCCGTGGAAACGGCCATCTGGCTCAATGAGGTAGCTGGTCGCTCCAACGCGGGCAGCCACATTCTCAACCAGCTGCGCGAAGGGCAGCAGAGCGTATCGGCCCACCCGGCCGACCACCTGCCGCGCATCGCCTTCAAGATGGCTACCGGCAGCGGCAAAACCGTGGTGATGGCCGCCCTCGTGCTCTACCACTATTTCAACCGCCAGCAGTATCGCCAGGATGTGCGCTTCGCCGATAATTTCCTGCTGGTAGCGCCCGGCATCACCATCCGCGACCGGCTGGGGGTGCTGCGCGCCGATACCACTTCCGACCGCAACTATGCCCAGGACTACTACCACCAGCGCAAGCTGGTGCCGCCGCCCTATGAGGATATGCTCGAAGGGCTGAACGCCCGGCTGGCTATCTGCAACTACCACCAGTTTGAGCCGCGCACCCTGCAAGGCAACAAGCGCGGCGTATTTGATGGTAAGATTGGAGCCGATGGCAAAAAGCAGGACGAGTACGAGAATTACAACCAGGTTTTCAAACGGCTCCTGAGTGGGTTCCGGCCCGGCAGCCGCCTGCTGGTGCTCAACGATGAGGCGCACCACTGCTACCTGCCGCAGGCCGCCCCCGGTAAGCGGAAAAAAGCCACCGACGGCGACGAAGCCGGGGCTGACGAAAATGCCCGCGCGGCCGTGTGGTTCAGTGGCTTGCGCGAACTGGGGCAGCGCTACCAGCTCGCGGCCGTGTATGACTTGTCGGCGACGCCTTACTATCTGCAGGGCTCGGGCTGCAAGCCCTACACCCTTTTTCCGTGGATAGTGACGGACTTCGGACTAGTCGAAGCCATTGAGAGCGGGCTGGTAAAAATTCCCTACCTGCCCGAAAAAGACGATACCCAGCAGCTCGACATGCCGGTGCTGCGCAACCTCTACGAAAACGTGAAGGACAGCCTGCCGAAGATGGGCAAGGCCACCGAGCGCAAAGAAAAAGGCGCCGGCTATATAGAGAAAAAACCCGATTTACCGCAGCTGCTCGTCACGGCCCTCGACCAGCTGGTGGCGCACTACGAGGAATACGACCAGGGTGTACGCGAGCGCGGCGAGCGCCGGCCCGAGCTGCTGAGTACGCCGCCCGTTTTGATTGTGGTATGCAACAATACCGGCGTCTCGAAGGAAGTGTACAAGCACATTGCCGGCTACGAGTTTGCGGACCCGAAGCACGGGCGGGTAGTCGCGCAGGGCCACCACGCCATCTTCTCCAATTACCTGCCCGATGGCTCGCCCAGGCACCGGCCACCGACGCTGCTCATCGACTCCGACGCGCTGGAAAACAGCGGGCAGGTAGACGAGGCGTTTCGCCGGGTATTTAAGGAAGAAATCGCGCAGTTCCGGCAGGAGTACCGCCGCCTGTATCCCGAGCGCCCGGCCGACGAGCTGACCGAGGCCGAGCTGCTGCGCGAGGTAGTAAATACGGTAGGCCGCCCCGGCAAGCTGGGCGCGCACGTCCGCTGCGTGGTGTCGGTATCGATGCTCACCGAGGGCTGGGATGCCAATACCGTAACGCACATCGTGGGCCTGCGAGCCTTTGGCTCGCAGCTTTTGTGCGAGCAGGTGGCGGGCCGGGCGCTGCGCCGGCGCTACTACGAGCTGCAAGCCTACGATAAGCAGGGCGAAGTTGTCGTAGGCACTACCAAGGCTGATAAGGCACGCATAGCCGAGTACAAGTTTCCGCCCGAATACGCCCGCATCATCGGCATTCCCTTCAAAGCGTTTCGGCGGGGCAAGGGTGGCGGCGGGGCCGGCCCCGAGGGCGACGAGGTAACGCCTATCCGGGCTTTGCCCGAGCGCGAGCACCTGGAAATTGTTTTCCCCAACCTGACGGGCTACCGCGAGGAGCGGGGTACCGGCGCGCTGGTGCCCGACTTTGCGGCCGTGGGCAGGTTCGAGCTGGACTTTTCCAAAATACCCACGCACACGGAGCTGGCCTCGGCGTTTTCGGGCAGTACGGAAAGCATGCGGCTCGAAGCCCACGAGCACATGCGCGACAACGAAGCCGTGTACTACGTCACGAGTGAGGTGCTGCGCCATCATTTTTCCGACGTAGATGGCACGCCTCAGATGGAATATTTCGGGCCCGTGCGCCGCATTGTAGCCCAGTGGTACGAGCAGTGCCTGACGCTGGTGCATCAGACCGACCCGGCCTTTAAGCGGCTGGTGAAATACTGGGACAGCAAGGCCGTGGCCAGCCACATCAACCAGGCCATTACGGTAGGCCTGCCCGAGGCGGAGCGCCGCATCAGGCCGGTGCCCAATTACTACAACCCGCGCGGCAGTACCCGCTTCGTGCACGGCCAAACCACCCGCCCGGTGTTTGCCACCACCAAAAGCCCCGTCAACTACGTGGTGGCCGATACCGAAAGCTGGGAGCAGATTTGCGCTAAGGTGCTCGAAGACCTGCCCCAGGTGCTGAGCTACGTCAAAAACGCCTTTCTGGACTTCAAAATCCCTTACCTGAAAGAGGGTAAGGACGCCAACTACCTGCCCGATTTTATCGCCCGCGTGCGCACCCAGAGCGGTCAGACGGTCAACCTCATTATCGAGGTAACGGGCATGAACCGCGATAAGCAGGCCAAAAAGCACTACACCGAAAAGTACTGGCTGCCCGCCGTGAACGGCGACCTCGCCGCCCTGGGCCTGCCGCCCGACGAGCCCTGGGCATTCATCGAAATCAGCGAGGATATCCGCTACACCCGCAACCACCTGGTCGAGAAGATTCAAAGCCTGTAGTCGATGGCTTGATGACTCAAAATTTTATAGCACGTCATGCTGAGCTTGTCGAAGCATCTCTACTTCGCCGCTGGGGTTAGTAATCCAACGAAGCAGTGGAGATGCTTCGGCAGGCTCAGCATGACGGACATTTTCCTTATTCATGTCCAAAAAATCTACTACCCCGCCGGGCTCCTTCCCCGCCGACCCCACCGCCTACACGCACCAGGATAAGCGCAGCTACATTCCGTCCGAAACCGAGGCCGGCGCCGAGCAGCTGAACCCCAAAGTGCAGGGCCACCCCTTGCGGGAGCTCGACAAAAACCCCATTATCCACCGCGGGCAGGACCCCGAGCTGAAGTGGCTGGGCAAATACGACCACGAGGGCGACGACCGGCCCGACTACCTCAAGCTCGATATTCGCTCGCTCTACCGCCACGAGCACGTGCGCCCGCAGGAGCTGATGGCGCGGCTCTACCGCGAGCGCCTGGCCCAGGCCAACGACCAGCTCGGCCTGTTTGGGCACGACTACCAGACCGTAGACGAGCTCGACAAGCCCCTGAGCTACTACCAGCACCACGCGGCCTGGGAAAACCGCCTCATCCTCGGCGACTCGCTCTCGGTAATGACCTCGCTGCTGGAGCGCGAAGGCCTCGACAAAAAGGTGCAGATGGTGTACCTCGACCCGCCCTACGGCATCAAATATGGCTCCAACTGGCAAATCAAGCTCAACAACCGCACCGTGACCGACGGCAAGGACGAGCACCTTTCCTCCGAGCCCGAGCAAATCAAAGCCTTCCGCGATACCTGGGAGCTGGGCATCCACTCCTACCTCAGCTACCTGCGCGACCGGCTTTTGGTGGCTAGGGAGTTATTGACGGAATCGGGGTCTTGCTTCGTGCAGATATCGGATGAGAACGTGCATCTGGTGCGGAACCTGATGGATGAGATTTTTGGGAGCGGGAATTTTGTGAGCCAAATTGTCTATAAAACGACTTCGGGAACCGGTGAGCAATTACTTGAAAGCATTTCGGATTATATACTTTGGTATGCCAAGAATAAAAGTCAACTTAAGTATCGGCAGCTTTACCAATTTAAGATAGTAGGCGGAGAGGGTGGAACCGCTTATGGTAAAGTTGAACTTGCAGACGGCTCGAAACGCAGTTTGACTCCTGATGAAAAGTATGATACTGGCCGTCTGCCTATCGGAGCTAGAATTTACAGAATAGACAATTTGACCAGTCAGCGGGGAGCTTCTGGTTCTGACTTGCGTGAATTTAATTTATGGGGCAAAGCATTCAAGCCAGGGAAAGGAACTTTTAAAACTGATGAAAAAGGCTTACGTAATCTCGCTGCCAAGCACCGTTTAGAAGCAGTTGGCGACAACTTATATTATCGTCGTTTTTTTGAAGACTTTCCTGTATTTCCAATATCTAACGTTTGGAATGACACAAGTATCGCTGGCTTCGCCTCTGACAAAAAGTACATAGTCGAAACCTCGCTAAAAGTCATCCAGCGCTGCATGCTCATGTGCACCGACCCCGGCGACCTCGTGCTGGACCCGACCTGCGGCAGCGGTACCACGGCCTACGTGGCCGAGCAGTGGGGCCGGCGCTGGATAACCATCGACACCTCGCGGATTGCGTTAAATATAGCAAAAACACGATTAATGACGGCCGCCTTCCCCTACTACCGGCTCTACGACGAGGCGGGGCAGGACATCCGGCAGGGCTTTCGCTACAAGGAGGTGCCGCACATCACGCTCAAGAGCCTGGCCAACGACGAGCCGCCGGCCAGCGAAAAGCTCTACGACCAGCCCGAGGAAGACAAAAAGCGCCTGCGCGTGGCCGGCCCCTTCACCGTCGAAACCCTGCAAAGCCTGAACCCGGTGTCGCCCGAGGAGCTGGAAGCGCCCGCGGAAGAGCTGGAAAGCCAGGCCCAGTTTGAGGGCCGGGTGTTTGCCGGCCTCACGGCCTCGGGCGTGCGCAACGGGGCCCGGAACGAGCAGGCCGTTTTCCTGCGCGTGGAGCGGCGCACCTCGCCCGCCCTGCCCGCCGAAGGCTACTGGCGCGATGCCGGGGGCCGCGAACGCAAAGCCTATTTCCTGCTCGGCCCGCGCTTCGGCACCGTGAGTAAAACCCAGGTCAACGAGGCCGTGAGGGAGTGCCGCCAGCTCGGCGACGCCGATTGGCTGGTGGTGCTGGGCTTCGCCTTCGACGATGCCATCGAAAACCGTGAGCAAACCACCAATGCCGGCACGTTTCAGGTCACGCGGGCGCGCATCGGCGAGGACTTATTGCAGGAAGGCCTGCTGAAGAAAGACAAGAAAGCCGCCTCGTTCGTCACCATCGGCGAGCCCGAGATTGCGCTGCTGCGCGACGCCGCCACCGGCACCGCCACCGTTGAAGTACAGGGCCTCGACATCTGGGACCCCATCAACAACCGCCTGGCCGCCCGCTCGGTCGAAGACATCGCCTACTGGATGCTCGACGACGATTACGACGGCGCCAATTTCCTGGTGCGCCAGGTTTTCTTCTGCGGCGGCGAAAAGAACGAGTTCAAAAAATGGCGTGCCCGGCTCGATGGTCAGGCCAGCGCCTCGGCCAAAAAGCAAGCCGAGCAAACCCTACGCATCGAGTTGGACGAAGACGCCTGGGAACGACTCTACGGCTTCCGCTCGCATCCCATCGAGCTGCGGCCCGGCCGGCGCGTAGCGGTGCGCGTCATCAGCCAGTTTGGGGAAGAAAGCACCCGCGTGCTCACGCTGTAGCCGCGCCCGTACTCCGGCCGGCACCGCACCGGGCTGGGCCGAGGTACGTATCTTAGTTTGTCCAACCAGTCTGCCTACCCCATGTCTCAGGTCGTCATTACCCTCGATGAGTCGCTGCTCAGCGACGCCGAAGCCTATGCCCGGCAGCACGGCCAGCCACTCGACGCGCTGGTGGCCGAGCTGCTGCAAGCCGCGGTGCGGCCACCAGCAACTCCTGGTCAGCCCTTATCGCCCCGCATTCAGCGCTTGTTCGGCTCAGTCTCAGTACCGGCTAATTTCGATTACAAAGATGCGCTGACTGATGCCCTTCGCGAGCGTTACGGTATATGACGCGCTTTTTTCTGGACACTAATGTGGTGCTGGATTTTTTAACGCGCCGCGAACCGTTTGCTGTACAAGCAGCCGATTTATTCCAGCTAGCCGAAGACCGGAAAGTGCGGCTTTATTGTAGTAGCCTGTCATTTAGCCAAATACACTATATCCTACGTAAAATCATCGGCTCAGTTCCTGCTCGTAGTCTGTTGCTAGAATTGGCGGCCCTCGTGACCATTGTCGCCGTTGATTCGCGCAACGTACAGGATGCGCTTCAGTCCGCTTTTATTGATTTTGAAGACGCACTCCAGTATTACGCGGCGAGTGCCGCAGCTGAATCCGGGCCGGAAGCCATCATAACCCGCGACCCCAAAGGCTTTTCTGCCAGCCAGCTACCCGTGCTGTCGCCGGCCGAAGCACTTCGGCGGGTGGCCTAGCGGCAGCTCACAGCCGCGCCCGTACTTCGCCCAGCAGGCGCTGCATAGCGTTGCGCGTGGCCTGGTCGTCGCCCGGAATACTGTTGTTGAAGAACGTAACGGCCACCAGCCGGCCGCTTTTGCAGCGTACGTAGCCGGCCAGGTTGCAGGTGTGGGTGAGCGTGCCGGTTTTGCCCCAAAACCACGTCACCTTCGGCGGGCCAGGCTCAAAATAGCGGCGGCGCAGCGTGCCGGGGCCGCCGCCCGCCGCCAGCAGGCTCAGCAGGCGCGGCTCGGGTAGCTGCTGGTGCAGGCGGCACAGCACCGCCGTAAGCGTGCGCGGCGTAAGCAGGTTGAGCCGCGACAGACCCGAGCCATCGACCCAGTCGGGCCGGTCGGGCAACGTCTTTAATTGATTTTTTAGAATATATCGAATGGTACGCTGCCCGCTCAACGAGTCGCGGTAGCCCACCTGCGTGCTGGTCATAAGCAAAAGCTGCTCGGCCAGGAAGTTGTCGCTCACGCGCAGCATGCGGCGGTAGAGCGAGTCGGCGCGCAGCCCGCGCAGCGTGCGGATGCTGTCGCGGCTCGGGTGCGGGCGCCACGCCGTGCCCACAATGGCCCTGCGCAGCGTGTCGCCCAGCAGGCGCAGCAGCAGGGTGCGGCTGGTGCGGTACGGCACCTCATCCACCCAGCGCTTGCTGCCGGGCACGTAGGTAAAATGGTTTTCGAGTGGCGCCCGAAAAACGTGCATCTCGTCGTCCTGGTCGGGCGAGAGGCGAAAGCCCTCGCCCGCCGGCCCGGTCAGCGGGGCAAAGGCGCGGGGCAGCACCCGCACCCGCTGCGGTAACACCTTCACCGCCGCGCCCGCATGCGCCCGCTGCACCACAGGAGCAGCGGCATAAAAGCGCACCGTGTTGCCAAAAACCGGAAAGGCCGTGCGCTCGGGCTGGAAGTAGTAGTTGAAATCGTCCCAGGCCCAGCTGGGGCCATAAGCCGGCACGCAGGCAATATCGCAGTACGCTAGTATCTTCTCGGGTCGGCTTGCCAGAAAAGCGTAGGCCCGCCGCGAAGGCACGTCGCCGTGCAGAAAAGTAGGGTCGCCGGTGCCCTGAAAAAACAGCGTATCGCCCCGCGAAAAGTAGCGCAGGCTGGGCAGCGAATCGGGCAGCAGCGTAAGGCCGGCGTACAGGGTCAGCAGCTTCATGGTGCTGGCCGGCGTAAAGTATTTGGCCTCGTTGTAGCCAAACAGCGGCGCGCCAGTAGCGGCATCGGCCAAAGAAACCCCCACCTGCTGGCGGCGCAGCGTGGCGCTGCTGTCGAGCAGCTGGCGCAGCCACGGCATGTCGGCTTTGCCGGTGGCCGAATCAACGACTACGGCCGGCGGGACCGCCGGCGGCGGGGTTTGCCCGCAGGCGGTAGTGAGCGAGAGCAAGGCCAGCACCAGCAAAGCGCCGCAGCGCCGAGCCCGGCAAATGGCAACTGAAGAAAGCATACTAGGCACAAACGCAACTTACAACGTTTAGGGTACTGCAAACTTTGTGCGGCGCTTCAGGAACAGCTCGGAGGCAGACTGCAAAGGCCGGGCACTCATTTCAAGGTCAGGAATTTCTGCTGCATCACCTCCTGCACGGTACGGCCCGAAATCTTGCTTTCGAGCCAGGAAATGATGTCGAAATAGAGAAAAGGCCGGCGGTCGAAAGGTTGGGCGGCAATCTCTTCGAGCCTGGCTTTCAGGCGAACAAACTCGTCGCGCAGCTGGCTGGGGGCCGCGCGGCCCACGCGCCGCAGAAACCGGAACACCTCCACCTGCATGGGCTGCTGGTCGTCCATCTTGGCCAAGAAGTGGTACACCGAGCGCACCTGGTATTCCAGCTCGGCATCCTGGCCGGCTTCGAAGTGCGCCACCAGGTTGAGGATGCGGGCAAAGCACTGCAAGTCTTCACGCAGGCTCAGGTCTTTGTGGTCGATAATACGGTTCAGGTACTTGATAGCCTGCCGGTAGTTGCCGCTGCCAAAGTATAGACAAGCTATTTTATAGTAAAAAACCAATGTTCGGTGCAGGTCGAGCTGCGCCTTGTACTGGCCCAGCTGCTCCAGTAGTTCGGGAATAATCTCGACGCCCTCCGTAAAGCGCGCCTCCATAAAGCAGGCATTGAGCCGGTTGGTCCAGATGTACTGGAAGAGCAGAATCTCGGTATTGGGCGTGGCGCGGCGCGTCTGGTTGGCGGCAAAGTCTTCCAGGGTTTGCAGCACCTCCATAAAGCGGCTGTAGTACAGCATATTGAAGAGTGAAGCCAACACATTGTGCAGGCCTTTGATGTAGAGCATGGTCTGGCTCTCTTTCAGATGCGGCGCCTGCTCAAACAAATCGACCCACTTCTGGGCGTAGCGGTAGCAGGAACGAAAGTCCTGGTTGATAGTATGATACCAGACGTGTGCCTGGTAAAAGTACAGCTTCTCCCAAAACCCGCTGGCCCGCCCAAGCTGCGCCGGCAGATGCGCCCGAAAATAGGCCGTAAACCGCTCGTGGTCGGCCTGGTTGCGGGCGTGGCCGGCTTGCAGATACAGCCCGTAGAGCCGTAGCGAAGCATTGGACAGCGCGTGCTGCTGGCTGAGGTGGGCGGCGGTGGCCGTGGCCTCGGCCGCCAGCGACTCGGCCCGGCCCTGCAAGCTGCGCGTGATGTACTGCGACTCGATAAGCTTCTCAAAGTCAATGGCCAGCAAGGCTACGTGGGGCATTTCGGCCTGTTGGGCCGCCAATTTTACCCTGGCCAGCATGCGCAGGCTTTGCTGGTAAAAGCCCTTGTTGTAGAGCACGCGGGCGTAGTCGAGCTGCTCGTGCAGCTGAATATCAATATTCTGGCCCGCGTGGTAGATGCGCAGGCTGCCCAGCAGCTGCTTGTACAGGTTGGCCTTGAGGTTGGCCAGCTGCGCCCGCTTCAGGGCCGGCACCTGGGTCAGCACGCGCTCCTCGTCGGGCTGCTCCTGGGCATCGAAGGCATCGAACAGCTGAAGGAATTTCAGGCCATCCGTGGAGCCCTGCCGATTGGTAAACAGCCGAAAATACCGCTTTTCCGACTGCGTCAGCGATTTTACCAGCTGAAAAACGGGGTCGCTACTCTTAGTAGGCATTGTAAAATAATTTTAGTTAACAAGCTATTTTACAGATTTTTATCTAAAAAAAGAATCGGCTTGGAAATCATAAAAAACAACAAAACTTGTTTTCGCGGCCCGGCAGCAGCCTGGTACTTGCAGTGCAATTACAGTGATAGTCTCGCTTAGGCAGGCTTGCTACCTCTATGGCAACGCACCACATCCAGATTTTTGACACCACGCTGCGCGACGGCGAGCAGGTGCCCGGCTGCAAGCTAAACCAGCAGGAGAAGCTGGTTATTGCCCGGCAGCTGGAGGCGCTGGGCGTCGATGTGATTGAGGCCGGCTTCCCGGTATCGAGCCCCGGCGACTTTGCCGCCGTGGCCGCCATTGCGGCCCAAACCAGGGAAGCTACCGTGTGCGGCCTCACCCGCGCCGTGGAGAACGACATTCGGGTGGCGGCCGAGGCATTGCGCTCGGCGCGCCGGCCGCGCATTCATACCGGCATCGGCACGTCGGAGCTGCACATCAAGCAAAAGCTGCGTACTACGCAGGCCGACGTGCTGGCCCGCGCCGTGGCCGCCGTTAAGCTCGCTAAAAGCTTTGTGGAAGACGTGGAGTTTTACGCCGAAGATGCCGGCCGCACCGACAATGAGTTTCTGGCGCGGGTGTGCGAGGCCGCCATCGCGGCCGGGGCAACGGTACTCAACATCCCGGACACCACCGGCTACTGCCTGCCGCAGGAGTACGGCGCCAAAATAAAGTACCTCTACGAAAACGTAAAAGGTATAGAAAAGGCTATATTATCAACGCACTGCCACAACGACCTCGGCCTGGCCACGGCCAACTCCATCGCGGGGGTTAGCAACGGCGCACGCCAGATTGAGTGCACCATCAACGGCGTGGGCGAGCGCGCCGGCAACACGGCGCTCGAAGAAGTGGTGATGATTCTGCGCCAGCATCCTTACCTCAACCTCACTACCGGCGTGCAAACCAAGCTGCTGGCCGAAACCTCGGCCCTGGTTGCGCACCTCATGAGCATGCCCGTGCAGGCCAACAAGGCCATTGTGGGGCCAATGCCTTTGCGCACAGCAGCGGCATCCACCAGGATGGGGTGATTAAGTGCCGCGAAACCTACGAGATAATTGACCCCAAAGAGGTTGGCGTGGTCGATTCCAGCATTGTGCTCACGGCGCGCTCGGGCCGCGCGGCCCTCGCCTACCGCCTCCAGAAGCTGGGCTACCACCTGGAGCGCCCGGCACTTAATACGGCCTACGCCAGCTTCTTACGGCTTGCCGACCGCCAGCGCGAAGTACACGACCACGACTTGCATAGGCTCCTGGAACAGGAAAAACCAGTAGCTGCCGGCTGATGGGCTAAGGAAGCGGAGCGGCAGGCGCTGCCAGTGGGTGGGAGCAGGGAAGTCAGGGGGTCGGGTTAAAACCCCAATAACGCCGCTCTTTCACAACCTTAACACGACCAAAACTTCCCCCTGCTGCTTCGTTTCCTTAGCCTTTTAGCCGGCGCTGCTAGTGCCTACGCATTCGTTAAGCTAGCCTATTCTTATCTCTGCCATGCCCCGTACGCTAGTCGATAAAATCTGGGATGCCCACGTTGTCCGCTCCATCGAGAGTGGGCTCGACGTGGTGTACATCGACCGCCACCTGATTCACGAAGTCACCAGTCCGCAGGCCTTCGACGAGCTGGCCGCCCGCCAGCTGCCGCTGTTCCGCCCCGGCCGGCTCTTAGCCACCGCCGACCACAACGTGCCGACCCTGAACCAGCACCTGCCCATTGCCGAGCCGCTCTCGCGCTCACAGGTCGATAAGCTGACCGAGAACTGCCGGAAGTACGGCATTGAGCTGTACGGGCTGGGCCACCAGCGCCAGGGCATCGTGCACGTTATCGGCCCCGAGCTGGGCCTGACGCTGCCGGGCACCACCATCGTGTGCGGCGACAGCCATACCTCTACGCACGGCGCCTTTGGCGCGGTGGCCTTCGGTATCGGCACCAGCCAGGTAGCGCAGGTAATGGCCTCGCAGTGCCTGCTGCTGAGCCGCCCCAAGCGCATGCGCATCTCGGTGGAAGGGGAGCTGCGGCCCGGCGTAACGGCCAAGGACCTGATTCTCTACGTTATCGCGCAGCTCGGCACGGGCGGCGCCACCGGCTACTTTGTGGAGTACGCGGGCAGCGCCGTGCGCAGCCTGAGCATGGAAGGGCGCATGACGGTCTGCAACATGAGCATCGAGATGGGCGCGCGCGGTGGCCTCATCGCGCCCGATGCTACTACCCTGGCCTACGTGGAGGGCCGGCCCTTTGCCCCCAAAGGCACGGCCTGGCACGACGCCGTGGCCTACTGGCAGACGCTCTACTCGGACGCCGACGCTACGTTTGAAGCCGAGCACACCTTCGCGGCGGCCGATATCACGCCCATGATTACCTACGGTACCAACCCCGGCATGGGCATTGCGCTCACCGGCCACGTGCCGAGCGAGGTGCCCGCCGCGGAGGCCGAAAGCTTTGCTAAATCACTCAGATACATGGGCTTCGAGCGGGGCGAATCGCTGCTGGGCAAGCAGATTGACTACGTATTCATCGGCAGCTGCACCAACTCGCGCATCGAAGACCTGCGCGCCGTGGCCGCCTACGTGCAGGGCAAGCAGAAGGCCGGCCACGTCGAGGCCATCATCGTGCCCGGCTCCAAGCTGGTGGAGCAGCAGGCCATTGCCGAAGGCATCGACAAGATTTTTGCCGCCGCCGGCTTCGAGCTGCGCGAGCCCGGCTGCAGCGCCTGCCTGGCCATGAACGAAGACAAGATTCCGGCCGGAGCCTACTGCGTGGCCACTTCCAACCGCAATTTCGAGGGGCGGCAGGGCCCCGGCTCGCGCACGCTGCTGGCCTCCCCGCTGGTGGCGGCTATTACGGCCGTGCAGGGCCGCATCGTGGATATTACGCAGTATTTGAACTAATGGAAAAATTTCAAACGCTGCGCACCACGGCCGTTCCGCTGCCGCTGGAAAATATTGATACAGACCAGATTATTCCGGCCCGCTTCCTGAAAGCCACTACCCGCGAAGGCTTCGGCACCAACCTGTTTTGCGACTGGCGCTACCAGGCCGACGGTTCGCCCAGGGCCGGCTTTGTACTGAACAATCCGCGCTACCAGGGCCGGATTCTGGTAGCCGGCAAGAACTTCGGCTGCGGCTCCAGCCGCGAGCACGCCGCCTGGGCGCTGTACGACGCGGGTTTTCGGGTAGTGATTTCGAGCTATTTCGCCGATATTTTTCGGGGCAATGCCCTGAATACCGGCCTGCTGCCCCTACAGGTGAGCGACGAGGTGCTGGCCCGCCTGCTGGCCGGCATCGAGGCCGACCCGCGCTTGGCGCTGGTGGTGGATTTACCCTCCCAAACGCTAGCGGTGCCGGCCTGGGGCGAATCCTTCGGCTTCGCCATCGACGCCTATAAAAAAGAATGCCTGCTTAACGGCTACGACGACATCGACTTTTTAGTGAATCAGAAACCGGCCATTGAGGCCTTTGAAAAACAACGCGCGTGGACATGGTAACTAAGAAAATAGCGTTGCTGCCCGGTGATGGCATCGGGCCGGAAGTTTGTCGGCAGGCCGTGAAAGTGCTCGACGCCGTAGCCGAGCGCTTCGGCCACCGGTTTGAGTTTGCCTCACACCTGGTAGGAGCCTGCGCCATCGACGCCACCGGCAACCCGTTGCCCGACGAAACGCTGGCTGCCTGCCGGGCCGCCGACGCGGTACTGTTCGGCGCCATCGGCGACCCCAGGTACGACAACGACCCTACCGCCCCGGTGCGCCCCGAGCAGGGCCTGCTGCGGATGCGCAAAGAGCTGGGCTTATTTGCCAACATCCGCCCCGTTACGGCCTACCCGGCGCTGCTGAAGCACTCGCCCCTGAAAGCCGACCGCATCGAAGGCACCGACCTGGTTATTTTCCGGGAGCTGACGGGCGGCATCTACTTCGGCGAAAAAGGCCGCACGGCCGATGGCACCGCCTACGACCACTGCACCTACTCGCGCCCCGAGATTGAGCGCATCGCGCACCTGGCGTTTCAGGCCGCCGCCGGCCGGCGCGGCCACCTCACCCTCGTCGACAAAGCCAACGTGCTGGAGACCTCACGCCTGTGGCGCGAAGTGGTGCGCGAGCTGGCCACCGACTACCCGGAAGTGACGGTCGACTACCTCTTCGTGGACAACGCCGCGATGCAGCTGATTACCAACCCCCGGCAGTTTGACGTGGTGCTAACCGAAAATATGTTTGGCGATATTCTATCCGACGAAGCCTCGGTGATTGCCGGGTCGATGGGCCTGCTGCCTTCGGCCTCGGTGGGCGCGGCCGTGGCGGTGTTTGAGCCCATCCACGGCTCTTACCCGCAGGCTAAAGGCCAGGGAATTGCCAATCCGCTGGCGGCTATCCTCTCGGCTGCCATGCTCCTCGACCACCTGGGCCTGACCGACGAAGCGGCCCTGGTGCGCGAAGGGGTAGATGAAGCCATAAGCAACAACATATTAACGCCTGAGCTGAACGGCTCGGCACCCTACACCACCGAGCAGGTGGGCAGCTACGTGGCCTTCTGGGTGGCCGACTCCAACGAGCAGCAGTGGAATGCCCACAACGTTGCCGTGGGCGTGAGCACGATTATTTAAGTCAGTATGACTACCCAAAATAAGCTTACAGGCTGCCGCCCTTACTGCTAGCCATTTCACTAGTTTTTTTCCCAGCCGTCCGGGCCAAGGAAGCTACTTCTTGCTGCAAGAAAAAGCCTTCCGAGCCCTGCGCTCAGCAAGGCTTTTTGATGACGAAACACCAGTGCCCAGCTATGCCGCACCTGCAAGCAATAGTATGCTGAATAAAAATAAATCGGTATATTTAATTTTTTTCTAAACCGAATGAAGCAGGTCGCTCACTACGACCTATCATTACAAAAACCATCTGCGCACTAATAATAAGTAGAATAAAGCTTGGGATGCTTGGTTTTAATAGCCTGTGGGCCTACCTGGAGCTTTCCCCCACCTATAATGCTGACTTCAGCCAAGGGGTCACGGAAGAAGTAGGCCCCATCCTCTATTATCAATTGGCCAGCGATAGATACTTTGGTATGACGTAGCACTTCCAGCGAGCCACCTTTTTTCACAATCAGGCGCGAGGTGGGCCCAATATATAGTTCAGGCACTCTACCCGGAGACTCGTTCAATACCAACGCATTATCGGCCGCCACGGTTACACTAGCGGAGCCATGCGCCCCGCCCTCCAATCTACCCACGTCGAGCCCTCCTACCAATAGGTAGTAGCAGTTGGGGGCCAGGAACTGTAGCGTACCAGGGGCACGCACCACCATGGACTTATCGGCGCTATTGCCGAGCATAAAAGCGGTACGGTGGTTACTGGTGCTCTGGCGACCATTTTTAAATATAGTGTTTCCACTAAGTACTGCCCCCAGTAGCTTGTCGTACGAGCCTTGAGGCGGCTGCGTATAATTGTAGAGAAAGGTGCAGTTGCGTAAATGAAACGCACTAGCCGAATCGGTAGTGGCCGGAATAGCATGCATAAGGTAATTATGCGTTCCTACAAAGCGGCAGTCAGTAAAGCTCATACGCTTGGCATACGAGTCGGAATGCAGCGTAAACGGGCCATAAGCCGCTTGCCCATGATAGGGCCGGTCTTCAAAGGTGCAGCCCACAAAGCGTGTCGCCTCGGCTGCTGTAGCCGCCTGACAGCCATGTACGAATGCGCCGTAGATAAAGCAATTTTTAAACAAAAACCCTGGCTGCGTTACCCAAGTCGACCAGTTAGTGACACCCCATATCAGGCTACCCGCTACCGCAATGTTTTTGGTAGAAGCCGGCTGACTTAAGCTCGGCCGGTCAGACACGATACCCTGGCCGGCATTATCGACAAACTGACAGTTTTCGAGGCTAACATTAGTTACAAAACCGTCCTGCGGCTCCAGGTCGAGGCCAGCGCCGGGGTTAGAAAACAGTGGCTTGCCGGTAGCCGGCATCAGTACCCGGCCGGTATGATTAAAACGGCACTTTACCGCCCGAAACCCGTTGACCCCGGTCAGCGACAAGCCTTGGCGACCATTATAAAGGCATGTAGAATTTTCGAATACAATATTTTCGCGTTGCGGGTCGTTCAGGCTCTTTGCTAAGTGATTGAGCACCTGCACCCCATCGCGGCCCATATGATGTAGCGAAAGGTTGCGAAGAGTTATCTTCCGCGAATCACTGATAAACACCCCATCGGCGGCGAGCTGAATTCCGGTATCGCCCCAGTGCCCTCCTATTAGCAGGTGCGGACTGTTGCCGTTGATAGTCAGGTTGGATACTTGGATATCTTCGCAGCCTTGCAACACAATGCAGGTGCCCAAGCCGGCGGCATATTTCCCATCCGTAAACATAGCTGTGGGGGCTTCGTACGGCTGCCGGGTAGTAGGGTCGAAGGCGCCGTAGCGCAGGCCCGACGCATAGCGGATTTCGGTCGTGGCGCTATCTTCTCCTTCGATAGCCAGGTTGCGGCAGTTCATCAGCCGCAACACATCAGGGGTTTCGCCCTGCGGCGTTTGCTGGCCCACCACATATATCCCTTTCGGAATGGTGAGCATAGCCCGCGCCGTACCACCAGCGGTTGTAGCACGCTTGTTAAAAAAATCGGCGGCCTTCGCAAAAGCAGGCTGGTCATTGGTGCGCCCATCGCCTACAGCCCCAAAGTCCTTTTTAAGGTCTTTACGCAACGCCACGGGCGCAGTCTGGGCCTGTGTCAACTGGCTTAACAACAGCCAGACCAGCAGCATTGGCCCACATTGCCACTGTATTGCGCAAAACCTACCCTTATAATTTCTGCGTTCTTTTTTCATAACTCATCCTCTAACCTGAAAACGACCTAAAGTGGTGCGACCAGCCGTAAAAATAGCCCTTCTATTACCCTGGCAATTGCAACCGCTGGTTACTTGGAGAAGGTAGCGGGCGGCCACACCGTACCTTTGACCCCCGTCATGCCTGAACGCTCCACCCCCTCCCCTACAGCGTCGGCCGCGAAGTATATCTTCGTCACCGGCGGCGTCACCTCCTCGCTCGGAAAAGGAATTATTTCCGCTTCCCTGGCCAAGCTCCTGCAAGCCAGGGGCTTTCGGGTCACTATTCAGAAATTCGACCCCTACATCAACATCGACCCCGGCACGCTCAACCCCTACGAACACGGGGAATGCTACGTAACTGACGACGGCGCCGAAACCGACTTGGACTTAGGCCATTACGAGCGCTTTCTGAACGCACCGACCTCCCAGGCCAACAACGTCACTACCGGCCGCATCTACGACACGGTTATCCGCCGTGAGCGCGAAGGCGCCTTTCTCGGCAAAACCGTACAGGTAGTGCCCCACATCACCGACGAGATAAAGCGCCGGATGCTGCTGCTGGGTCAGAACGGCGAGTTTGACGTGGTGATAACCGAAATCGGCGGCTGCATCGGCGACATTGAGAGCCTGCCTTTCGTGGAAGCCGTGCGCCAGCTGCGCTGGGAGCTGCCGCCGAACGATTCGCTCGTGATTCACCTCACGCTGCTGCCCTACCTGGCCGCAGCCGGTGAGCTCAAGACCAAGCCTACCCAGCACTCGGTCAGAGACTTGCGCGAAGCCGGCTTGCAGCCCGATATTCTGGTGTGCCGCTCCGAGCACCCGATTCCGCCTGAGATGCGCCGCAAGATTGCGCTGTTTTGCAACGTCAAAATCAACGCCGTTATCGAGAGCCTCGACGCCGACACCATCTACTCGGTGCCGCTGCTCATGCTCAAGGAAGAGCTCGACGCCCGCGTTATCGCCAAGCTGCGCCTGACCGGCGGCCACGCGCCCGAGCTGGAAAACTGGAAGGAGTTTTTGGGCCGCCTCAAAAACCCGACCGAGGAAGTAACGATTGCGCTGGTTGGCAAATACGTAGAATTACCAGATGCCTATAAATCAATAATTGAATCCTTTATTCATGCGGGCGCGGCCAACGAGTGCAAGGTGAAGGTGCGCAGTATCCAGAGCGAGCACCTGACGCCCGAAAACGCCGTGCAGCAGCTCGAGGGCGTGGATGGCGTACTGGTGGCGCCTGGCTTTGGCGAGCGCGGCTTTGAGGGCAAGGTGGCTGCCGTGCGCTACGTGCGGGAAAACGGGATTCCGTTCTTCGGCATTTGCCTGGGCATGCAGGTGGCCGTGGTAGAATACGCCCGCCACGTACTGGGCTTGCCGCAAGCCAGCTCGACCGAGATGGACCCACTCACGCCCGACCCGGTTATTGCCCTGATGGCCGAGCAAAAGGACATCACCCAGAAAGGCGGCACCATGCGCCTCGGGGCTTACGCCTGCGAGCTAAAGCGGGGCTCGCGCGCCGCCAAAGCCTACGGTCGTAACCTTATCAGCGAGCGCCACCGCCACCGCTATGAGTTTAATAATGAGTACCTGAGTCGCTTTGAGGCGGCCGGCCTCACTGCCTCCGGCACCAACCCCGAAACCGGCCTGGTTGAAGTAGTTGAGCTGCCGGCCTCGGTACATCCGTGGTTCGTAGCCGGGCAGTTTCACCCCGAGCTGAAAAGCACCGTGGAAACCCCGCACCCGCTGTTTGTGCGGTTTGTGAAGGCGGCTATTCAGCACAAGAAAGGGCAATAGCTTAAAGCATCAGGCAAATAAGAACGTCATGCTGAGCTTGGCGAAGCATCTCTGCCGCTTCAGTGGGTTGATACCTCTTGGGGCGTGGCAGAGATGCTTCGACAGGCTCAGCATGACGTTCTTATTAATGGCATAAGCAGTAAGCGCCCCTGCCCCGCCGTACCTTTGCCCTTCGAATTTTTTTAATTGTAAATGGACCGCAATCAAGCGACTGGCCTGTTCCTCATCTCGGCCTTGCTCCTGGTGTATCTGTTTTTCTTCTCGCCGAAGGCGGAGGACAAAGCTAAAACCCAGGTTACCACTACCACTACGGCCGCCCCGTCTACGACGCCGGCCGTGGCGCCCGTGCTCGTGGCGCCGCTCGACTCGGCGGCCGGCCCGGTGCGCAGCATCGAGCTGAAAAACCCGGAGCTGACGCTCACCTTCTCGACCCAGGGCGGCCGGGTGGCGGCCGTGCGCCTGAACAACTACAAGACGTTCTTCGGCAAGCCGCTCGACCTTTTCGACGCCCAGAGCGCCCGCTACAACACCCGGCTGCGCACCCTCGACGGCCACGCGGTGGAGTTTGCCGGGCTCAACTTCGCGGCCAGCGCCCCGCAGCCTACCGCCGACGGCGGCCAGCAGCTGGCCTTTACCGCACCGGTGGGCGGCGGCACCGTGACGCAGACTTACACGCTGCCCAAGTCGGGCTACGAGGTGAAGTACAACCTGAAGCTCAGCGGCGTGGCCGTGGCGCAGGAGCCGCTCACGTTCAGCTTCGTGGATAACGTGCGCCAGACCGAGCAGGACCTCAAGCAGAACCGCAACCACTCGACCATCAACCACTACCTGGCCAGCAACGACCCCGGCAGTCTGGCCGAGGCCAGCGAAAAGCCGGAGGAGATGAAAATTGCTACGCCCATCAAATGGGCGGCCGATAAGCACGACTTCTTTGTGGCCGGCTTTATCGCCGACTCGCAGCCCTTCACCAGCGGGCAATTCAACTCGACGGTAAACCTGGCCGACTCCACGTTTATCAAAACGCTGAGCACCACGCTTACCCTGCCGGTAGCCGACGTGACGAGCGCGGCTGGCGGCCAGTACCGCTTCTTTTTCGGCCCTAATCAGTTCAACCTGCTGAAGGCAGTAGCCCCGAACTTTGACCGCAACGTGTACCTGGGCTGGGGCATCTTCCGCTACGTCAACCGCTACGTAGTGATTCCGGTATTCAACTTTTTGCAGCAGTATATCAGCTCGTACGGCATTATTATCCTCCTGCTGGTAATTATTATCAAGCTCGTAACGTGGCCGTTGACCTACAAAACCTACGAAAGCCAGGCCCGCATGAAAGTGCTCAAGCCCGAGCTGGACGAGATTAAGGCCAAGCACCCCGACGACCAGGTGAAAACCCAGCAGGAGACGATGAAGCTCTACAACCAGTTTGGGGTGTCGCCGCTCAGCGGCTGCGTGCCCACGCTGCTTACGCTGCCGATTCTGTTTGCCATGTTCCAGTTCTTCCCCAATGCGATTGAGCTGCGCCAGCAGCCCTTCCTGTGGGCCCACGACCTGAGCACCTACGACAACCTTATCAAGCTGCCGTTTACGCTGCCTTACCTGGGCAATCATATCAGCATTTTCACGGTGCTGATGACGATTTCAACGCTCTTTATGACCTACCAGAGCAACCAGATGAACACGGCGGCCATGCAGGGCCCGATGAAGTTTTACAGCTATCTCATGCCGCTGGTTTTCTTCTTTGTGCTCAACAGCTTCGCCGCCGGCCTGACGTGGTATTACCTGGTTTCCAACCTTGTCACGCTGGGCCAGCAGGCCCTGACCCGCTCCTTCGTCAACGACGATAAGATTCGCGCCCAGCTCGAAGCCAACAAGGTGAAAAACAAGGATAAAAAGCCCGGCGGCTTCCAGGCCCGCCTGGCCGAAGCCATGAAAACTGCCCAGGAGCGCGAGGCGCAGGCAAAAAAGACGCCCGGCAAAGCATAGAGGTTTTCCACTATTTAAAAAGACGTATTGTAGTGCTCAGCATTACGATACGTCTTTTTTTATGAGCTCACCTTCGCAAGGTTGGCTTGGTTTTCGTTTTGTTGCCGGCGCTGCACTTTTGCAGTATTGCTCATTTTCTTGTTCATCTTATTTTATTCTGATGCGCTTTTTGCTTTGGTTACTCGCGATTTCGCTGGCCCTGCCAGCTTGTGCTCAGAAGAAGCTGCCGCGCAAGTCCAAATCCACGGCTACGGCGGCCCCGGCCCGGCAGGCCGAGCCAGTGCTCATTTTGCAGCGCACCCCCTGCTACGGCACCTGCCCGGTTTATACGGCTACCATCTTTGCCGATGGCCGGGTCGAGTACGATGGCCAGCGCTTTGTAAAGCTGCTGGGCAAGCACACGCTGAGCCTGCCCGTGGCGACCATCAACGAGATGCTGGCCGAGGCCAGGCGGGTTGAGTTCACGAAGTTTCAGGAACGCTACGTAGGCAACACCAACGACCTGCCGGCCAGCATTATCACGGTGCATCCGGTGGGCCAGCCCCTGCACGCAGTATATGCCGAAGAAGGTATTCCGGCCAGCTTGCAGGGCTATATAAACTACGTCCAGGCCCGCGTCGACCCGCTGACCAACAGCGGCTTGGAGAAGTAAGCACCACCCGGCGCTACAATTTTCGCACCTGCTCCAGCAGCAGCTGGTTCATGGGATTGGGCGTGAGGCCGCGCACATTGCGCTGCGTGAGGCGGATTACCTCATCGTAATACAGCGAAACTACCGGTGCGTCGCGCACTACCAGGCGGTCCATCTGTTGGTAGAGCGCGGTGCGCCGGGCCGCCTCCTGCTCCCGAATGGCGCGGGCATAAAGCTGGTCGTACTCCGCCGACTTATAATGCGTTTTATCGGGGCCGGCGGGGCTGAAGTTGGGCGAGTAGAACAAGGCCAGGTAATTCTCCGCGTCGGGGTAGTCGCCCAGCCAGCTTTTGCTGAAAAAGGCCGTACGGCCATTGTCCACCAGCTCCTGCTGGGCGGCCGACTGGTTGATGTCAATCTGCACCTGAATGCCCACGTCGGCCCAGTTTTTCTGGAGATATTCGGCTACGGCCTTGCGCTCGGCCACCGTGCTCAGGCGCAGCTGCAAGGGCCGGGCCGGGCCGTAGCCGGCCGCCGCCAGCAGCTCGCGGGCCTTTTGGGGCTTAAATGTGTAGCCCGGCACCTGCACCGGCGAAAACGAAGGCAGCGCGGCCGGCACAAAGCCCGACTCGCCGGGCCGCCCTACGTGGTTGAGCACATAGGCCAGCAGTTCGGGCCGGTTGATAGCGTAGCTCAGCGCCTGGCGCACGCGCACGTCGCGCAGGGCGCGGCCCTGCTGCGCCTGCTCGCCGGTAAGCCTGGCCGAGTCGAGCTGAAAGCCCAGGTACTCGGTATTCAGATAAGGCGCTTTTTGCAGGTTGAAACGCCCCTTAAAATCGGCCCGCACCGAGCCATCGGCATTGAGAATCAAGTCGCGCGAGCCTTCGCGGATGCCGCTTAGAAAATCAAGCTTGCCTTGCAAAAAGGTCAGAAACTCGGTCTTGCGGTCCGCGATAAAGCTGATGGCCACGGCATCCAGGTAGGGCAATGTTTGGCCCCTAGCGTCGCGTCGCCAGTACATAGGGTTGCGGTGCAACAGCAGCACATTGCCCTCGTCCCACACCTTAAATTGGAACGGCCCGGTGCCCACCGGGTGCTCGCGAAAGTCCTTGCCGTAGCGCGTCACCGCTTCGTGCGGCACCACATAGGCATAGGGCATTGTTAATATACTCAGAAACGGAATAAACGGCGCCCGCAGGTGAATACGCAGCGTCGAGTCGTTGGCGGCCACGAAGCAGGTGTCGCTGGGCTCGCCGCCGGCTTTTTCGAGCACCTTACCCCGAAAAATCCAGCCGCCCGGCGAAGCAGTTGCGGCATCAAATAACCGCCGGAAAGAATAGACAAAATCGCGGGCTGTTACCTCCCGGCCGCGCCCGCCGGCAAACGCCTCACTATCGTGAAAGCGCACCCCGCGCCGTAGCGTAAAGGTGTAGGTTTTACCATCGGGCGAAATGCTGTAGCGCCGCGCCAGCGCCGGAGCGGGCTGCAAGGTCGAGTCGAGGGCGAGCAGGCCGTTGTAGAGCTGCGCCACGGCCCAGCTATTGGCCTGGTTGCGGGCAAATGCCGGGTCGAGCGAGCTGAGCGCTTCGGGCTGATTGTAGCGAAATACGCGGCGCTCGTCGGCGGCCGAAAGCCCGGCGCCAGAGCACGCAGCCAGCAGCAAGGCACTGGCCCCGAGGATAAAGCCGGTCAGCCAGCGAAAACGCAATTCGTGTAGAAACATCTGTTCGGGGTGTCGGTTGCAAAGGTAGGGGCCATGATGGCCCGGCTTTTTCGTCCATTTTTCTTCTTTCCATGCAGCTTACCTATTTCGGCCACGCCTCCTTCCTGCTCACCGTCGGCAACGTGCGCGTGCTGTTCGACCCTTTTATCAGCCCCAACCCGCTGGCCAAAGACATTAATGTTGGCGCCATCGAGGCCGACTACATCCTGGTTTCGCACGGCCACGGCGACCACATTGCCGACGTGGAGGCCATCGGCAAGCGCACCGGCGCCAAGGTGCTGGCTATTGCCGAGATAGCCGGCTACTTCGGGGCCAAGGGCCTCGACGTGATTGGCACCAACCTGGGTGGCAAAGTAGTGCTGCCCTTCGGCACAGTGCATTGCGTGGCCGCTGCCCACAGCAGCTCGTTCCCCGATGGCTCGTACGCCGGTGTGGCAATGGGTTTCGTTATCAAAACCATTGACAACCAGACGCTTTATTTCGCTGGCGATACAGCCCTGACCTACGACCTCAAGCTCATCAAAGACCGGCACAAGGTAGATGTGGCCCTGCTGCCCATTGGCGATAACTACACCATGGGCATCACCGATGCGCTGGTAGCCGCCGACTGGGTGGGCACTACCGAGATTATCGGCATGCACTACGATACCTTCCCCGTTATCGCCATCAACCACGAGGCGGCGCTGGCCGAGGCTAAAGCCGCTGGCAAAAACCTGCGCCTGCTGCGCATCGGCGAGAGCATTACGCTGTAAAAACCGTTGACCCTGGCGAGCGCTACCCGGCAATCGTCCCCAGAATGGCACCCAAATGAGTCGTTCTGGGGCAATTGCGCGGCGGCGCTCGCCAGCACATCCGGCAGGGCCGTTACTCCTATTGGATTCGCCAGGCATGCCCTGCTTGGCAAATCCATTTTTTTTAGCCTTATTTTGTAGAGTGAAGCGCGCTGGTTTTGGCAGGCTTACTTTCTGTCGCCGCGTGTTTTCTTAGTTATATCATTTGTTGTTATGGGCAAAATTATCGCGGTAGCCAACCAGAAAGGTGGCGTCGGCAAAACCACTTCGGCCATCAACCTGGCTGCCTCGCTGGCGGCGCTCGACTACCGGACCCTGCTCGTTGATGCCGACCCGCAGGCCAACGCTACTTCGGGCGTGGGCTTCGACCCCAAAGATATAGATAATAGTGTATATGAGTGCATGGTAGATGGCATTGCGCCGCAGGATATTATCCTGCCCACCAACATCCTGCCTCACCTCGACCTCATGCCCTCGCACATCGACCTCGTAGGGGCCGAAGTAGAGATGATAAACCTGCCCAACCGCGAAGAGAAAATGAAGGAGGCTCTGCGCCCCCTGGCCGACCAGTACGACTTCATTATCATCGACTGCTCGCCCTCGCTGGGCCTTATTACGGTGAACGCGCTCACGGCCGCGCACTCGGTTATCATTCCGGTACAGTGCGAGTACTTTGCCCTCGAAGGCCTGGGTAAGCTCCTGAATACTATTAAGATAATTCAGAGCCGCCTCAATACCAACCTCGAAATCGAAGGCATCCTGCTTACGATGTACGATGTGCGCCTGCGCCTCAGCAACCAGGTGGTAGAGGAAGTCCAGATGCACTTTCAGCAGCTCGTGTTCGACACCATCATCCCGCGCAACGTCAAGCTGAGCGAGTCGCCGAGCTTCGGCATTCCGGTCATTCTGCACGACGCCGAGAGCAAAGGCGCCGTAAGCTACCTCAACCTGGCCCGCGAAATCGTGGAGAAGAACAGCGTGGAGGCCCGCCCCGAGGCCGCGGCCGAGGATGAGTTGGCGTAAGCTGTAGTGCGGACTTTTAGTCCGCCGCCTCATTGAGAAAAGCCTACTCAACGGCTTATGCTATCCTCCGCTGCGCATCCACTTATTGGTATTGACCCCGAAATTCGGTTTGGGCGCGCTTGCCTTGTGGGTACTCGCATCAGCGTAAATGACGTGCTGGGCTGGCTGGGCAGCGGCATGAGCGTAGACGATATTATAGCCGATTTTCCCGAGTTGACCGCCACGCAAATCGAAGCTGCTTGCGCCTACGCAGCTGACTGTGGAACCCCGTACACGGAGATTTTTGGTCGAGAAGCCGATTTTCGGGTTACTTACCGCTTATTTACTACCGAAGAAGGAGGCCGCAACACGCCAGCTTATCAGGGCATTCGTTGGGACATCCGTTATGCTGAGGAAGACCGCTCTCATACTTGGATGGTGTATCCAGAATTCATTGACCCCGATGGGTTTCCTATTCCAAACGGACCGTTTGCGCCGATGGGCCGCGCCAATATGTTCGTATTGAACCCCGACTTACGGAGCGTTCACCGCCAGCTTATTTGTCTAGGCACTCGCGGCTACTTCATGGAGGGCAGCAGACGCATGGGCGTTTGGGAAGTAGCCGAAGTGCTCGGGCTGCGCCAGGAGCTACAGTAACTATGTCTGGCAAACTAGTCTGTCGTTCTACTTCGCATAGGGCTTGCCCTTCGCCCCTTACTCCGTAATTTTGAAGTTCCGCAGGCGCCGACCTCTCGGCCCCGGAACCTTGCCAAGATGTCTGTAGAGAAGAACGAAGAGAAAATCCAGGCTGCCCTGAGCGCTAACCCTGGCGTGGCCGGCGCGGCCAAGCGCAAAATTGGCGGTCTGGGCCGGGGCCTCAACGCGCTGATTGAGGGCAGCTACGAGCACAAAGGCGACCGCGAGCAGCGCCTGGTGCCCCACCCCGTCAACTCGGTGGGCCAGATTCCGGTGGGCCAGATTGAGGCCAACCCCTACCAGCCGCGCTCGCACTTCGACCAGGAGGCGCTGGCCGAGCTGGCCGACAGCATCAAGATTCAGGGCATCATTCAGCCCGTGACGGTGCGCCAGCTGGGCACCAACTCCTTCCAGCTCATTTCGGGCGAGCGCCGCCTGCAAGCCAGCAAGCTGGCCGGCCTGGAGACGATTCCGGCCTACATCCGCAAGGCCGACGACCAGCAGATGCTGGAAATGGCGCTGATTGAAAACATTCAGCGCGAAAACCTGAACGCGATTGAAATCGCGCTTAGCTACCAGCGCCTGCTCAGCGAATGCCAGCTGCGCCAGGAAGACCTGGGCGAGCGGGTGGGCAAAAACCGCTCGACCGTGACCAACTACCTGCGCCTGCTGAAGCTGCCGCCCAGCATCCAGATTGGCCTGCGCGACTCGGTTATCGGCATGGGCCACGCCCGCGCCCTCATCAACATCGAAGACCCCCAGCAGCAGGTAGACTTATTCCGGCGCATTGTGGCCGAAGACCTGTCAGTGCGGCGCGTGGAAGAGATTGTGCGCAACGGCTTTGGCCGGCCCGTGGGCAGCCCGGCCGCCGCCCGCACGCAGCCCACGCCGGTAGTGCCCGTGGCTGAGCTGCGCCGCACCGAGCGCCAGCTTACCGACCACTTCGGCTCGAAGGTGCAGCTGCGGCCGGGGGCCCAGGGGCGCGGCGAAATCAAGATTTCCTTCGACTCGGTGGAGGATATGCAACGTATTCTGCATATTCTGCAACCTGCGTAGGGGCTGCACTTCTGCTCGCCGGCTGGCGTTAACGGCTTGCTTATGAAAAACTATTTACTTTCCGCCCTGGGAGGCGGTCGGGGCGCGGGGTGGGCGCTGGGGCTGCTGCTTTTGCTGGCCGGCGTACACCCGGCGCGGGCGCAGTTCCCAACCGCTACCAATCCGCAGGGCATTAACCCCGCCGCGCCGGTAGTGGTGCGCCCCGACACGGCTACCGTGCGCAAGGTCAGTAAAAAAGAAAAGCGGGCGCAGGCCGCGGCCGACTCGGCCAAACGCACCGAGCGGCTGTTTGGGCTGCACGTAACGCGGCCCCAGAAGGCCGGCCTGCTGGCGCTGGTGCCCGGCGCGGGACAGATTTACAACCACAAGTACTGGAAGCTGCCCATTGTGTATGGCATGGTGGGCGGGCTGGGCTACTGGGTGTCGTACCAGGCCCGCTATTATGGGTACTATAAGTATGCGTATTATCACACTGCTACGGAAATACAGAATGCCAGTACGCAGATACCCGATGTTACGCTCCGCGGCCAACTGGCCGCCGCTCCTTCTACTACTATTTACAACAGCCTGGTTTTTTCGCGGCGCTACCTCGACTTGTCTATCCTATTGAGCGCGCTGGGCTACTCGCTGCAAATTCTGGATGCGGTGGTTGATGCGCACCTCTACGATTTTGATGTGAGCGACAACCTCTCGCTGAACATGCAACCGGCCTTGCTGCCGATACCCGGCCAGCTCGTGCCCGCCACCGGCCTGGCCCTGACGCTCCGCGTGAAATAAGCCGGCTACCTGCCAGTACTTTTTCTATGAAAATTCTTCTTATCGGCTACGGCAAAATGGGCCAGACGATAGCCGCGCTGGCCGCCGGCCGGGGCCACGAAATAGCGGGCATTGTCGACCACCAGTCGTCGACGCAGCACATCGAAGATTTCACGCCGGCTCAGGTCGACGTGGCCATCGAGTTTACAAACCCCGAGGCGGCCTTTGCCAACGTGGCGGCCTGCCTGCGCCAGGGCCTGCCGGTGGTGTGCGGCTCTACGGGCTGGCTGCATCACTTTGACGAGGCCAGGCAGCTGACGGCCCAAACCAACGGCGCCCTGTTTTACGCCTCCAACTACAGCGTAGGCGTGAACCTGTTTTTTCACTTCAACGAGTATATCGCGGCCAAGATGAACCAGTTTGCGGCCGGCTACGACGTACAGGTAACTGAGATTCACCACGTTCATAAGGTTGACCAGCCCAGCGGCACCGCCCTCACGGCCGCCGAAGGCATTCTGGCCAACTTCCCGGCCAAAACTACCTGGCGCAATGCCCCGGCCCAAGCGCCCCACGAGCTGGCGGTGCTCAGCGAGCGGCAGTGCGAGGTAGTCGGCACCCACGAAGTTCGCTATATATCAACTGCCGATACGATTGAGCTGCGCCACGAGGCTCACTCGCGCGAGGGCTTTGCGCTGGGCGCGCTGCTGGCGGCCGAGTGGCTGCCCGGCCGCCACGGGGTGTTTGGCATGAAGGAATTGCTGGGCTTGTAAGTCTGAAAAACGCTGGCATTGCGAGCGCAGCACCAGAAGTCGTTGTTTCTTTGCCGAATATTTATTTGGAGCGCCAGCGCTCCCGCTCCCATTTCATGCTTTTTCGCAAAACTGACCCTACCGCTCCTCCCAAGCCTCCCAAGAGCAAAAGCCGCGAGTGGGTCGATTCGCTGCTGTTTGCGGTTATCGCGGCCACGCTTATTCGCTGGGCCACGTTTGAGGCCTACGTTATTCCGTCGCCGAGTATGGAGCACTCGCTGCTGGTGGGCGACTACCTGTTTGTGAGCAAGCTGCACTACGGCCCCATTACGCCCCAAACGCCGCTGCAAGTGCCGCTTACGCACCAGACGGTGCCCGTATTTGGCTTCAAAAGCTACTCTGACCTCATTCAGCTGCCCACCTATCGCTTTCCCGGCTTCAGCTCCATCAAGCGCAACGACGTGGTGGTGTTTCACGTGCCGCACGAGCAGCAGTATCCGGCCGACCTGCGCACCAACTACATCAAGCGCTGCATCGCCATCGCGGGCGATACCATCGAGATTCGCAACGGCCAGGTGTTTCTCAATGGCAAGCCCGGCGCCATTGGCGGCCAGCCGCAGACCGATTACTTTATGGAGGTTGAAACGCCTAACGATGAGGTGCGCCAGGCCCTGCACGACCAGGGCGTGGTAGACTATACCAAGCCCGACGGCATTCCAGTGGCCGGCACCCTGGAAGAAACCGGCAAGCTGGGCTATATCATCAGCTGCCAGGCCAGCGTGGCCGAGTATTTCCGCAAGCAGTCCTACGTAAAGTCGCTCACTGTTTACAGCCCGCTGCGCCAGCCTTTGTTCCCCGATGTGGCCGATTATCCGGTGTCGGGGGCCATGAGCGCCGTGCAGCGCAAGTGGCAGCTCGATAACTTCGGTCCGCTGCCGGTGCCGAAAAAAGGCCAGACCATTGCTCTGACGCCGGCCAACGCCGCTATTTACTACAAAATCGTGAGCCAGTATGAGCATAATCAGGGCATCAGCTGGCAGGATGGCATGATTCAGCAAAACGGCCGGCCGCTCACCAGCTATACCATTAAGCAGAACTACTACTGGATGATGGGCGACAACCGCCACAACTCCGAAGACTCGCGCTTCTGGGGCTTTGTGCCCGAAGACCACGTGGTGGGCAAGGCCGTGCTTATCTGGCTCTCGCTCGACCCCTTCGGCGACCTGGCCCACAAAGTGCGCTGGAACCGCCTGTTTCATACCATAGACTAAACATAGTATAATTACTATGCATTACACACGGGAGCGAAAAGCACTCACGCGTAATGCCAGTCAGCAGGAGCCCCCGGCGGAATCATTCGGCCGGGGGCTCTTGTTCATATGCGTGAAATCTAGTAGCTTGCAGCCAGCTAGTTTTCGCCTACCGTATATGGACCAAAAAGTGCTTGTACTCAATGGCGACTACACCGCCATTACCTTATGCAGCGTGCAGAAGGCTTTCGTATTGTTGTTTCTGGATAAGGCCGAAATGGTGGCAAAGTCGGAGCAGGGCGTGCTGCGCACCATTTCGCAGGCGTTCCCGAAGCCCAGCATTATCCGGCTGGCGCGCTACGTGCGCGTGCCTTACAAGGGCATTGCCCTCAGCCGGCACAACATATTTAAGCGCGACCAGTACGAGTGCCAGTATTGCGGCTCGGCCAAAAACCTGACCCTCGACCACGTAATGCCCCGTTCGCGCGGCGGCGACTCGGGCTGGACGAACCTGGTGGCTGCCTGCTCGCGCTGCAACCACGCCAAAGGCCAGCGCACACCCTCCGAGGCCAATATGCCCCTGCGTACCCAGCCCAAAAAGCCGACCCTCTCGGGATTTCTGAAGCTCTCGGCCGGCACCATCGACCAGAACTGGCACGCCTACCTGGGCTAGCCCCGCCGAAGCCTGCACCTAAAAAAACTCCCGACCTGCCGGCCGGGAGTTTTTCATTGTATAGTAAAAATGCTATATAAACCTAGTAAGTAGTTAGGTTGTCATCGTCGCGCGCCGCTGCGTAGGCATCCTTATCAAAATCCTTGGGGACTTCGTGGCCGTTGGCAAAAAGCAGAATGTCGCGGTTGAGGCGGTCTTTGGCCGTTACGTTGAGGCCGTGGGGCTCGCCATCGTACAGCCGGAGCACGGCACCGGGCACCAGCTTCACCGCCCGCTCGGCACTCACCTGCGGGGGCACGGTTTCGTCAGACGAGCCGTGGATGAACAAAGCCGGCACTTTTATCGTCGCCAGGTCTTTACGGAAGTCGGTTTCGCTCCAGGCTTTTACGCAGGCCGTGGTGGCGCGGGGCGAGGCCTGCAGCGCCAGGCTCTGGCTCCAGTCGAGGGCAGCCTGGCTTACCGGCTTGCTCACCAGCCCTACCCCGTAGAATTTTTTGCCAAAAGTGTTGAGAAACCCGGGACGGTCTTTGCCCAGGCCCTCCATCATGCCGTCAAACACCGATTTATCGACGCCATCGGGGTTATCCTCGGTTTTCAGGAGGTAGGGCGTTACGGCACTCACGAAAATTACATTTTTTACGCGGGCGCCGTGGTGGCGGCTCATGTAGCGGGCCACTTCGCCGCCACCCATCGAGAAGCCGACGAGCGTCACGTTTTGCAGGTTCAGCTCGTCGAGCACGGCCTTGAGGTCGTCGGCCAGTGTGTCGTAGGCGTAGCCGTCCCAGGGCTTGGAAGAATGACCAAAGCCCCGGCGGTCGTAGGCTATTACGCGCTTGCCGTGCAAGGGCAGCTCGGCCAGCTGGTATTCCCACGAAGCCGCACTCAGCGGCCAGCCGTGGATAAGCACAATCGGGTCGCCCTGCCCGTAATCGCAATAGTGTAGCTCGATTGGTTTGCCCTGGCCATCCTGGCCGGCTTTGATGAAATTCATACGTGGGGGAAAGTTGTTTTTTTGTGGAAAAAGAGCACTGGCTTTCAGGTACGCCCTACTTCGCCGTAAGGATTTGCCGGCGCACTTTATTTTATTGGAAAAGCCCGGTGCTGGTCGGCCGGGGATTCTCGGCGGCGACTTTGGCAGGCCCGGCAGCATAACTGCGCTCTGGGTGCGTCTTTTGCGCTATGAAATGCTCTGTGTACGTCCTGGCCGGGCTGCTTGGGCTGGCGGCCTGCAACCCGCAGCCCAGCTCCACTACGCAGCAAACTGCGCCCACGGTTGCCCCGGCAGCCACGGCAAGTAGCTCGCCCGGCACCTCTTACCAGATATACCGGCTGTTGCTGCCGGGGCAGGCCGATAGCCTTACCCTGCACCTCGTAACGGCCCCACGCAGCTTTGATGCCACCAGCACCGCGGGCCGCTTTGGCAGCTACTACGGCTCCGACGGCCACCCGTACGCCTTGCAGGGCCTGCCCAGCCCGGCCGCCGATAGCGTTGTGCTCTTTGAGATTAGTCCGGAAAAAGCCATTGACCCCAATGGCAATAGCCTGTACTGGCGCCTGCGGCGGCAGCCGGGCCGGGCCGACCTGGCCGGCACGGTAGGCGGGCAGCCGGTGCGGCTGCGACGGGTGCAGCCGGCGGCCGGGGCGCTTACGTTTGCAGTACGCTACTTTGCCGACTCGGTAGCGGCTTACCCCAGGCAACCAAAATCACCAGTGGGCCACATCAGCCTGCAAGCCCTGGTGCCTGCCAGTGGCCCCAGTGAGCTGCGTGAGGCGCTAACCATCAGCATACTGCGCGACTTGCGCGGCGATAGCATCGACGGCATTCCAACCACTACGCTGCCCGCCTTGTACAAGCAGCTACGGCAGGATTTTTTCAAGACCTACCACGAAGATGCCGCTGATAGCCGCCTGGCCCCCGCCGATACCGCTGGCATTGGCGCTTACGCGCCCGGCCTCAACTACGAAGACCAAACCGCCACCTACGTGCTCTGCCGCCAGCCCAACCTGCTAAGCCTGGCGTTCTTCCATTACGAGTTCAGGGGCGGGGCCCACGGCACTTATGCTACGACAGGTGCCAGCTACGACCTGCGCACCGGCCACCGCCTGCGCTATGCCGATATTTTTCAGCCGGCTGCGGCCCGGCAGCTACCAACTTTGCTGGGCCGGGCTGTGCGTCCGCTCGTGGGCCTCAAGCCCGAGGAGCCGCTCGATAAGCAGCTGCTTGTGAACACAATGCCGGTTACCCACAACGTATTTCTGACCACCGGCGGCGTTGTGTTTATTTATCAGCCCTACGAAATCGCGTCCTACGCCCAGGGCGAGGTGCGGGTGTTTCTGCCCCTGTCGGAGCTGCGCCCGCTGCTGCGCGACGGATTGCCGCTACCCGAGCCCGCCAGCGTAGCTACGCAGTAGGATGGCGTGATTGAATTTAATTGAATTAGCTTATTTTACAGTAAACATATATTTTTTAATATGTTTAACAACTCTGCTCGTCTGGCTGAAGCCTTCCGCTTGTTTGACCTGGCCAACGGCGAAGACCCGAATCAGGAGCTTAACGAGGCCGGCCAGCCCGAGCCCAAGGAGCTGCTCTACGCCCGGCGCATGACGGCCTGCCTCGCCCACGTGGCGCCCGATGCGCCCGAAGCCGTGCAGCTGGCTGCCCGCTGCCAGCACATCCGGCGCTGGGCCATTCCGCGCCAGGATTTTCCGCTGACGCGCCCCGGCTACCATCAATGGCGCAATACGCTCAAGAAATTTCATGCCGAGCTGGCCGGCGGGCTCATGGCCCAGGCCGGCTACGAGCCTGCCGCAATTGAGCGCGTACAGCAGCTGGTGCAGAAGCTGCGCCTCAAAGACGACCCCGAGGTGCAGCTACTGGAAGACGTTATCTGCCTAGTGTTCCTAGAATACTATTTTCTGCCCTTCGCCACCCAGCACCCCGAGGAAAAGGTGATTGAGATTGTGCAGAAAACCTGGCCCAAGATGACTACGCGTGGCCACGCGCTGGCCTTGCAGCTACCCTTCACACCCGAAGCGCAGGCGCTGATAACCAAAGCGCTGGCTTAAAATAAAACGCGGCCGCCAGCGGTAATATCGGCCGGTAGCTGGCGGTACTGGCAGCGTTTTCTACCCTACCCTTTCCCTAAAAGACTCTTTCATTTAATTTATGACTACCCGCTGGCTACCCGCACTTTTTCTTACGCTGAGCACCTTGCCGGGCTTGGCGCAGACGCCGGTTTATGTGCCATATACCGCCGCGCAGGCCCAAACCGAGAAGCGCCTCTGGGACGACCCGGTTTGGAAAACGGCTTACCGGCCCACCCTCAGCGAGGAAGAGAAGGTAGCGGGCTTGTCGCGGTTTTGGGCCGAGGCCAAGTACAATTTCGCCTTCTTCGACAAGGTGCCGAAGCTGTCGTGGGACAGCCTGTACCTGGCCACCATCCCGAAGGTGAAAGCGGCGCCTACTACCCTCGCCTACTACCAGGTGCTGCAGGAAATGTGCGCCCAGCTGCACGACGGCCACACCAACGTGTACGAACCTTACGACCCCAAGGAGAGCCAGAACGAGCGCCCGCCCCTACGCACGGCGCTCATTGAGGATAAAGTACTTATCACGGAAGTGCGCAGTGCCACGCTGCGGCGGCAGGGCCTGGTGCCGGGGGTGGAGGTGGTGGCCATTGATGGCGTACCGGCCCGCCAATACGGCCAGTCGCGAGCCGCTGGCCAAAGTGCCTCCACGCCCCAGGACCGCGACGTGCGCACTTATACCTACACCCTGCTCAGTGGCAAAGCCGACCAGCCCCTGGCCCTGACGCTGCAAGACGCGAAAGGCCACACGTTTAAACAGACGGTGGCGCGCAGCGGGTATTCGGACGTGGAGAAAGTTCGGCTGCCCGCACTGCGCTTCCGGCTGCTGCCCGGCAACGTGGCCTACGTAGCGCTGAATGCCTTTGACAACGACAGCCTGCCCAGGCTCTTTGCTGCCGCTTACCCGCAAATTAGCCAGGCCAGCGCCCTTATTCTGGATGTGCGCAACAACGGCGGCGGCAGCAGCGAGCTGGGCTACGACGTACTCAGCTACCTCACCGACAAGCCGTTTCAGACTTCGCGCTGGATGACGCGCGACTACCACCCCGCGTTTCGGGCCTGGCAACGGGACCCGCGCTGGTATTCGGAGCCGGTCGATTCTTTCGACCCTAAAGGTACCGCGCCCTATACCCGGCCAGTGCTCGTGCTCACCAGCGCCCGCTCCTTCTCAGCGGCCGAGGACTTTGCCGTGGCCTTCGACCAAATGAAGCGCGGCAAAATAGTGGGCGAGCCCACGGGCGGCAGCACCGGGCAGCCGCTGTTTTTTACGCTGCCGGGCGGCGGCGCGGCGCGCATCTGCACCAAGCGTGACTCGTATGCCGACGGCAAAGAATTTGTGGGCGTGGGCGTGCAGCCGCAGGTACTGGTGCGCCCCACCGTGCGCGACACACGCGCCGGCCGCGACACCGTGCTCGAGGCGGCCTTAAAAGAGCTGAAAGACAGGCCCAAAAGCTAGCACGCCGGCCCGGTTTACTATCATTGCAGCTCGCGCCCTACCCTACTGCCTCGCCGATAAAAATAATAGCTGGGTAGGTAATGCCCTGCGCCGCTACCAGCGCTGGCTGGTCCTGCACGCGGCCGATAGCTACTTTGCGCTGAGGCAGCGAAGTATGCGGCACCACGGCGGCGGGTGTGGGGCCCCAGCCTTTGGCCGCGTAAGTGGCGGCCCACGCAATGCTTTTTCGCGCCGCAGCCAACTCGACCGCCTTCTTCAGACCAGACGGCACGCCAAGTAGCTTGAAATTCTGCAAATCCACGACTTCAACTCTGATAGCAAGAACTTTATCAGCTTTCGCAAAAAGGTGAGCCGCGAAAATCTGCCCTGATATCTCACCCAGCTCCGCGACCAGTTTTATGAGCAGCAGGCCGCACCGTGTGCGATGAGCGGCACGGCGAGCCCGCCCAGGGTATTGCGCCGGGCACTCCGGTTGGCGAGCTAGCCTACTACTGCTGCCCTACCTACGGAGCGCCCCCGGAACTTTTGGCCAGCGCACGCTGGCCAGCTAGTAAGTAGCGTGGACTCCGCGAGTCCGCGCGTGGGTTGCTCGGCGAACGGCGCCACGCGCGGACTCGCAGAGTCCACGCTACAGCTTTACCTTCACGGTATGCCCGACCAGAACCCCCTCTTCCCCGTCTTTCTCAAGCTCCAAACCCTGCGCGTGCTGCTCGTGGGCGGCGGCAACGTGGGCCTGGAAAAGCTCACCGCCATCCTGCGCAGCAGCCCCGAAACGGCGGTTACGGTAGTTAGCCTCGCGTTTTTACCCGAGCTGCGCGCCCTGGCAGCTCGCCACCCGCGCATTCAGCTTAGTGAGCGCGGCTGGCTCGAAACCGACCTCGAGGCGGCCGATATCGTCTTCGCCGCCACCGACGACCCGGCCCTGCACCGCCGCATCAAGGCCGCGGCCCGCCAGCGCCGCCTGCTCGTGAACGTGGCCGACACGCCCGACCTCTGCGACTTTTACCTCTCCTCAGTGGTGCAGAAAGGCCAGCTCAAGGTCGCCATCTCCACCAATGGCAAGTCGCCCACCGTGGCCAAGCGCGTGCGCGCCATGCTGGAGGAAGCCCTGCCCGACGAGTTGGACGAAGTGCTTGAGCAGATGACGGTTATCCGGGGCAAGGTGGCCGGCGATTTCGCTGCCAAGGTCAAATCGCTCAACGCCGTGACGGCCGAGCTGGCCGGCGGCAAGGCGTATGAGTCGCCGGCTACGAAGAAGTGGCGGCGCGTGGCAACGGGGGCACTGCTGGCGGCTGGCGCGCTGCTGGCCAGCCGGCTGTTTCGCCGGCCAGAGTAGTAATAAAGTTTCTTATCCTTCAAATGAGCAAACGACAACTCACAACGCGTCAGCAACTACGCAAAGAATTGAAAGAAGCTGAAGCTGGCTCAGTATTGCAAAGCGAGCTCACAACAGTATTGGCTAGTATGGCAATACCAATAGCGAAGTCTATTCCGACATTGCTTAAGTTGGTCAAGTCTGCTACTACTCAAGCCGCTAAACATCATGCTGCCAAGCTACTGGCCGCAACCAAAGACCCTCGAATCATTCGGCCATTATTACAAGCAGCAGCGGCGCCAGAAAATGAGGGTTATCGGTCAGGCTATCTCTGGCCGCTGGAACTGCATAACTTCGATTGTACTGCATTCCTACCGCAATTTGTGCACCTGCTTTTAACAAGAACGGGCTTCGATGAAGTCACGTGGGTTTGTATCGAGTTTATTCGTAAGATGAAAGGTCCATTTGAGCCAGCGGTAGCGCGCAAATGCATTCGTAAGCTCCTAGCCGAAATAAATCAGCCGCTTGCTTCGAAAGAGTTGATTGCTACCCATGCTAACCGGCTGGAAGCGGCCGACCGGATTATGTGTACTTATTTCAACCAAACAGCAAGAACTTATTGGGTAAAGTGGAATAAGGGTGAATCAGTTACGGAAGAGCAGTAGCAAAACCCACTGAAAATCCGTACCTTTGCGGCCCTGTCAAGGCGGCAGGTCGGGAATCAACATTCCCGGAACCAACTCAAAATGCGCTCCGCCCTGGGTTCCGGCGGTGGCGTTCAGTAGCTTAGGGACCTGCTATTACATGGCAGAATTGATTGACGATTTCGACTGGGACAATGTCGATGCCAGCGGCTTTGGGGGTAACTACAATGCCGACCAGCGCGCTGAGCTGGAAAAAATGTACAGCGACACCCTCACCACCGTTCAGGAGGAAGAGGTAATTAAAGGCACCGTGGTGGGCATTACCGACCGCGATGTCATCCTGAATATCGGCTTCAAATCGGATGGCCTCGTGCCGCTGAGCGAATTCCGTGACCTGCCCGACCTCAAGGTTGGCGACGAGGTTGACGTGTTTATCGAAGACCAGGAAGATACCAACGGCCAGCTCATCCTGAGCCGTAAGAAAGCGAAGATTAAGCAGGCCTGGAACGCGATTTACGCGGCTCTGGAGAATGATACCGTGCTGGAAGGCGTGGTGAAGCGCCGCACCAAGGGCGGCCTCATCATGGAGATGGATGGCGTGGAAGCCTTCCTCCCCGGCTCGCAGATTGACGTGAAGCCCATCCGCGACTTCGACATCTACGTTGGCCGCCGCATGGAAGTGAAAGTGGTGAAAATCAACGCCGCTTTCGACAACGTGGTGGTGTCGCACAAAGTCCTCATCGAGAAGGACCTCGAGCAGCAGCGCGAAGCCATCCTGAATAACCTCGAAAAAGGGCAGATTCTGGAAGGCAACATCAAGAACATGACCAACTTCGGCGTGTTCATCGACCTCGGCGGGGTCGATGGTCTGCTGCACATCACGGATATTTCGTGGGGCCGCATCGCTCACCCGAGCGAGGCACTGCAGCTCGACCAGAAACTCAACGTGGTGGTGCTCGACTTCGACGAAGCCAAGAAGCGCATCTCGCTGGGCCTGAAGCAGCTGACGCCTCACCCGTGGGATTCACTGCCGGCCGACCTCGGCCCCGGCTCGCGCGTGCAGGGCCGCATCGTGAACGTGGCCGACTACGGCGCGTTCATGGAAGTGGTACCGGGCGTGGAAGGCCTGATTCACGTATCGGAAATGAGCTGGAGCCAGCACCTGCGCAACCCGCAGGACTTCATCAAGCAGGGCGACACGGTAGAGGCAGTGGTACTGACTCTGGACCGCGAAGACCGCAAGATGAGCCTGGGTATCAAGCAATTGACCGAAGACCCGTGGACCCGCGCCGACTTCGCTGAGAAGTTTGCCGTAGGCACCAAGCACAGCGGCGCCGTGCGCAACCTCACCAATTTCGGCCTGTTCGTGGAGCTGGAAGAAGGCGTGGATGGCCTCGTGCACGTGTCGGACCTGTCGTGGACCAAGAAAGTGAAGCACCCTTCGGAAGTGGTGAAAGTAGGCGACAAGCTCGACGTAGTAGTACTCGAGCTGGATATGTCGGCCCGCCGCCTCGCCCTGGGCGTGAAGCAGCTGGAAGAAAACCCCTGGGATACTTTCCAGACGGTATTCACCCCCGGCTCGGTGCACAAGGCGACCATCACCGAGAAGTCGGACCGGGGCGCGGTACTCGAATTGCCTTACGGCATCGAGGGCTTCGCTTACCCCAAAGGCCTGGTGAAGGAGGATGGCTCGAACGCCGAAAACGGCGAGCAGCTGGACTTCCGCGTTACCGAGTTCTCGAAGGATGACCGTCGCATCGTGCTCTCGCACACTGCGGTGTACAACAAAGAGGACGAAAGCAACAAGACCACCAACTCGAAGTTCGCCAAGAAGGCTCCCGCTGGCGGTGCTACCCAAGGTGAAGGTAAATTGAGCGACCTCAAGAAGCCGGCCGACAAGAACACCCTCGGCGACCTCGACGCCCTGAGTGCCCTGCGCGACCAGCTGGCCGGCGCCGAGCGTCAGGCTGGCGAAGACAAGCTGAAGGCCCGTCAGGATACGCCCTTAGCTGGCAACTCGCCCGACAACGCCGAGATTCAGGGTTCGTAATTCCTGAGTCAGGTTAAAAGAGAAGCCCCGAGCCGCAAGGTTCGGGGCTTTTTTGTGGGTTATTCGGAGCACGTCGGGGCGGCCTATTGCATAGCCAGCTAAGGCTGGTTAAATTTGTAATTCCCTTTATTCCACCTGTTTACTTAATGAGGAAATTATACTTCACGGGTTTATTCTTTGCCACGCTGTTAGTCAATAGCTTGACAGGTTATGCCCAGACCACCGTGAAGCGGGTGGTGCTGCAGGGGTTCTGGTGGGATTATTATAATGGCAACTACGCCTTTAAGTGGGCCGACTACCTGGCCGAGCTGGCCCCGCGCCTGAAGGGGCTGGGCGTGGATGCCGTCTGGATTCCGCCCACGCCCAAGAACAAGAATGCCACGAACGACGTGGGCTACTCGCCCTTCGACCAGTACGACCTCGGCGACAAGTACCAGAAAGGGGCGGCCCGCACTCGCTTTGGCTCGAAGGACGAGTTTTTGCGCATGGTGGCGGTGTTGCACGCCAATGGCATTGATGTTATCCAGGACGTGGTGCTGAACCACACCGACGGGGCCGGCGCCGCCGACGGCTCGGGCGGGCAGGACGCGGAGCCGAATTTCTCTATGCAGTCCAACAGCGGCTATAAGACCTTTCGCTACAGCTCATTTGGCACCCCGATACCCGAAGCCGGCGACAATGGCGCCGCTTACGCTGCGCGGCAGGGCCGCTGGCCCAAAAACTATCCCAACTTTCACCCGCAGCTGGGCCACAATACCACCAGCGGCGATTTTGCCGAGCCTATTTTCGGGCCGGACTTCTGCTACGGCAACGATGGTGGCAACGATGGCTACGGGCAACTCAGCCCCAATTACTTAGCGCTATACCCCGGCGCGTATAACCCCACCCAGAGCCAGGGCTACAGCCAGACCCAGGCCCGCAACTGGGTAGTGTGGATGAAGCAGCAGACCGGCGTCGACGGCTTTCGCTGGGACGCGGTAAAGCACTTCAGCTACAATACGCAGCAGGACCTGAGCTACAACCTGAAGTATAACGCCGGCTGGGCCAGCGCGGGCGCAACGATGTTTAACGAGGGAGAGTTTGTGGGCAGCGCCTCCGACATGGATAACTACGTGAGCAGCGTCAGCAGCCAGAACGGGGGCCAGGATTTTCTGATGGGCACCTTCGATTTTAGCCTGCGGGGAGCGATTTATAACATGGTAAGCGGCGGGGGCAACTACGACCTGAGCCAGATTCCGGGCCAGCAGCAAAGCCAGCGCGTGGCTTACTACGCGGCTTCCAATACGTACGTGCATCGCACGGCCCCTTTCGTGAATAATCACGACACGTTCCGGCCGCAGCTCGATGCCACTGGAAATTACAAAGGCTGGAACACCGGTGACGAGCTGGCCGCGCACATCGACCCGTTTGACCCGCGCCTGTCGGCCGCTTACGCCATTACGTTTGCGGTGGATGGCAACCCGCACCTCTATTTTGAGGACCTGTTTAACATTGGCGGCACGGGCAAGCGCTGGACGCACCTGCCTACTTCGACCACCGACCTGCCTACCCGCGACGATATAGCAAATTTACTATGGTGTCATCAGCACCTCGATTTTAAGGACGGTGCCTATAAGGTGCCGTTTGCATCGGCCGACCACCTCGTGCTGGAGCGCAGCACCAAAGCGCTTATCGGCATCAACGACAACTACGATACCTGGCAGAATACTACCGTACGCACCGACTTCGCGGTAGGCACTCAGCTTAAAGACTACTCGGGAGCCAATGGTACGGCCATGCAAACCGTGTTTCAGGGTAACGACGGCAATGCTTACGTCAACGTGAATACCCCGCCCTGCAACGGTACGGCCCTGCTGGGCCGCCGGGGCTACTCGGTGTGGGCCCCCGTGGGCCAGGACGGGGCCGCCTACGCCCCAGCCCGCCCGGCTGGCACCACCCAGCAATGGGAGATGGCCGACGACCTCGGCGACCTCAACTGCCAGAGCCTGGGCCAGGGCGGCCGCCTGCCCGACTACTCGACCAACCGCCGGCTGGTGGGTAAAATCTACGTACAGGCGGGCCAGCCCATCACGTATGAGCTGTACCCGGCCACCAGTAATAATGCAAATGGGATGCTGGTGGGCCTCTACGACCTGCGCGGCAACCGCCTGAGCGCGGCCAGCGGCACTACTTCGGCAAGTGGCACTTATACGGCCGCCACTACGGGCTGGGTAGCACTTAAAGTGCAGAATACCAGCGCTACCTACGCCGGGCAGGGTTGCTATGTGAAAGCTACTTATACGGCCCCGGCCGTGGTAGACACCCGCAACGCGGCTGCGCCGCTCAACAGCGTGGCCATCTGGACCGGCAACGACAACTCGACCGACCCGGCCGACTGCCGCAACTGGGAAAACGGCGTAACGCCCACCGCTACTACCGATGTGCTGGTGCCCGCCGGCACTACCCTCACTCCCAGCCTGGGCACCGGCGTGCTGGCCACCCACGACCTCACCATTGAGGCCGGCGCAACCGTGACCGTGGGAGCGGGCACTTCGCTGCGCGTGGCGGGCAACTTCAGCAACCAGGGCACCTTGAGCGGTACCGGGCAGGTACTCTTTAATGGCCCGGCGGCGCAGACTATTGCCGGAGCCACCACCTTTTACAGCCTGCGCCTCGCTAACCCGGCCGACGTTAGGCTGCTCAATCCTATTTCGGTGAGCGACTCGCTGACGCTCACCGCCGGCCACCTGGTAGTAGATAATCAGGCCCTGACGCTGAGCGCGGCGGCTACTATCAGCGGGGCCGATGCTGGCCACTACCTGGTGGTGCGCGACGACCCGGCGGGGCCGGGCTACGTGCAGCGCCCGGTACCAGCTACGGGCACGGCCGTGGGCTTCCCGGTGGGCACGGCCGGCCGCTATGCCCCCGTGGCGCTGCGCAACGCGGGCACCGCCGCCGACATTCGGGTGCGTACGTTCAGCAGCCTGCTCGACCATGGCACCAGCGGCGCACCGTATGCCGACGCTGCGCACTTCGTTGGCAGCTCGTGGGAAATCTCGCCGCTCTCCACCGGGGCGGTGCTCGACATGACGCTGCAATGGAACGGGGCCGACGAAAACAGCAGCTTTCAGCGAGCCAGGGCCAGCGTATACCACAACGACAACTCCAGCACCGGCACCTGGACCCCGCTGCCCGGCACATCGGTAATGGGTACCGACCCCTACCAGCTTACGGCCACCGGTGTAAGCAGCTTCTCGACGTTTGCTATTGGCTCGACCGCACCGCTGCCCGTTACGCTGCTGAGCTTCGGCGCGCAGCGGGTCAGCGCCTCGGTAGTAGCCGTGAGCTGGGCCACGGCCTCAGAAGCGCAGTGCGACCACTTCGACGTGGAGCGCTCGGCCGATGGCCGACAGTTTCTACGGCTGGGCACGCTGGCCTGCACCGGCGGCCTGGGGCAGGAGCAGACGTACACCTTCCGCGATGCGGCGGTGCCGGGCCCCGCCTATTACCGCCTGCGCCAGGCCGATACCAACGGCGCCGCCCACTACAGCCCGACCGCCTACGTAGCTGCCGGTCCGGCCACCGACCTGGGCATCAGCCTATTTCCCAACCCAACTACCGGCATCATCACGTTGCTGGGCGCACCGGCCAGTGCAGTCATCACCCTGAGCCTGACCAACGCGCTGGGCCAACCGCTTCTACCAGTTGGCCCCTACTCGCTGCCCGCCGCTACCGACAGGCTCAACGCGGCGCTGGTGCAGTGCGCGCCCGGCGTTTACGTGCTCACGGCCGAAATCAACGGCCAGCGCCAACACCTGAAAGTGGTAAAACAATAGGTCGGGAAGCATAAAGCTGCGCGCAGGCTTGGTCAATCCGCCGCTGCTCCGTACCTTTGCCCGCCCAAGCCGGTAACGTGACCGAGCGGCTAGGTAGAGGTCTGCAAAACCTCCTACGGCGGTTCGAATCCGCCCGTTACCTCCAAAGCCCCCGCTGCTTCAGCCGAAGCGCCGGGGGCTTTTTAGTGGTCCTAAAAGTGCGGCCCGGCCGGATAAAGCCCCGCCCTGCCTACATTGCCGTATCGCTGGCGGGGCCGGCGGCTTATTCTTGTTTTGGCTATATGAAGATTATTGACCTCCGCACTATGCGCGGGCCGAGCTACTGGTCGGTGAAGCACTACCGATTAATTGTAAGCAAAGTTGATTTGCAGGAGTTTGCCGGCGAGTGGAGCAATACCATCGACGGCTTTGCCGAGCGGCTGACGGCCCTGCTGCCCGAGATAGGCCAGCCCCAGCTTTCCGGGCGGCCCTCCAGCAAGCAGCTGGCCAAGCACCCGCCCCTTACCCAGGAGCAGCTGGCCGATGGCGAGCCGCTGGGCCACGTTATTCAGCACGTTGCGCTGGAGCTGCAGCGCCTGGCCGGCATGCCGGTGTACTGGGGCAAGAGCTACCCCGCCCGTGAGGAGGGGGTCGAATACGTCGTGTTTGCCTACCAGGAAGAGCGCGCCGGCCGCTACGCCGCCCAGGCCGCCGTGGAGCTGGTAGAGGCCCTGTGCCAGGGCGAGGAATTTCACCTGAAGCCGGTGATTGACGAGCTGCACGATATTCGGGAAGATGAATATTTCGGCCCCAGCACCCAGAGCATCGTGACGGAGGCTGCCATGCGCAATATTCCGTATATTCAGCTGAAAAACAGTTCCATAATTCAGCTCGGCTACGGCGTAAACCAGCGGCGCATCTGGGCTACCACCACCAATCTTACTTCGCACGCGGGCGTGGAGGTGGCCGGCAATAAAAACCGCACCAAGGCCATGCTCGAAGATGGCGGCGTGCCGGTGCCGCGCGGCACCACGGTTTACTCAGAAGAAGGCCTGCGCGAGGCCATTGAGGAACTGGGCTTCCCCATCGTGACCAAGCCCCTCGACGGCAACCACGGCAAGGGTGCCACCATTCGCATCACCAACTGGGAAGATGCCGTGGAGGGCCTGAAAGCCGCCAAGGAATACTCACGGGCCGTTATTGTGGAGCAGTTTGTAGAGGGCGACGACTACCGCCTGTTGGTGGTGAACGGCCGCCTGATTGCGGCGGCCAAGCGCACGCCGGCCGCCGTCACCGGCGATGGCCAGCACACTATTCAGCAGCTCATTGACAAGATAAACGAGGACCCGCGCCGGGGTGTGGGCCACGAAAAAGTACTCACTGCCATCAAGGCCGACCAGCACACGCTCGACATCCTGAAAGGCCGCGAGCTGAGCCTGGCATCGGTGCTGTCGGCCGGCGAGACAGTGTATCTTAAGAGCACCGCCAACATCAGCACCGGCGGCACGGCTACCGACGTGACCGACCTGGTAGACCCCTACAACGTGCTGCTGGCCGAGCGCGTGGCCGGCATTGTAGGCCTCGACATCTGCGGCATCGACCTGCTAACCAGCGATATTGCCATTCCACTCAACCAGACGCGGGGCGCCGTCATTGAGGTGAACGCGGCGCCGGGCTTCCGGATGCACATCTCCCCCACCGAGGGCCTGCCGCGCAACGTGGCCGCGCCGGTAGTCGATATGCTGTTTCCGCCCGGCGCGTCGGGGCGCATTCCGATTATCGCTATTACCGGCACCAACGGCAAGACCACGACCACGCGTCTTATTGCGCATATGGTGGCCAGCAAGGGCTATAAAGTTGGCTTTACGACCACCGATGGCATTTATATTCAGGGGGTTCAGCTGCAAAAGGGCGACTGCACGGGCGGGCAGAGCGCCGAGTTTGTGCTGCGCGACCCGACCGTGAACTACGCCGTGCTCGAAACGGCCCGCGGCGGCATGCTGCGCTCGGGCCTGGGCTTTCATACCTGTGATATTGCGGTAGTGACCAACGTAGCGGCCGACCACCTGGGCATGCGCGACATTTATACCGTGGAGGAAATGGCCGCCGTGAAGGGCGTGCTGCCCCGCACCGTGCGCAAAAACGGCTGGGCCGTGCTTAATGCCGACGACGACCTGGTATATGAGATGGGCCGCACCGTGGATTGCCGGGTGGCCTATTTCTCGATGAATGACCACAATCCGCGCATTCAGGAGCATGTGGAGGCCGGCGGTGTGGCAGCAGTATATGAGGAAGGATACATTACCATTTACAAGAATTCGTACAAGCTGCGCATCGACCGGGCGGCCGAGTTTCCGGTGACGTTTGGCGGGCGGGCAACCTTTAATATTGAAAACTCGCTGGCGGCGGCCCTGGCCGGCTACCTGGCGGGCTTCGATAAGGACGAGATAAAAACGGCCCTGCGCACCTTCGTACCCTCGGCCACCAAGACGCCGGGCCGCATGAACGTGTATAAATTCCCACGCTTTGAGGTAATTGTGGACTACGCGCACAACACGGCCGGCATTACCAAATACGCCGAGTTTATGAATGCCACCCCGGCCACCCGCAAGATTGGCGTGGTGTCGGGCCTGGGCGACCGCCGCGACGAGGATACGCTGGGCTTTGCCCGCATTGCCGGGCGCATCTTCGATGAGGTTATCTTGCGGCAGGACCGCGACTTACGCGGAAAGTCGGCCGAATTTCTGCGCGAGATAATGACGCGGGGCCTGCGCCTCGACAAGCCCGACCTGCCCATCGAATATATAGAAAATGAGATGGATGTAATCGACCACGTGCTGGCTACGGCCCCGGACGGGGCCGTTATCACGCTGTTTACCGAGAATATCAGCGGCACGCTGCAGAAGCTCGACGAATACGAAGCCAGCCTGAAAAACGGGTAGTATTATCTGCCTGAATCAGTAAAGCGCCTCCGGTACTGCTCAGTGAGCGGCACCGGGGGCGCTTTACTAATTTAAGCTGATTGCCAGGCTATTGGCTAAATAAGCATACTTGGTGATAGCCGCTCGCAGCATGAGGATATAATGAGGATAGCGATTTCATTGTTAGCGGGTTAAACCCCGGCGATGAATAGTAGTCAGTACAAAAAGCCTGCTGCATGGGCTGGCCGGTTCACACTCTCCATTCTTTCTCATGAAAAACACGCTACACTACGGGAGGTATTTTTGGCTGTACACCCTGTTGGGCTGGCTGCTGATGGCCCTCGGGCCGCACTCGCTGCTGGCCCAAACCACCGACCCCACGGGCGGCACGCTGAGCCCGACTACTACCACGGTGTGCACGGGCTTCAACTCGGGCACCCTGACGCTGACGGGCTACTCGGGCACCATCCTTAAATTTCAGCAGGATGCGGGCAGCGGCTACGTGGACATTGCCAACAGCGCGGCCAGCACCTATACCTTTTCCAACCTGACGCAAACCACCAAATACCGGGCCCTGGTCCGCAATAACAGTGGCACAACCGTAGCTTCTACCGAGGCCACCGTGACGGTAAACCAGCCCCCTACGGCCACCATCAACAGCAGCGGGCCAACTACTTTTTGTACGCGGGGCACCATTTACCTGGTGGCGGGGCCGGGCGGCCCAGGCTATACCTACCAGTTTTTGCTGAACGGCCGCGACATTGCGGGGGCTACCGGCCAAACCTACACCACCACCGTGACGACCAACGGCACGTACTCGGTGCGCGTGACGGATGCCTTTGGGTGCTCGGCCACGTCGTCGTCGGTAGTAGTGCGCGTGACGGCCAACGATATTGTGAGCCTGACGGCGGGCAGCAGTACCGTATTCTGCCAGGGCGGCTCCGTGCTGCTTTCTACCTCGGTGAGTGGCAACGCCAACAACTACACCTACCAGTTTACCCGCAACGGGGAAGAGATACCCGGCGCTACCAGCGCAGCGTACAGCGTTACGACCAGCGGCAACTACGCCGTGATAGTGTATAACCCGAATACCTGCTCGGAAACATCGAATACGATTCCCGTCACGGTGAACCCCGTCACGGTGCCCACGCTCAGCTACGGCAGCAGCAGCTACTGCCAGAGCGGTGCTACTACGCCCGTTCCGGCCGTGTCGCCCACGGGCGGCAGCTTCACGGCCACGCCGGGCGGCCTGAGCCTGGGCAGCACGACGGGCGCTATCAACCTGGCGCAGAGCCAGCCGGGTACTTATACTGTTACGTACACCGCGGGCAGCCCCTGCCCCGGCAGCGCCTCCGCTACGGTCGTTATTACGGCCCCACCCACGGCGGGCTTCAGCTACGCTGCGGCAACCGGCTGCGCGGGCACCTCGGGTACGCTGGCCGCCACGCTGGCGGGCGGGGCTACGGCGGGTAGCTTCACCGCCAGCCCGGCCGGGCTGAGCCTGAATGCCAGCACCGGGGCTATCGACCTGAGCCAGAGCCAGGCCGGCACCTATACCGTCACCAACACCGTGGGGGCGGCCAGTGGCTGCTCGCCGGTAACGGCCACGGCCCGCGTAACGCTGACGGCCCAGCCGGTGGCTACGCTGGCGGCGGGCGGGCCGACCACTTTTTGCCAGGGCGGCGCGGTGCTGCTCACGGCGGGCGGCGGCACCACGGGCAGTACCTATCAGTTTTTGCTGAATGGCCAACCCATTGCGGGCGCCACGGCGGCCACATACTCGGCTACGGCCAGTGGCGCGTATAGCGTGCTTATCAGCAACGGGGGCAGCTGCACCAGCACCTCGACCGCGGTGAGCGTAACGGTGAATCCGCTTACTACGGCCGCTTTCACCTATCCGGCCGCTGCCTATTGCCAGAATGCAGGTAGTGCTCCTACCCCAACCATCACGGGCACGGCGGGTGGCACGTTTGCAGCCAGCCCGGCCGGATTGGCACTCGATGCCGGCTCCGGGGCTGTAAACCCCGGCCAGAGCCGGCCGGGCACCTATACCATCACTTACAGCGTAAGTGGTCCCTGCCCCAGCACGAGCACCCAAACGCTTACCATTACCGCCCCGGCCGTAGCTACTTTCAGCTACGGCGCGGCTATGTATTGCGCGGGCAGTGCCTCGCCCGCTGCCACGCTGGCGGCCGGAGCCACGGCCGGTGTTTTCACGGCCAGCCCGGCCGGGCTGGTAGTCAATGCCAGCACCGGCGCCATCGACCTGACGCAGAGCCAGCCCGGCGCTTACACTGTAACGAACACGGTAGCGGCCGCCGGTGGGTGCCCGGCCGCTACGGCCACGGCGCAGGTGAGTATTAGTCCGGTGCCGGTACCAACGCTGGCCGCCAGCGGCCCGACGACTTTCTGCCAGGGCGGCGCCGTGCTGCTGACGGCTAACGGCGGCGCGGCGGGCGCAACCTACCAGTTTCTGCTCAATGGCCAGCCCATCAGCGGGGCCACGGCTGCCACCTATTCGGCCGCCGCCAGCGGCGCATACAGCGTTACCATTACAAATGGCGGCAGCTGCGCGGCCACCTCGGCGGCTATCAGCATTACCGTAAATCCCATTGCCACGCCTACGCTCACTTATTCGGCCAGCAGCTTCTGCCAGGGGGCGGGCACGGCCAGCGCCACCGTAGCGGGCGGAGCCAGCAGCGGCACCTTTACGGCCAGTCCGGCCGGCTTAAGCCTGAATGCCGGCACCGGAACGATTAACCTGGGCCAGAGTCAGCCCGGCACCTACGCCATTACTTACGTCGGCGGCAGCCCCTGCCCCGGCAGCACCACAACCAGCGTAACCATTGTGACCACGCCAAGCGCCGCCTTTAGCTTTGCGCAGGGCTCTACGTTCTGCACCTCGGGGGCCAGCGCCACGCCCACTATTACCGGCGCGGCGGGCGGCAGCTTCACGGCCACGCCCGCCGGCCTGAGCATCGACCCGGCCACTGGCACGCTCAACCTGAGCGCCAGCACGGCCGGCACCTATGCCGTTACGTACACCGTAGCCGGTCCCTGCCCGGCCAGCACTACGCTCGCCCTCACGGTAACGGCCGCGCCGGTGGCTACCTTCAGCTATCCGGGCACGGCGGGCTACTGTGCCGGTACTACGGGCACGGTAGCGCCCATCTACGCCGGTGGCGGCAGCGCGGGCTTGTTTTCGGCCGCGCCAGCGGGCCTGGCCCTCAACGCCTCTACCGGCGCTGTTAACCTGAGCCAGAGCCAGCCCGGCACGTACACCGTCACCAATACCATCGGGGCTTCGGGGGCGTGCGCGGCCGTGTCGGCCACGGCTTCGCTCACCATTAACGCCGCGCCGGTGGCCACACTTACGGCCGGCGGACCCACCACTTTCTGCGCCGGGGGCGCAGTAGTGCTCACGGCCACGGGCGGCGGCACTTACCAGTTTCTGCTCAATGGCCAGCCCATCAGCGGGGCCACGGCCGCTACCTATGCGGCCACCGCCAGCGGCCTTTATACTGTCAGCGTAAGCAATGCCAGCGGCTGCACCAGCACCTCGGCCGCGGTAGCCGTGACGGTGAACCCCGCCACCACGGCTACCTTCAGCTACCCGGCCGCTGGCTTCTGCCAGAGCGGCACGCCCGTAACGCCGACCATCACGGGCACGGCGGGCGGCACGTTTAGTGCCCCGGCCGGGCTGACCATCAATGCCACTACCGGCGCAATTACGCCTGCCACCAGCGCATCCGGCACTTACACCGTAACCTACTCGGTAGCCGGCCCCTGCGCCAGCACCGGCACGGCCAGCGTCACCATCACGGCTCCGGCCACGGCGGCCTTCAGCTATGCGCAGGCCAGCTATTGCGCCACCGGCACGGCCCTGGCCACGCTTGGCAGCGGCAGCACCGCCGGCACCTACTCGGCCTCGCCGGCCGGCCTTAGCCTGAACCCTACCACAGGTGCCGTCAACCTGGGCGCCAGCCAGGCCGGCACTTATACCATTGCCAATACGGTAGCGGCCGGCGGCGGCTGCGCGGCCATAACCAGCACTACTACGCTCACCATCAATGCCCTGCCTGCCCAACCAGTGCTCACGCTCACGGGCAGCACGCTCAGCACACCGCTGGTGCCGGGGGCCAGCTACCAGTTCTACCGCAATGGTACGCTGCTGCCCGGTACCACCGGCCCCAGCATCAGCGTGACGCAGAATGGCTCTTACACGGTGGTGGTAACGTCGGCCGCCGGCTGCGCATCGCCGGCATCGGCCGCGGTGACCGTTGGCGTCACGGCCGCCCTGGGCAGTCAGGCCACCCTTGAGCTTACCATCTACCCCAACCCCACGCCCGATGGCCAGCTACGCCTCGACCTGCCGGCCCAGGCCCACGCCACGCAGCTAACGGTGCTCAACACCCTCGGCCAGCCGGTGTACACCACGACGCTGGCGGCTGGCACCACCACTACCAGCCTCGACCTGCATAGCCTGGCTACCGGCGTGTACCTGCTGCGCGCTACCACGCCTGATGGCACCAGCTCGCGCCGCCTGATACGGCAGTAGACTACGGGATAATATATACTTTATCATATATTATCAATCTACTAAAGCAAAGGCCCCGGCACACGCCGGGGCCTTTCTTGTATCGAGCCAGTTAGGTAGTGGCGCTTTCGCTATCGGCTGCCATCTTTGCCCGACAGTACCCACCCAACTGGCAGCCAGCTGCTTCACTTCATTTTTTATTCATGAGATATTTTACGCAAGCGGCCGTGGTGGCCGCAGCCTTGTGGCTCACCGGCTGTCAGTCGGGTTCTACTGCTGATAAAACGCAGGCGGAAGTGAGTGCCACGACCGGCGACAAAGGCCTCAACGACTTGTTCGACCGCTACTGGGAGAAAAACTCGCAGCTGTTTCCGCTCGATGCCACGGCCTACGGCGACAACCGCTACAACAACCAGCTGCCCAACAACCAGACCCGCGCTTTCCGCGACACGCTGCGCAGCTTCTACCAGAGCTACCTCACCCAACTCCAGAAATTTGACCGCGAAAAGCTCAACGCCAATGATAAAATCAGCTACGACATCTTCGCCTACGAGATGAACCACGGGCTGGCGGGGCTCAAGCTCAACACCTGGATGCTGCCGGCCAACCAGTTCTACGGCCTGCCCATCACGCTGGGGCAGTACGGCTCGGGCCAGGGCAACCAGCCGTTCAAGACGGTGCAGGACTACGACAACTGGCTGGGCCGGGTGCACGGCTTCACGGCCTGGACCGACTCGGCCATTGCCAACTTCCGCACCGGCCTGAAAGCCGGGGTGGTGCTGCCCAAAGCCCTGGTAGTGCGCATGATTCCGCAGCTCACGGCCAAGGACATCGTGGTGACCGACCCCACCAAAAGCCTGTACTACGGCCCGATAGCCCGCCTGCCGAAAGACTTTTCGGACGCCGACAAAGCCCGCCTGACCGACGCCTACAAAAAGGCCATCCTGACCGAGCTGGTACCGGCTTACCAGAAAATGGGGACGTTTATGAAAACTGAGTACCTGCCTAAGTCGCGCCCCACGAGCGGCATCGACGCGATACCCGGTGGCAAGGACATCTACGCCTTCGACGTGAAGTACGAAACGACGACCGACAAGACGCCGGCCGAAATCTACCAGATTGGCCAGGCCGAGGTGGCCCGCATCCGGGCCGAGATGGAAAAGATAAAGACCGAGGTAGGCTTTAAAGGCGACCTGCCGGCCTTCTTCAAGTACTTGAACACCGACCCCAAATTCCGGCCCTTCAAAACGCCGCAGCAGGTGCTGGCCGCCTTCGAGAACATTCACCAGCGGATGCTGCCGAACTTGAAAACGATGTTCGGGCGCGTGCCCAAAACCCCGTTTGAAATCCGCGAAACCGAGAAATTCCGCGAAGCGTCCGCTTCGGCCGAGTACAACCAGGGCTCGCCGGACGGCTCGCGGCCGGGTATTTTCTACGTGCCGATTCCGGATGCCACCAAGTTTGCCACTACTTCGGGCATGGAGTCGCTGTTTCTGCACGAAGCCATTCCGGGCCACCACTACCAGATTTCGTTGCAGCAGGAAAACACCAGCCTGCCCAAGTTCCGCCGCTTCGGCGGCCAGAACGCCTACGTGGAAGGCTGGGCGCTGTACTGCGAAAGCCTCGGGTCAGAATTGGGTCTCTATAAAGACCCCTACCAGCGCATGGGCGCGCTCGGCGATGAGATGCTGCGCGCCGTGCGCCTGGTGGTCGATACCGGTTTGCACTCGCGCCAGCTCAGCCGCGAAGAGGCCATTGCCTACCTGCTCAATAACCTGAGCACCACGCCCGACGAAGCTACGTCGGCCATCGAGCGCTACATGGCCATTCCGGGCCAGGCGCTGGGCTACAAAATCGGCCAGCTTAAAATCCGGGAGCTGCGCGCCAAATACGAGCAGCAGCTCGGCAGCAAGTTCAAGCTCAGCAACTTCCACGACGAGCTGCTGAAAGATGGCTCGATGCCGCTGGCGGTGCTGGAAAAGAAGATGGACGCCTGGGCCGCCACGCAGAAATAACCCACTGGTAAGGAGTATGAAAAAAGGCGGGCAATTGCCCGCCTTTTTTCATACTCCTTACCAGCGCTTCGCCGGCGTGGGCCGGGCCGGGTTATCGCGGTAAGCAGCCCGATAGACTTTCTTTTCCTTTTTGCGCTTTTTCCCAGTACCCGCCAGGGCCAGGGCCGCCAGGGCCAGGCCGGCTACGGCCACACCTTTCAGCCAGGGGCTTACCAACGGGGGCGGCACCGAGCGAACCCCGCTGGCATCGGCGGTAGCGGGCTCGTGGGCGTAACGGCCAATCTTGGGCCGGGCCACCTCATTGAAAGTTACGGCCAGCTGCTCCAGCTGTTGCAGCAGCTCGTCGCCGTGCATGGCAATGCCGTGGCCGGTGGCCGCTACCTGAGGGGCCAGACTCAGCAGCGTAGCCACCGACAAGCGGGCCGCATCCCAGTCGGGCGTGAAATACGCGGGCGGGCCGTGCACCACCTGCTTTTGCGTGAGCGTAGCCAACCCCGACTCGCCTACCACGGTCGTGAAGGCATCGCCGGCCACCAGCACTTTATCGCTATCGCGGAAAAAGGAGACGTGGCCGGGCGTGTGGCCCGGCGTGTGCACCCAGCGCCAGCCGGGCAGGCCGGGCACGCTGCCATCGGCGGGTAAGGCGTGCACCCGGTTGCCGAGGTCGTAGGGGTGCTTGGGGTAGAGAAACGAGCTCCAGGCCATGAGGCCGCCGCCCACGGTAGGGTCGGGCGGCGGATAGCTCGACCGGCCGGTGAGGTAAGGCAGCTCCAGCGGGTGCGCATATACCGGCACATCGGGCCAGGCGTCGAGTAGCCCGTCGAGGCCGCCGGCGTGGTCGAAGTGCGCGTGGGTCATGATAATGGCCGCCGGCGGGTTGTTGGGCCCGAATACCTCTTCGGCGTGCCGCCTGATTTTGGAGGCAGCACCCGGCAGGCCGGCATCAATCAGCACCCAGGAAGCCCGCGACTGCCCGGCCGTGGGCTCGGCTTCTACATAATAGAGGTTTACGAATATGTTTCGCAGCGCGTACAGCCCGGCTACAACGGGCATAAAGTCGGGCGTACTGGCCCGCGAGGCGTGGTTGGATAACATAGGCAGCTAACTAAAAGTGGAAAGACGAAAGCCGGCACCGCCGCAGGCACCGCCGGAAAGGATGGTACGGCCAGCGCCGGCCAACGGCTACCCCGACCGCACGCCGCAACCTGGACCATAAGTAAACCTCTATATTATTAATATCTTTTTAACCAAAAATCTACGCAGGCATAAAGCAGGGCTTAAAAAAATATGCGTGGGGGAAGTTAATTCCGCACCAGGCGCAGCACCTGTCCAAGCTGCTCGCCCTGAATCCGCACTAGGTAGGTGCCACGCGCCAGCGAAGATGCCGCTACTAAAGCGCGGGTGCCGCCGAGGCAGTTTGCCGGCGGCTGCACAACGCGGCCCAGCAGGTCGAGCAGCGTTACGCGGTAGGTGCCGGCGGGCAGGCCCGTAAGGTCGAGCGTGGTAGCACCGGCACTGGTGGGGTTAGGATACAGCTGGGCCAGACTGGCCGGCGCGGCTGCGCCCGCGGTAGCCAGCGCCCCGGCCGGCGCGCTGAGCTGGTAGATGGTGCTGCTCTGGTCATCGGAAATAAAGAGCCGGCCCTGCGGGTCAACGGCCGTATCGACGGGCCGGCCCCAGGCGCCGCTGCCGTCGATAAAGCCTGTTACCAGGTCGGCCTGCGCGCCGGGAGTTTGGGTGGCAGCATCCCAGGGGAAATAGATAACCTTGTAGCCCGTCGGCGTTTGGCGGTTCCAGGAGCCGTGCAGCGCTATCACGGCGGCATTGTTGTAGGCCGCCGGAAACCGGGTGCCCTGCAAAAAAGTGAGGCCCAGTGCCGCCGAATGCGCCTGAATGCCTTTGCTGATGCGCGTCATGGTGCTCACGTCCACATGGCCGTCGCGGTTCCAGTCGTAGTCGCGGTCGAAGGGCATATTGTCCAGGCCGGTGCTGGTATCGGGGTTGGGATTGTAAAACGGCCAGCCGTAGTTAGCCCCATCGGTTACTTTGGTAAACTCGTCGGGCGGGTGGTTGTCGACGTAATCCGGGATAACCTGCCCGTACTTGCCGGTGCCATCGTCGAACGGATACGGCGTATTGTCGCGGTTATTCACCGCCACCCACAGGGTATTGGTACCCGGAATAAACGCCAGCCCCTCAGCATTGCGCAGCCCGCGCGCGAAGAGGCGGCGGTTGCTGCCATCGGCGTCGTACTGGTAAATGGCCCCGCGAATGGGGTCGCTCTGCGTATCCGTCAGGCAGGCGTTGCAGCTGGAAGCAATGCTCACGTAAAGCTTGTCGTTGCCATCGAGCGCCAGGTTTTTGAGAGCGTGCGCGTAGGCACCTTGCAGCTCGGGCGTGCTAGCATCGGGCAGACCCGTAATGATAACCTGCCGGCTTTGGCCCGTGAGGTCGCCGGCATGGTACACGTAACGGTTTATCTGGTTGCTCTCAGATAAATAGAGGTACGTGGTGCTGCCGATGGTGTGAAATACCATATCGTGTGGGTTGCGCAGACCACTTACAAAGTCCGTTATCACCGGCGCGCCGCCCGCGCTGCCGGGCCGCACCAGCGCCACCTTGCCCGCGCCGGGCTGCGACACCAATAAATTTCCATCGGGCGTAATGGCCAGAAACCGCGCTCCCGGCACCCGCGCGTACACGGCAATGGTAAAGCCCGCCGGCACCTGCATTGAGCGAGGCGTATTGAAGGGCGAGCTGGCCAGGCCGGCCGGCACCGTAAGCGTGACGGTAGCCGGCGCGGGCAGCTGCGCATGGGCGGGTTGCAGTTGCAGCAGGCCCGCACCCAGAGCGGCGGCCGCCAGCCAGCCGCCCAGGTAGCCGGCAGCCGCCGGCCGGCGAAAAGTAGTTTTCATACGATAGCGGGTAACTAAGTGAAAGCCTTACCAGATTACCGCTTACTTACTCATTTTCGGCTACTTCGGTTTAGCGGCCGGCCCGGCCTACCGGATGCCGCGCACCAGCATGGGCACCGTAAAAACGGCCTCCGAAGCCGTGATGAACAGCGTGCGCATATCGCGTCCGCCAAAGCAGATATTGGCCGTCCAGGCGGCGGGCACGTCGAGGTGGGCCAGGCGCTCGCCGGCCGGGCTGTAAATGGTAACGCCCTGGCCGGTGAGGTACACGTTGCCGCGCTCGTCGAGGGTCATACCGTCGGAGCCCTGCGCCACGAAGAGCTGCTTATCCAGCAGCTCGCCTTTGCTGCCCAGGCGGTAGCGATAGGTTTTGTTGCCCTCAATGTCGGCCACGTACAGCAGCTTGCCATCGGGCGAGCCGATGAGGCCGTTGGGCTTTTGCAGGGTCTTTTCCACGACCACGGGCTGCGTGCCGCCGGGCGCGAGGTAGTACACGTACTGCTCGATGGGCGCCGGGCGCGCGGCATCCCAATAGTCGCGCTTGTAGTACGGGTCGGTGAAATAGACGCCGTTGGCCGGGCTCACCCATACGTCGTTGGGGCCGTTGAGGCGGCGGCCGGCCGCGTCCGTCACCAGCACCTGCACCTGGCCTGCGGGGCCGATGGCCCACAGCTGGCCCGGGCCGTCGGCGCAGGCAATGAGGCGGCCTTTCTTATCGAAATACAAGCCGTTGGCCCGCCCGGCCGGACTCAGAAAAACGCTGAGCCGGCCGTCGGTGCCGTATTTCCAGATTTTATCGTTGGGCTGGTCGGTGAAGAATATATTGCCCTGCCGGTCGACGGCCGGGCCTTCGGTAAAGGCAAACTGCCGGGCCACCAGCTGCGGCACCGGCGCGCTGGCGAACAAGGCCCGGCCTGCCTCCGAAAGGGGCGTAGCCGTGGCCTGTGCCCCTGCCGCCAGGGGAAGCGCCAACGCTACGCATACCAGTAATTTTTTGGGATAGCTATACATAAAAACCAGCTCGGGGGAGAAGCGGACCAGGCGAACGCCCGGACGGCTGCGCGCGTAAGGCCAGCCAAGTTGCGAAGCTTTTCCCTTATGAGACTCACGAACGTTGAATTAGCCTTTGTGCTGGGCCGCCTGCTGCTGGGCGTTAACTTTTTGATGCACGGCCTGGTGCGCCTGCCGAAGCTGCCGGTTTTCCGGGCCGGCATTCTAAAAGAGTTTGCCGCCTCGCCCCTGCCGCCGGGCCTGGTGAGCGCATTCGCCACGGTACTGCCGTTTGTGGAGGGCGGAATTGGCCTGCTGCTGGTACCCGGCCTGCTTACCCGGCCGGCGCTGGTGGCAGCCATGCTGGTGATTATCAGCCTGGTATTTGGCAGTAGCCTGCTCGAAAAATGGAGCCTCGTGGGCGACCAGCTGCTGTATGGCCTCTATATTATCACGCTGGTAGCACACCTGCAGCACAACCGCCTGTGCCTCGACCGGCTGCCGACGAGCTAAGCGGCTAATTTTCTGGTAAATTGCTCCGCCGCGATGGGGCACGGGCCGGGCTACGAAAGCCGCAGGCACTGCTGCCTCGCCGGCCGGCCCTGCCCTATGCCCACTGCTACTTTAGCTGCCCGCTTTCCCAAAGCCGTTCCGTTTATTATTGGCAATGAGGTGGCCGAGCGCTTCAGCTACTACGGGATGCGAGCCATCCTGCCCACGTTTCTGGTGGCGCAGTTTTTCAACCCTTCGCACAGCGCCGGGCTCACGGCCGGCGCCGAGGCCCGCGCCAACGACTTCGTGCACTCGTTTGCGGCCCTGGGCTACGCCCTGCCGGTGCTGGGTGCGCTGCTGGCCGACTGGGTGCTGGGCAAGTACCGCGTTATTCTCTATCTATCCATGCTGTACTGCGGCGGGCACGCGCTGCTGGCCGCGTACACCGACAACCTGGCGGGCTTTCGGGCGGGCCTGTTCGTGATTGCCATCGGCATGGGCGGTATCAAATCGAGCGTGACGGCTAACCTGGGTGACCAGTTCGACCAGCACAACGCGCACCTGCTGCCCAAGGCCTACGGCTGGTTTCAGCTGGCCATCGACGTGGGCGCGGCGCTGTCCACGGCCTTTATCCCGGAGCTGTACGCCCGCGCCGGGGCGGCCTGGGCCTTTGGCGTGCCCGGCCTGCTGATGGGCGCGGCGGCCCTCACCTTCTGGCTGGGCCGCCGGCACTACGTGCGCCGCCCGCCCACCGGCCTGCTGGCCGGCCTGCGCCAGACGCTGGGCCCCGGCGAAGACCGCGCCGCGCTGCGCCGGGTGGGCGTCATCTTTCTGTTTATCCCGGTGCTGTGGGCGCTGTACGACCAGAGCGTGTCGGAGTGGGTGCTGCAAGCCGCCCACCTCAACCGCCAGCTGTGGCCCGGCTACGCCCCGCTGCCCGAGCAGCTCCAGATTCTGGGTATCGTGTTTGGCATCGGCCTCAACCCGCTGCTCACCTACCGCATTTACCCCGCCCTGGAGCGGCGCGGGGTGCGGGCCACGCCGCTGCGGCGCATGGGCACGGGCATGGTGCTGGTGGCGCTGGCTATGTGCATCATCGCCGGGGTGCAGCACGGCCTCGATGTGGGCGGCAGCCCCTCGGTGTGGTGGCAGGTGCTGGCGTACCTGGTGGTAGCGGGCGGCACTATTATGGTAGCCGTTACGGGCCTGGAATACGCCTACACGCACTCGCCACCGGCCTTCAAAAGCCTGATGACCTCGCTGTGGCTGCTCACCATCGCGGGTGGCAACTATTTTCTGGCCCTGATGAACAGCAGCATTGCGCGAGGCGGCTTTTTTGCCCGGTTTCAGGGGGCCAATTATTACTGGTTTTTTGTGGGACTAATGGCCGTGAACGTGGTTCTGTTTGCGCTGGTAGCCACGCGCCTCACGGAAAAAACGTACGTAGGGGCCGGCCCGCTGGTCGTGGAGCCCCTGGCCGAGTAGGTAACACTCCCGGCCAATTCATTCAAAACATTAAGTATTTACTATATAATGCAACACCTTACCGCCGCCGATATTGCGGCTTTCGACAAAATTTACCGGCTCAACCTCGTCAATGGCCTGCCGGGCTACAAGCCGGCCAACCTCGTGGGCACGGCCGCGCCCGACGGGCGCACCAACCTGGCCATTTTCAGCTCGGTGCTGCACCTGGGCTCCGACCCGGCCGTGCTGGGTATGGTAACCCGCCCCACCACCGTGCCGCGCCATACCTACCAGAACATCAAGGATAATGCTGGCTGCTACACCCTCAACCACGTGCCGCTGAGCCTGGCGGCGCAGGCCCACTACACCTCGGCCAATTTTGGCGACGACGTGTCGGAGTTTGAGGCCTGCGGCTTCACGGCCGATTTCCGCGACGGCTTCCCGGCTCCCTACGTCGCGGAGAGCCCGCTCAGCATCGGGCTGCGGCTGCGCGAAGAGCACGCCATTTTCAATGGTACGCTGCTGCTGGTGGGCACCGTCGAGCACGTATACCTGCGGCCCGAAGCCCTGCGGCCCGACGGCACCCTCGACCTGGCCGCGCTGGGCGAAGCTGCCATCTCGGGCCTCGATGGCTACCACGCGGTGGCGCCGCCGGTGCGCTTCGGCTACGCCCGGCCGGGGCAGCTACCCGCGCCGCTTTAAGCAGCACCCGCCCCAAAGACCAAAGAGCCCGCTGCCGGTGGGCAGTGGGCTCTTTGGGTATAAGCTAGCTTGTGGCCGGCTACATAGTGCTTTTGGGCTGGGCCTGGTCGGCCGGGGCGGGCTTGCCGCTGGCATCCTGGGGCGACGAGGCGCTGTTGCCGGACGGGGCCGAGTTGAGCTTATCCTGCACCGAGCCTTTTTTGATGGCCGTGGCCGAGCCCACGCCCACGGGCTTGGTCACGGTCTGCTTATTATTAATACTGTCGCGGTTGATATCGGCATTGGTATAGCCGTTGGGGTTGGTGAAGCCCTCCTGGTGTTGCGGGTTTTTGCCGGGGCTGAGCGAGGCGTAGTCGCAGGCGGTGAGCAAAGTAGCAGAGCTGCCCAGCAGTAAAATGGCCAGGACAGGGCGAAAAGAGAAGTTCATGCTGAGAGCGGGTAGTTTATCAGGTGCAAAGATGCGGCCCGGCCGCCAATACTCTTGGACGTACCCCCGGAATTTTAGTTGCCAGCGCAACGGAAAAGCCGCGTATAGCGCAAGGTTACGCGTATGCCTGCTACCTTCTGAGCTGTTCGGCTGTTTACTTCCGTCGCTTTTTCTTTCATTTCCTGCCTGCTTATGCTGCGTCGCACCCTTACTGCCCTGGCCCGCACGGCCCTGCTGCCCGTGCGCGGCGCCACGCTGCTTTACCAGGCCGGGCGGGCGCATCAGCATTTTTTTCAGCCCGTGCTGAATGGGGCGCTGGGTGACCAGCTGGCCGCCCGCCACGACCCGCGCGCCATTGCCATGAGCTTCCGGCGCGGCGGCCACGATGTGCCGGTAGCCGAGCTGGGCCTGAGCGAGCGCAACCAGCAAACCGTCGTGTTTGTGCACGGCCTCATGGGCGACGAGCTTATCTGGCAAACCGGCTTTCAGGACGAAGCGGGCGGGCCGCTGCGCTACGGCCCCCGCCTGGCCGCCGAAACCAACTGCCGGCCGCTCTACCTACGCTACAACTCGGGCCTGCACATCTCCGAAAACGGCCGTTCCCTCAGCCGGCTGCTTACCGAGCTGGTCGAAACCTATCCCGAAGCCGTGGGCGAGCTGGTGCTGGTGGGCCACAGCATGGGCGGGCTCATCATTCGCTCGGCAGGCTACTATGGCAGTGAGCTGCCGGCCCACAACACCACCAGCAAAAGGCAGGCGCTCCCCGAAAAATCGCCCTGGCTGACTCACCTGCGGTCAGTTTTTCTGCTGGGCGTACCGCACGAGGGCTCGTACCTGGAGCAAAACGGCCAGCTGGTCGAGCGCCTGCTGCGGCGCATCAACCTCTTCCCCACCCGCTTCGTGAGCGAGGCCATTGCCCGGCGCTCCAACGGCATTAAAGACCTGGGCCAGGCCCTGCTGGTGGATGAGGACTGGCAGCAGCCCGACGACCCGGCCCTGCCACGGCCGCGCACGGTGGTGCCGCTGCTGCCCGGCGTGCGCTACCACGTGCTGGTGGGCGACTGGCTGCGCGCCGGCCGGCCCCAGCTTTTGCGCGAATATTTTGGCGATGGCCTGGTGGGCGCGGCCAGCGGCCGGGGCCGGCAGTTCAGCGACGAAACTGAGCTGCCGCCCGGCACCACCGTGCGTACTGCCCGCTTCGGGCAGCACCACGGCGGCCTGCTTTATAATGTAGAAGTGTATCAATATCTACGTCAGTGGCTACAAAAATAAAAATTCATAAAATGCTTACCCTGCCACGCCAAACTTGCGCTTGCTAAAGTGAATGCCGGCCTCAGCACCGGCTCACCAAAAATATAAATTTACTATATATGAAAACATTCACATACTCCTTCGCCCTGTTGCTGCTGGTGCTGGGTACCAGCCGCCTGGCCAGTGCCCAGAACATCCCCAATAATGGGTTTGAGAACTGGGCTACCACGAATACGGTGGAAGCGCCCGTAAACTGGCAGACCACCGACAATATTCTGGCGGCCATCAACCAGATTCCGGCCGGCAGCTACTACAACACCGGCACAGTAACCAAGGTAACGGATGCCCACAGCGGCCTTTACGCGGCCAAGCTAACGTCGCAAAGCCTGCCAACCAATGGTGGGGGCTCCGTAGTATTGCCGGGCTATCTGGTGTTGGGCAACCGCGTGACGGTTGATGCCCAGTACAATTTCTATGGGGGCTTGCCGTACACGGCCCGGCCTACCCAGATGCAGTTTTACTACAAACTTACGGGTCCCGGCGCCGCTACCGACCAGGCGGCCATTCAGGTAGTTCTGACGCGCTCCGTCAACGGAACTTCTACGCTAATCGGGGAGGCCGATGCTACCCTCGCTCCCACTACCGGAGGCTATGCCCTAGGCACGCTTACGCTTAACTACTCTTCCAGCGCCCTGCCCGACTCGGTTACCATCTACGCGGCCTCGGGCAATGCCCAGACCATTCAGGCGGGCACCGCGCTGCAGCTCGACGATATCACGTTTATCGGCACCGGCCTGGCCGTGCGCGCCGATGCCGGCCTGCAAGCCCAGCTTACGGTGTCGCCCAACCCCAGCCCAAGCGGACGCTTTGTCATCAGCTCGCCCTCCGAGCCGGCGCTGGCTGCGGCCCCGCTGACGGTGCTCGACGCCCTGGGCCGGGAAGTGCTGCGCCAGGCTCCGCAGACGGTGCCCTCCGGCACGCGCGAGCTGGACTTGAGCAACCTGCCGCTGGGCATCTATTTACTGCGCCTCGACTCGAAGCAGGGGGCGCTGGTGCGGAAGCTGGTGGTAAAGTAAGCCCCGGCAAGCCCGCGCCATAACCCGGCCGCGGCCGAACTTCGTAGGTGCTACCGGCTTATTACTTGAGCATGACTCCTACGCTTTCTTCGCCTGCGGCCGGGCCTCGCCCTGGCTTGCGCACCCCGTTTACCTACAGCCTTTTTCGGGCCATCTGGATTGCCTCGCTGGTCAGCAACGTGGGCACCTGGATGCAGAACGTGGCCGGCGTGTGGCTCGTCACTACCCTCACCACCTCGGCCCTGCTGGTGGCCCTGATGCAGACCGCCACCAGCCTGCCGGCTTTCCTGCTGAGTATGCCGGCCGGGGCCATCGGCGACCTTATCGACCGGCGGCGGCTCCTGCTTTTTACGCAGGGTTTTATGGCGGTGGTGGCGCTGGGCCTGGGCTTATTTACGCTGTCGGGGGCGGTTAGCGCCATCGACGTGTTGGGCTTTACGTTTTTGCTGGGCATGGGCTCGGCCCTGAACGGGCCAATCTGGCAGACCGTCACGACCGAGCTGGTGCCCCGGCCGGTACTGCCGTTTGCCATTACCCTCAACGGGGTGAGCAACAACATTGCCCGCGCCATCGGGCCGGCGCTGGGCGGCGTTATCATTGCCTACTACTCGCCGGGCTGGGTGTTTGTGCTCAACGGCGTATCGTTTGTGGGCACCTGGATGGTAGTATTTCGCTGGCGACGCGAAAGCCAGGACGACGGCGGACCCGCCGAAAACTTCTCGGGCGCACTGCGGGCCGGTATTCGGTATGTGCAATATTCGCCACCCATTATCGCGGTGCTGGTGCGCACGTTTGCCTTTTCATTTGGGGCCAGCGCCATGTGGGCGCTACTCTCGGTGGTGGTAGCACGGCGCCTGAATCTGCAATCAGGCTCATATGCCGTCATGCTGTCGTGGCTGGGTGCGGGGGCCGTATCGGGCGCCTTTCTGATTGGCCGAATCGGCCACCGGCTCAACCTCAACCAGCGCGTGCTGCTGGGCTCATTTGTGTTCGTGGGCACCAATGTGGGCCTGGCGCTGCTGCCGGGCGAGTACTGGCTGTTTCCGCTCATGTTTCTGTCGGGCACCGCTTGGCTTATTACCATGACCAGCTTCAGCACCAGCGTGCAGCTGCACGTGCCCAAGTGGGTGCAGGCGCGGGTAGTAAGCATGTACATGCTGGTATTTCAGGCCGGGCTGAGCCTGGGCAGCATTATGTGGGGCGAGCTGGCCGACCGTGCCAGCCTGCTCATTGCCCTGCTGATAGCGGGCGGCTGGATGCTGGCCAGCCTGGCGCTGGCGCTGCCTTTCCCCATGCACCAGCCCGAGGGCCTCGACTTTTCGCCGGCCGAGCCGTGGAGCGACCAGCTGCCCGCGCTGGAAGAAGAAATTGACCCCGACGATGGTCCGGTCGTGGTTATGATAGATTACGAGGTGGCCCCCGCCGACCACGCCGCCTTCCGGGTGGCGGCCCAGCAGCTTACCCGTCTGCGCCTGCGCGACGGGGCCCTGCGGGCCGGCGTTTTTACCGACGTGAGCCAGCCTACGCGCATCACCGAGTTCTTTTACGTAGCCACCTGGGCCGAGCACGAGCGCCAGCACCACCGCTTCACCCGCGACGACCAGACTATTGAGGGCGAGGTGCGGCGCTTTCATCGGGGCGATACCCCGCCGCGCGTTACGCACTTTCTGGCCTTTCCGCGCACGGCCAATGTAGAGGAGGCCGCGCCGCCGCTGCAACTGGCCGGCAGTGCCCAGTAAAGAGCAGGGGCGCGGCTCAACCTCAACTGTAAGCGGGTGCGTACGTACTACCGGCATTGGTGCGGCGTTAGCCTCCGCCGGTCACTTCTTTTCTGCCACCTATGATGCTGCGCTTCGTTACGCTGCTACTTTTAATGCTGAGCTTAGCGACCAGCTATTCGGCCGGGGCCCGGCCGCGCCCCGGCCACCATCGGCCGCGCTACACTTCCTATAAACACCGGGGCGCTGCCCGCAAGCGCTGGCGGCGCATGGGCGTAATAGGCCGCTGGCGCTACCACAAGCGCTTCCAGAAAAAGCAGCAACTGAAAGGCCACCGCGGGGTTATCAAAGTGGGTCGCCCCCAGGTGACGATGCCTAAACACTAGAGCCTGTTCTGTACTCTAGCTAAATTTGGGCATGGCAAAAGTAGCGCATTACCCGAGCGACATTTCCGATGATGAATGGGCCTTTGTGTGCCCCTATTTGTGTTTGATGCGCGAAGACGCACCTCAGCGGGAGCATCCCTTGCGGGCGCTGCTCAACGGCTTGCGCTACCTGGCCCACACGGGCTGCCCCTGGCGCTACCTGCCCGGCGACCTGCCACCCTGGTCGGCCGTTTACCAGCAATGGGAACGCTGGCGCGATGCTCGCGTGTTTGAACGTATCGTACAAGATTTGAACGAGTTGCAGCGCGTGCTGCTGGGGCGGTCGGCCACGCCCACGGCCGTTATTTTCGACGGGCGGACCCTGCAAAGCACGCCAGAGAGCGGGCACCGGGCGGGTTACGACGGCGCAAAGAGGCGCAAGGGTAGCAAGGCCCACATCGCCGTCGACACCCTGGGCCAGTTGCTGAGCGTCGTCATCACGCCAGCCAACGAACAAGAGCGGGCGCAAGTGGGCGAGTTGTGCCGGCAGGTGCAGGAGATTACGGGCCAAACCGTGCAGGTAGGCTTTGGGGACCAGGGCTACACGGGGGAAGACCCGGCATACGAGGCCGCCGTGCATGATATTGACTTACAGGTCATAACCAAGCCCGAAGGTCAGACGGGTTTCGTCCTGTTGCCCCGTCGCTGGGTGGTCGAACGCAGTTTTGCCTGGTGCAGCCGCTTCCGGCGACTGGCCCGCGACCACGAACGCTTGAGCCAGACCTTGCAACAGCTGCATTTTGTCGTTTTCGCCTGTATTATGCTCGCTAGGCATGCTAATAGTGCATAACAGGTTCTAGCCAGGCTTCACGCTCGGCTTGGCTCCCCGAAAAAGCCCCTGGATGTAAGTAGCAGAACCTTACTACTTACATCCAGGGGCTTTTTTTGGTGCCGGCCTGGTATCCACGTAATTCCTAGCGGTCGCTCAGGTGCTCGGCTTTCCAGCGCATGGCCGATTGCACGCGGGTACGCCCGCTGGGATGGTCGAAGAAAATCATTTCTTCGAGCGGGGTTGGGGCTATTTTGCGGTATTCGGAGAGCTTCATGGCTACTGCCGCAAAGCCGTCGGGCTGGCGCGCGGCATTCAGGCCAAACATATCGGCTTCCTGCTCACTCGTGCGCACGATGGTATTGGTTAGCGGCGTAGCCAGCAGGCTTGCCACCGAAAACAGGGCTACCAGCAGCGGCAGGCTGCCCACGTCGGCCAGCCCGGCAATGCCCCACCGTGGCCCATAGCGCGCCACCAGCCAGCCAAACGCCCAATCGACCAGCCGGAAGGCTACCGCCAGCAGCACGATGAAGAATACCAGCATTTTGGGAATGTGGTTTAGCACGTAGTGGCCCAGCTCGTGGCCCATTACGGCTTGTATCTCAGCCGGTGTGCAGCGGCGCAGCAGGTTGTCGTTGAGCGATACCCGAATAGTGCTGCCCAGGCCGCTGACATTGGCACTGATGCGCTTGCTTTGCTTGGAAGCGTCGAAATAGTAGACGTTATCGGCAGGCACGCCGTCGGCGCGAGCCATAGACAGAATACCCTCGCGCACGGGCCCGGCCGGCACCGCCGTGTATTTATTGAACAGTGGGCTGATAAACACTGGCCCCACCGCCACCGAGATAACCAGAAAAGCGCCCACAATAGCCGTGCCCCACAGCCACCAGCTGCGCCCGGTGCGCCGGATGGCTGCATACAAGGCCACTACCAGCAGACTGCCAAATACCACCGACAGCGCCAAGCTGGTTAGTGTTTCGCCCAGCCAGGCCCCGAAAGTCAGATTGGAGAGGCCGTAGCTGTGCTCACGCACGTAGCCTTCGTACACCGTCAGGGGCAGGCTAAGTACGAAAGAGGCCAGCAGATACAGCGCCGCGTACGCCCAGGTACGCAGCCACGGCCGGGGCAGCCGCCCCACCAGCCCGCGCAGGTGGCGCGACAAGCCCAAGCCCAGAAATATTCCCGCCACCCCCAGCGCATATACCACGTTCCAGAGCTGCAGCCAGTAGCCGCCTTCAAAATAAGCGTCGGACCTCGCTTTTTGGGCCGGCGTCAGGGTATCGAGGTAGTGCTGGGTGGCGGCCTCTACGTTAAAGGCGGGCCGGGCACGGGCCGTATCGGCCGGAGACGCCGCCCGCGCCGTCATAACACTTAGCACTAAGGCCAGCATTAGTAGCAGATTACGCATAGAAGCAGAAAGCATTAGCTAAAAGCGGCCCACCGGGCTTCACGCCGCAAGCTACTGCCAGCAGCTATATTTCCTACAGCTTTAAAGCATTGTGTTTTCTATATATTCTCGTTAAAAAAGCCGCCGCCCACTAATGGGCGGCGGCTCAATCAAGGTGCAGTTGGTGCCCCGTTGTTAAACTGCTGCGGGTCAGCCTACCACGAGCCGCTGTTGTCGTCGGTGCTATCGAAGCCACCACCGCCGGTGTCGCCCGATGAAGTATCATCATACGACGAGTTATCGGAAGAAAAGTAATCGCCCGACGAGTTAGAGTCGTTGCCCGAGAAATAGTCTGGGGCGTTACTCGTGCTGTCATTATTATCGCCTCTCGACGAGAAATAATCGCCGGCCGCGCCGGTGCCGGCGGCTCCGGCTGCAGTACCGGCTGCGCCGGCACCGCTTGTATTATCGAAGCCGTGCCCGATTCCGCTGCCCGACTCGTGGCCCGAAGCCATGCGGTTGCCGAGGTAAGCACCAGCGGCCGCGGCCGCGCCGGTAGCCAATATGCCGCCCATACCGCTGCCGCTGCTGCCCTGGGCCGGTGCGCCATAGCCTGGCCCGGCATTACCGCCCTGGTTAGGAAAAAAATTAGGCTGATTCGGCTGGGCGGGCCGGTTGGGCTGATTAGGGTAAAAGTTGGGGGTGCCGCCGTTAGTAGCTGCCGGGGCGCTGTTGCGCCGGAACAGGCGCAGCAAAAACCACAGGATGCCGCCAACTACCAATGCCCCGATGAGCAGCGTGCCCATACCGAGGCCCGACGAAGCCGACGTCGTTGTTTCGGTTTGCTGCACGCCGGCCGGGTCGGGGGCCGAGGACGTCTGCATGGCTGAGGCCGTATTGGACGTGTTGTCGGTCAGCTCGCCACTGGTGGCCGCCGCTGCTGCACCCGTCGAAGCCGGGGCTGTGCTAGCCGTACCGGCCGTTTGCTTGCGCGGGTCCGAGCTTGGGTTGGCGGTTACCATCAGCGTGTTGAGGCCCGCCCGCAGGCCGGCAAAGTAATTGCCCTGCTTGAAAGCCGGCGTCATTTGCTGGCTGATAACGCGGTTTACCACCTCCGGCGTGATGGAGCTGCGCAGGCCCGAGCCCGGCTGAATACTCACTTTGTGGTCCTGGGCGCTGAGCAGCACTACCAGGCCGTTATTTTTATCGCGCTGGCCCACGCCCCAGGCCGTGCCCAGCTCGCGGGCATAGTCGGCGGCCGGGCGGCCGCCCAGGCTCGGCACCGTTACCACCACCACCTGGGTACCGGTTTTTTCGGCGTAGCTGCGCAGGCCGCCGTCCAGCTTTTTAGCATCAGTTGCGCTCAGCAGGTTGCCCTGGTCGGTCACGAAGGTAAAGGGCACCGGCCGGGCCGGCAGTCCGCTGGTAGCTTGGGCCGAGGCCTGCTGGCCCAGCCCCGCGCCCACTAGCAGCAGGGCAAACAACAAAAAGCGATACATGGCAGGAAAGAAAAATGGTGAGAACCTTGGCCTTCTACGGCACAACCCGCCACTTGGCTGCCTGCCGATAAGCTGAACCACCAACGCGAGCAGCGGCAAACTACCCAACGCCATTCTGCACTTACTGCCGGGCTTTGCCGTTGTAGGTTTGCAGCAAAGTAGCCAGCCGGCCAATCCCATCGGGCCGGCAGCTGCGTATCTGCCTTCCGGAAATTTGGCTTATGCAAGGTGCAGAAGTCCGCTGTAGCTGCCCTTTGGTGATGCGGCCCCGCTCCAGCGGCCGTTTCGCTGCGAGTAACCAGTTGGTTTTCTCTCCTTTATGCTCCTTCCCAAATTTGCTCCTCCGCGTACCTTCCACGCCGAGCTGAAGCGCCGTACCACGCAGTATTTTCAAACCACCGGCAAGGCCCAGACCGGCAACGGCGCCCTGCTGGGCAAGGCGCTGCTGCTGGTAGGCAGCCTCATAGCCCTGTACATTCACCTGGTTTTCTTTACGCCGCCGACGGCCTGGGCCCTGCTGGAATGCGTGCTGATGGGCACCGTGCTGGCCCTTATCGGCTTCAATGTGATGCACGACGGGGCGCACGGCAGCTTTAGCCGACATGCCTGGCTCAACCGCTTTGCCGCCTTCACCCTCAATGTACTGGGTGGCAGCAGCTACATGTGGGATGCCAAGCACAACACCGTACACCACATGTACACCAACATCGATGGCGTCGACGATGACCTCGACATCCGGCCCTGGATGCGCCTGACGGCCGAGCAGCCGCGCCACCGCGCCCACCGCTTTCAGCACCTGTACTTTGGGTTTTTTTACAGCCTGCTGTACATTTCCTGGATTTTTATTACCGATTACCAGAAGTATTTCTCCCGCCGCATCGGCAGCGTGGCCCTCAAGCCGATGACGACCAACGACCACCTCATTTTCTGGGGCTTTAAGCTGCTGAATCTGGGTCTTTACGTTGCACTTCCACTATATACTGTCGGACTTATGCACTGGCTCGTCGGCTTTCTGATTATGGCGGCAGTAGCCGGCTTTGTGCTCAGCATTGTATTTCAGCTGGCGCACACCGTGGAGCAAACCGCTTTCCCGACGCCGCACGAAACTACCCGCAAGCTTGAAGACGAGTGGGCCATTCATCAGCTGCGCACCACGGCCAACTTTGCCACCGACAACCGCCTGATTAGCTGGCTGGTGGGCGGGCTCAACTTTCAGGTCGAGCACCACCTGTTCCCCAAAATCTCGCACGTTCACTACCCCATGCTGAGCAAAATCATTCGGCAAACCTGCGAAGAGTTTGGGCTGCCTTACCAGGAATATCCTAAGATGCGCTACGCCGTGGCCTCGCACGTAGCGTTCCTCAAACAGATGGGCCGGGCGTAAGAGGCGCCGCTATTTATTTTTTATCGCCGCCATCATCCTGCCCAGGTCGGCGCGCTGGTACACCTTGCCGCGCGCCACTACGGCCACTATTTTCTTCACGTTGGCGATGTTAGTCAGCGGGTTGGCGGCCAGCAGCAGCAAGTCGCCGTCTTTGCCTTCGGCTACGCTGCCGCTGCGGGCGGCCACGCCCATAAACTCGGCGCCATTGAGCGTGGCGGCCCGCAGGGCCTGGGCGGGGGTGAGGCCAGCCTGCACCAGCAGCACCAATTCATCCTGCAGCGAAGCGCCGGGGTAAGTAAACGAGTTGAACGGCCCGCTGTCCGAGCCGGCCAGAATTGTAACTCCCGCCGCCTGCATCTGCGGCACCAGGGTCATAAACCGGGCTTCCAGCTTTTGGGTAAATGCCCGGGCCGCGGCCGACTGCTGCCGGGCGCTACCCAGGCGCTTGGCATACGTAGCCTGAATTTTGGGGTCGATGTAGGCCAGCAGCGAGTCGTGGGCATGGTTGTTCTCACCAAGTTCGGCCAGCGTTTTGCCGATGGCCAGTGTAGGCACGGCCGCCGTGTGGTGGCTGGCCATGAGCCGGAAAATGCGCTGGGCCGCGGCCGGACTATACGTATCGTACACGGCCGGCAGCATCGCAAACAGCCCCAGCGGCTTGGGCGTACTCAGGCTGTTGCGCACCAGCGCGGTGAGGCTGTCTTCCTTACTTGAACAGGACTTGAACACATAGTACAGATGCTCGGTAGCATCGAGGCCCCGGTTTACCGCCTCGACCAGCGTAACGGAGTACGGCATGTGGCCGGTGGTTTTCATGCCCCGCTTTTCAGCCTGCGAGATAGTTTCGAGGTAGGCATCGCCCGAAATCTTGCTGTCGTAAATCTTTACAAAGTCCACCCGCAGCTTTTGCAGCGAGTCGAGCGCCCGGCTCACCTGCGCGGGCGTCACCACTTCGAGCGAGCCGGGCCAGGTGGCGCCGGGGCCATCTATTTTGGGGCCCGAGGTGAAGATACGCGGCCCGGCCAGCGTGCCGGCGTCTTCCTCACGCCGCCACTCAAAAATGCGGGGCGTGATATCGCCGCCGCAGTCGCGCACCGTGGTAATGCCGTGGGCCAGGTACAGCGTGAGGCTTTTTTTGTTGGCCGCCGCCAGGCTGTCGCCGCCCCGGAAGTGGACGTGCATATCCCAGAGGCCCGGCAGCAGGAAGCGGCCGGTGCCGTCCAGCTTTTTCCGGGCCTGGTAGCGGGCCTGGCCCGCCGGCCCCACCCGCACTATTTTGCCGGCCTTTACGGCTACCGTTTGGTCGGGCCGCAGCTGCCCGGTGGCCACGTCCACCACATTTACGTGCTCGATAAGCAGGTCGAAGGTTTCGGCCGGAGCCGGCCGGCGGGCTATGCCCGCCAGCAGGGCCGCTACGGGTAAGCCCAGCAATAAGTGCGTGAATCTCATGGCGCGAAAGTAGGCTACCCGCCAATAACACGCCTCAGTTCTTGCCTTCGCTCAGCTTCTGCGCCAGGGCCTGCGGCACCCCCGCGCTGTTGAGCAGACCACTTACCAGGGCCTGGCGCCACAGCACAAACACGGCGAAGCGCAAGTCGCGGTTGGTGCGCAGGCGGCCGGGCGCCAGCCGCCCATTGGCGCGCGGGTTATTTGCACGAATAACCAGGGCATTGGCCACGCCCGACTCCAGCCGCGTCAGCAGGTTGGTTTTGATACCGGTGGGCTGGCTTTTGACAAATTTCAGGTGCAGGCCCGAATACTCGGCCCACATGGTGCCATCGGCCTTTTGCAAGTCGGCGTGCAGGGTAAAGCGCATCGTTTTCAAATCGCCGCTGCCAAACTCGAACAGCCGCGTCGGGCCAATCATAGGGTTGAGAATGGCAAACGGCGCGGCCCCGAACGTGCCCGTTACCTCGTGGCGACCGAGCGGGTCGAGCAGCGGAATCCGCAGCTGCAGCTGCAGCTTACACTGCCCCTGCAGGTAGGCCGTGGCCGTGCCCGTCAGCGGCTGGCTGCTAGTCATGCGGCGCGGGTCGTTGCTGAGGTTATGCAGCTCGCCGCTCATCTGAGAGATAATAATGTGACCTACCACGGGGCTGCGCGGACTGCGATAAGGCGTGCTGATAGTACCGGCATCTACCTGCACCTTATTGATACTCACCAGCAGCGGCACGCGGCGCACGGCCAGCGGCGTGAAGACAGATGGTTGCCGGGGCAACGGGGCGCGGCCGTCGCTGGCAATCTCCACCCAGGGCCGCTCCGCTACCAGTGTGCCAACCAGCAGCTCATGCTGCCGCAGCAGCCGGCCAAAATCAAGCCCCAGCAGGCGCAGGGCAGGCAGCTTTACGGTGAGGTGTACCGATTGCTCGCCCTTGCGCCGGTCCAGGTCGGCCGCCGATACGGTGGGCTGGATAGCCAGCCCCCGCAGGCTCAGCTGCTGGCGGCGGGTATCCAGCCGCAGGCCCTGACAAGCCAGCTGGTAGAAGGGAGCATCGTAGGTAGCCGTGATAAGCCCCGTGGCCGCCCGCCACGCCCGCGCATAGGCCAGGCGGTGCGGGTCGCGGGCGGCAGCGGCATCTACGCGCAGCTGCTGGGCCTCCAGGGTAATATTGCGCACCGTAGGGTTGAGGCCGGCGCCCGCCGCCTGCACCTGGCCGGCCTGCACCCGCAGGCTGGCCAGGTCGGCCCGGCGCAGATAGGGTGCCAGCCGCTGGTACAGGGGCTGGGCCGCAGAGGCGGGCACCGGCCCCTGCACCAGCGGCCGGTAAAGCGTCAGCGAATCGGCCAGAAAGCGCTGCTGATGCTGCAGCACCGCCGTTTGCCAGCCGCTGAGCGCCAGGTGGGGCAGCCACAAGCTGGTTGGCTGCCGGCCACCGGTAACCACTCGCACGGAGTCGAGCAGCAGTCGGCCAGCCCGCAGCCGGCCCTGCGTCAGCTCGGCGACGGTGCCGGGCAGCCGCAGGGCCGCGCCGCGCACCTGGGCGGTAAGGCTGGCGGCGTAGGCAGTGCGGCGCGCATCGGCAGCACCGGCGGCACTCAGCAATACATTGCGGGCCAGCAGGGTGGCGCTATTTACGTCGGCCAGAGTATCGGGGCCGGCGGCGTAGCGGGCCCGCAGGTGGCGCACGGCCACCAGCCCCAGGCGCAGGCCCGCTAGCTGCTTGGGTAAGTAGGCATAAAGCGGCTGCTTATCGGCTACCATTTGCCGGGGCAGGCCAGCCGGCAGCTCCAGCGATACGTCACTTACCACCAGGCTGTCGATGGGCACCACGCTGCCGCGCAGCAAAGCCAGTATGCCTACGCCACTCAGCTGAATATCAGCCGCCGACAAGCTTACGTGCGGCAAGCCGGGTGGCCACCCGCCGGGTTTTTCAGGAGCTGGCACCAGTTGGGCGCGATGAATTCTCAGGCTCCGGCTCCACAGCCCGACGCGCAGCTCGCCGATGCGCAGCCGATAGGCTCCGTGGCTTTGCCGGCTTACCTGCTGCCCAAGCTTACGCACCAGCCAGGGGTCAAGCAGCCGGGCCGCCACCAGCCCGGCCAGCAGCAGGCCACCGGCCAGCAGGGCGGCCCAACGCCAGAAGTGGCCGGGGGCAGGCCCACGCTTGGTGCCGGGCGATTGAGTGGAGACGAGCATAAGGCGGCGAATAGACTGCCCCTACGCTAACCCGGCCGCCGTGGCCGGGCGAGCAAGCCAAATTTTGCTTTTTTACCTAAAAATCCGGTTTTAAGCAGTTTTGCGCCGCTCAGGCCGGCTGCTCCACCACGGCGGGCTCCACGCTACGCTCGAAGCGCAGACGGCCGTTCACATCGGTTCCTACCGACGCAAACCCATTGCGGAGCAGCACCTTTTGGGAGGTGAGGTTTTCGGGGGGCGTGTGGGCTACCAGCTGGTGCACCAGGCCGGTTGCGGCGGCCTGGTGCACCAGGCCCGCCACCAGCTCGCTGCCCAGGCCCTGCCCGCGCCAGTCGGCAGCGATGGAATAACCCAACTCAACTACACCGGCCGCATCGGGCGGGCCCATAAAGCCGCCCGTGCCTACCAGCGTGCGGGGGATGTCGCCTTCGGCTTTGCGCAGCGCGTACCAGTTGTACCAGCCCGCCGCATCGCGGCCCCCGGCCGTAAGCTTTTCCAGAAAATACTCCATCGCGTCGCGGTCGTACTCGCCGGGTGGCCAGTCGGTAGGCAGCGCGGCCCCCAGCAGGGTTGGAAAATACTGCGGCTTGTGCAGCTCGGCCGTGAGCAGGGCCCGGCTCGCGGCCAGAATAAGCAAGCGGGGCGTGTGGGTGATGAGGGGAATCATAGCCAGCCTATACGGCAGGCCCGGCCGCAGCGGCTACGTAGCCGCCGCGGCTAGTCAAACATATAGCGACTGCGATATTCCGGTGCCGGTGGCAGCGCTTCGCCGGCCAGCTCGAGCAGGGTAGCTTCTATCATGTGGCTCATAGTATTCAAGGCCAGGTCGTTGGGGCCAGTGCCAAAGGGCTCCTCAATCTCGCGCATAATGGCATCGAGGGCCATAAACGTATAGGCTACGAACACTACGATGAGCGGCGTGAGCCAGCCCGTACTATCTACCAGCCCAAACGGCAGCAAAAAGCAGTACAGGTACACCGTGCGGTGCAGCATGACGCTGTACGTGTACGGAATGGGCGTGCCGGCCAGCCGCTCGCAGCCGCCCACAATGTCGGAGAGCTGGTTAAAGTTGTGGTCGAATGCCAGCTGGGTCGTGGTGTCGAGCTGCCCGGCCTTGCGACCCTGCTGCACCCAGCGGCCCAGCTCCAGCAGCAGCAGCATGGGCCGATAGGTGGCCTGGTGCACGGCCTGCGCCAGCGGCGCGGGCAGCAGGCGCGTCAGGTCGGGCGCCGGGTCGGTATGCCGCAGCTGGTGCTTCAGAGCGTAGGTAAAGGCAATGAGCAGCCGCACAAAAGGCCGGGCCGCCGGCTCGCCGCCCGGCGGGCTGCTCAGCGTGAGCGCCTGCCGGGCCAGCGAGCGGGTTGTATTCAGCAGCGCGCCCCACTGCTTGCGGCCTTCCCAGAAGCGGTCGTAGCTGGCATTGTTGTAAAAGCCCAGAAAGATGGCCAGCGTAACCCCAAACAAGGTAAACGGCGCGGCCGTGAGCGGCACCTTGTAGTGCATTAGCTGCCCGTGGCCCAACACTACCCCCACCGAAAGCACCAGCAGCGCCAGCAGGCGCGGCAGTATCTGGGGCAGCACCGAGCCGTGCCACACGAAAAGCAGCCGCAGCCAATTGTCTTTCTCACGAATTATCATGGTGGAAGCCAAGCAGTTAAGCCATCCCGAACCAGCACTGGCTTTGCAGGGCGCAGGCAGCTTTGCGCGGCTACGCCACCGACGCTTTATCGCCGAGCGAAAATTGGCGCAGCCAGCTCCGGGCCTCCTCGATATCAGAAAACACTTCTGCTTTGAAGGCGGTCAGCTGCTGATAAAACTTTATGGCCGATAAATCAGCCATCGACTCGGGGGTGCTAACCATCGCAAAATGGGTAAGACCCGCTGCTGCCGCCTCAGGGGCCCAGGTATTCACCACCCAATCCATGGAGTGCTCCCAGGGGCCCAGCACCGAGCGCGTATCGTTGAGCACCGCGTGGTAGCCCCACTTGGCCAGGGCCGCGGTGTAGGCGGCGGCACCAGCCTGAATGCTCTGGCTGGTAAGGTAGCCCATCCAGTTTACGTCAATCCAGCGGTTGAGAGGGTCGGGCTCAATCACCAGGTACGTCCGGCCCAGAGGGCTCTTTAATTCTTGGCGCATACTTAAATTAATTCGGATTAGGTGCCGTGGCCAGTACTTCCTTAAGCCACTCCTTGGCCTCCTCCAGGGTGGGTACCGCGCGGGTATAAAAAGTATACTCGGTACTCTGCATGACGTTGGTTACGTACTGCTGCGCCGAAATTTTACCGAACACACTCTCCGCCTCTACGATGGCAATGTAGCGTACGCCCGCCGCATAGGTACGGGGGTTCCAATCAGTGTGCAGCCACTGCTGGTCGTTGGGCTTAATGGCCCCGAGGCCGCGCGAATCGGCTATCCAGCCCAATGGGCCGGGCCGATGCCGGCACTCGGCAATATAGTAATCCAGCGTTGCATTCATCAGGTAGTGCAGCTGCTCGCTATTGGCAAAGCCAAACCACCGGATAATGATGCAGGGAACTTCAGAGTCTAAATAAATAGCTCCATACGATTCCGTTTCAAGCGCAATTTCACTCATATGGTATCCGTATACGGGTTTCCTTCATCAAAGATGGGACTTGATGCGGTCGACCCAGTTACCCGGCCTGCGGGCCAGCACAAAATTAGCCAAGCACCCAGGTATCTAATCCAGCCAATCAGCTTATTTCCACCAGCCCGGTGGCTGACTATGTCGGTAAGCACCGGCATGAGTAGCGGAGCTTTCAGCCAGAAATTCGTCGCGCACGCAGGACTGGCCCGCGGCAGCAGACAAATAAAGCGGCCGGGCAGGCTGGCATCGCCATACTCACCAAAGGTGCCGACCTGCTGCGCTTGCTCGACCGCTTTGACTCGTCGCCCCAGGTACTGTAGCTTATCTGGGGTAATACTTCAAACGAGCGGCTGCAACGAGTGCTTCTCCCGGTACTGAGTGCGCCCTACCCGCCAGCCCCAAAACCCGCCAGCCGCTACCGGGGGCGGCAGCGGCTGGGTTTTTAGTGCGATTCGCCGCCCTGGCTACCAGGGGCTAATGCCTGTTTCCGGCGCGTTATCGTCGCTGAAAAACTGGCTGGTGGGCCCATCGGGGCCCAGCGTGGCGGCTTTTACCAAGCGGGCGGCGGCGGCCTGCACGCTGCCGGGGCCGCTGTGGTGGTTGAAATCGGTGGCGGTATAGCCGGGATCCACGGCATTCACCTTGAACGGGGTATCGCGCAGCTCGTAGGCCAGCATGATGGTGTAGGCGTTCAGGGCAGCCTTGGAGGGCTGGTAGGCGGCACCCTTCACCGGGTAGTATTTCCAGCTCGGGTTGGTGTGCAGCGTGAGCGAGCCCAGGCCCGATGTGACGTTGACGATGCGCGGCGCGGGCGACTGCCGCAGCAGGTCGAGAAACGCCTGCGTCACCCCGATTACCCCAAATACGTTGGTGTCAAACACCTCCCGGATGGTGCTGAGGCTGGTGCTCGAAGCCGGCTGCACCATGCCGCCCAAAATGCCGGCATTGTTGATGAGCACGTCGAGCACCGGCGTTTTCTGGCCCAGGGCCGCGCGGGCAGCGGCAATGGAGTCGCTGCTCGTTACGTCGAGTTGGATGGGCTCGACCTGGGTGAGACCTTCGGCCTTGAGCTGGTCGACGGCCTGCTGGCCGTTGTGGGTGTCGCGGCTGCCCAAGTACACATAGTAGCCTTGCTGGAGGAGCTGCCGGGCGGCTTCGAAGCCGATGCTTTTGTTGGCGCCGGTAATGAGAGCGGTTTTCATGGTTGCTGTTAGTCAAATAATTAACAGCACAAAATTACCCTACCCTGGCGGCGCGGCTGGCACCCATTTCGCGGTACTACTGGTACATTTTGCGGATGCTGACCCGGTACTCGGCCGGCGTCTGGCCGGTTTCGCGCTTGAAAAAGCGGTTGAAGTACGAGGCATCCGAAAAGCCCAGGTCGAAGGCCAGCTCTTTGAGCGACTGCGGCGTGTAAAACAGCAGGCGCTTGGCTTCCAGCACCAGGCGCTCGTGCAGGTGCTTGATGGCCGACTTCCCGCTCTGGGCCTTCACCACCTCGCTCAGGTGCCCCGCCGAAATGTGCAGCAGCTCGGCGTAGGCACCCACCTCGTGCAGTTCGCGGAAATTTTCCTCGATATGGGCCTGGTAAGCTTTTAGCAGCCGCTGGTCGGCCGAGGGCTCGCCGCCCGGAAACTGCTCCGTGTACAGCCGGCTCAGGTAGGTGAGCAGCACCAGCAGGTAGGCGCTCAGCAGCTGGTGCTGCCACTCGCCGGGGCGCTGGTACTCGGCTTCGAGCTTCAGCAGCAGGTCGTCTACCACGGCTTCATCGGCCGCGGGCAGGCGCAATTCGTGTCCGTGGTGCGGGTTCTGGATGAGTGGCAGGCTGCGCAGGGCCGCGTTTTGCTGCAAGGCCAAAAACTCCTTCGTGAACTGGAGCCGGGTGCCCCAGAAGGGCGTCGGCTCCTCCTTCACCAGCAGCTGGCTGGGACTCGAAAAGTACAGCGCGTGGTCCTGGCGCACGTAGGGCACGGCATCGACCCAGTGCCGGCCGCGCGTACGCTTCGTAAATACCAGCATATAGTAGGCCTTGCGGTGCGGCAGCAGCACGTCGGCCTCGTAGGGCAGCTCACCTTCCGAGCGCACGAGGGAGAAGCAGCTGCTCCCGCTTAGCTCGTCTGGCTCAAACGGGTATATAGGTATCGGCGGCCGGCTAGTGAGCGTCTGCATAGCCCAAATGTAGGGCCGATGCGGCTGGGCTAGTCGCGGCGGGCGCTTTGCCCACCCGGCCCAGGTGCGTATCCTGGAAAGCGGTGGCGTATTTGAGGCCGTAGCCCAGCAGCCGGTCGAAGGCGCTGTGAAACAGCAGCACCGTGCCGGCCAGCACCAGTAGGGGCAGCCCCAGCAGCCACCCCGCTACGCCTACGGCTATTGCCGTGGCCTTGTGATGCACCAGGTTGTAGCTGGCGGCGCCCACCCGCGGGCCGGCCAGGTAGCCCAGCATGCTCAGGTCGGGCAGCAGAAAAGTGGCGGGCAGCACCCACCAGGCAACGGGCAGGTGGGCGAACACAAACCCGGCCAGCAGCATTTCGGCCAGCTCTTCAAGTTTCAGCAGCGATTTCATGGGAGTAATCGGGGGAATTGGATGGTGAAAATCAATACCCAAAATTCCGCCCCTCGCTAGCCCCCCGACGATAACAAAAGCTAAGAAAATCCAGCGCCCCACCCCTAGCGCCCCCGCGCCACCCGCGCCCGAATGCGGCTCAGCGACACGGGCGTGACGCCGAGGTAATTGGCCACCAGGTGCTGCGGAATGCGCTCCAGAATCTTGGTTTTGCCGCTGGCCAGCAGCGCCCGGTAGCGCTCCTCGGGCGAGAGTATCAGCTGCTCGGTGAGGCGGGCATCGGTGCCCAGCAGGTGGTACTCGGCCAGCACCCGGCCAAACCGCTCGTAGGCCGGGCACTCGTCGTAGAGCTGCCGCAGCACCGCGTAATCGAACACCACCAGGTCCGTATCGGTCAGGGCCTGAATGTTGAGCTGGCTCGGCTGGCCCAGCAGGCAGCTCAGGTAGTCGGCCAGCAGGTGGTTTTCGAAGAAGAAATAGGTGGTGCGCTCCTCGCCACTCGGGCGCAGGTAGTACAGCCGACAAGAGCCCTGGAGCAGCAGGGCTATTTCGGGCCGGTAGTTGCCGGCCTGCACAAAGTGCTGGCCCCGCGCCACGTGGGCCGGGCGCACGGCCCCGGCTAGCAGTTGCCACTCGGCCTCGGTGAGGGTGGGCACGAAGCGGCGCAGGTAAGCAAGCAACGGGTGCATAGGCAGGCACCAAAACTACTGCGCGGGTAAATAACCAAATCTCAATGGCTCCCGATGGCGCGGGGCTCTGCCCCATGCCATCGGGGCGCTAAACCAGGCGCCACAGCTACTGCGTGGGTAGGCGGCCAAGGCTGGTGCTTGCTAGTACTTACCCCACTCTCCTACTCCCATGCAAACACTCCAGCCGCTACCAGACATAGCAACGGCTAGCCGCAGCTCGCTGTTGTGGTATGGCTTAAACAGGCTTCAGCGGCTTCCCCGCAAAGGGGTTGGGCTGTTGAAACTTCTCTTTCAGCTTCGCATTGGCCTGCTTGGTCACGGGGCTGCCGTGCCCAAAAACGGCTTGGTCAAACGAAAACCCGGCAGCTTTCAAAATGCTCTGCCGGCCCAGCGCCATATCCTCGTACACGGTGCTGTAGGCCAGCCCCGACATATTGGCGCAGATATCCCCGGCAATCAGCACCCCATCCTGCTCCAGCAGCAAGGCGATGTGCCCCGCGCTGTGCCCCGGCGTATGAATGACGCGCACGCCGCCCGCCACCGGAATCACGTCGTTGTCAGCCACCCGCTCGTCTATTTTCACGGCAGGAATTGCCCGCGCCACTTTCTTAATAAAGATGTTAAAAATCAGCCAATTCCTTACGCCTGGGGTCAGGTAGCGGGGCCGCTCGGCTCCTCCTTGCTCCAGGGCGGCTGCCTCATCGGCGTGTGCATACACGCGGGCCCCCAGGCGCTGTTTTAGGTCGGCCGCGCTGCCGGCATGGTCGGGGTGCCAGTGCGTAAGAATAATCTGCTTGATGGCGTCCGGATTTTTACCTCCCTTGCGGATAGCCGCAAACAGCTTCTCGGTGCTGCCCGGCACGCCGGTATCGACCAGTGTCAAGTCCTTGTCTTCGATTACAAAGGCATTGGATGCGCCCAGGCTGATTTGGTAGAGCTGCTTGCTAATCTGTTTCATAATAGCGGGTAGTTACTGGCTTTCTGGCAGCTAAGCTAAGAGCGACTAAGGTATAAAGTGCGCCCGGCCCGCTAGCCCCCAAAAACACGCCAGCCGCTGCCGAGGCGGCAGCGGCTGGTGAGGCAACCAATAATTAAGCTACGAAGCCTGCTTGTACTCGGCAGTTGGTGGCAATTTGCCCATCTTCTTCAAATAGGCAAATAGCTCGCGTTTAGTAAGCGGCCCGCTGATGCGGCCCGCTTCCCATTCTTCGGGGGTTTTGCCATTCATCGAGAGCTCACTCGGTTTCTTCGGCGAGTCGTCGGAGGATAACGTCTTGGATGGTTTCATAACTAGGGAGGTTTACGTCATCGACAACGAGCTGCTGCCCGGTGATGGGTAAAATAACGGAAATAAACTTGCGGCGGTTCGTGTAGCCGGTTACCTCAATTTGCCCATTGGCCTGTAGATACGTTTGGGCACGCTCCGATACTTCTATCAGGTTGGTTATCTCATCTAGCTCAATACTGACGCTATGTAGCCAATTCAAATTGAGCTTACCAAAGTCAATATCGTAGTTCGTGAACATAGCGCAAAGCTACCATCCTACTAGCCCACCGCCGAAGCCGGAGTTTCCATGCGGCTAAGTTACCAAGTGCGCCTTGCCCGCGAGCCCCGAAAACACGGCAGCCGCTACCGGGGGCGGCAGCGGCTGAGAAACTTAAGAATTCAGATGCGGATTAAGCAACCTGCCGCCACGGCTGCGCGATGGCGGCCACTTCAGCGGCGGGCAGAGTTAGCACAGCTTGCGTGTGCCCATCAAGGCCAATAAACTCTACTTCGTAGGCCTCGCCTTGGGCATGCACTAACACAACTGTACCAAGCGCGCCCGCTGCCAATCCACATTCGAGGTGGTCTTTTTGCAGCTGCACAGTGTCTAGTTCAACGAAGGGTTTCATCAGCGGTCTAGTAAGTGGGCGGTGATTAGCAAAACGTGGATACCCGGTGATTGTTCCATCCACACGGTTCGGATGGGGTACTCTCGGCCGTTGGGGGCTAGCAGCGGGCCATCTACCACAAACTTAACGCCGTAGGGCGACGCTTTTTCCTCCGTCACGGTACCGCTGTGGCCGTGCGCTACCAAGTCGGCTATCAGTTGCTCGTAGTGCTGCCGCGAATACCCTATACCTAGGAAGAACCGCGCCTTGGCCCCGCCAACCGGGTGGTCAGGATTCAGCAAGTAATCCTGCACCTTATTGGGTGCCCCAACTAGCGGCTTGTCGTGAAGCGTCATGCGGCAAAACTACCGCCCCGCTAGCCCGCCGCCGAAGCCGGCGTTTCCAGGCGGCTAAGGTACCAAGTGCGCCCCGCCCGCTAGCCCCAAAAACACGGCAGCCGCTACCGGGGGCGGCAGCGGCTGGGGATGCTTAGTGTTACTGCCACAAGGCTTCCTGTTCCCACCCCACTGGAAAACCCATTGCCTGCACAGGTACGGAGGCAAACGTGCTGAATAGTGCCTTCATTTCCTGTATAAAAGCAGTACCCTTTTGCTCATCAACTGCCCGCAACAAGTAAACAAGACATGCTAGCAGACCATACAGATTGGCATTCGTCTGAGGAACGGCAGTTAGCCAAGTGTTTGCTGCCTTTATAGATAGCACTGGCTTTACAGTCAGCTTACGGTTCCAGGTGCGGCTGTGGTGTGCGCAGCGATTACGCAAGCTGCATAAAGCCGTTATCCAACTCACCAATACTGGCTGGCCCACGCCAAAAAATCGAGCTACATCGTTGGTAATAGCCGGGCGCAAATGACTGAGCACTTTTGAGAGTGTACCGAACGAAACCACCTCAAACACCATCCAGGCAGGTGGAAGCGCGGGCGACGAATACGTATGATAGTAGTGCTGAATAAACGTTTCGCCCGAGCGCTTCACTTCCTTACGAATGTGCCGGATGTTGCCGTTGTGAATATCCTGGCCCTTATGGTCGCGCCGGCCTAGCGTATACTGCCGGTCCTTGTACCAGAACGGCCCCGCTTTCAGTGCCCCCTGATAAGCCAGCTGCGCACGTAGCGCAATTTCAATCGGCACTATTCCCTTGAAGAGCAGAAGGCGCAACGCCTCATCGAAATGGTCAAGGTCCAGTACTTCTTCCAGCGTAGTGCCTGCCCGAAACTGGTGCCCAGCACCCCCTTGAAAGTAAAGAAAGTACCCCGCTAAGCGATAGTAGCTCAGACGTCCCAGTTCCCGCTCGGCAGCGCCTACATTGGCAATCTGCAAGCCTCGGCTTACCAACAGACTCACTTGGTCAGTTAGCGTCAGCGCGGGCTTTCTATACTTCATAAAAGGGCAAAAAATAACCCGCCTGGTGCGCGTAAGTCGTGAAACCTAGAGGCGTGGCGGGTTTTGTTGTTGCAAATATAGAACGGCTGGCCACGAAAACAAGTTTCGCCCCACCCGCTAGCCTCCAAAAACACGGCAGCCGCTACCGGGGGCGGCAGCGGCCGGGAAAACTTACGATGCTTGCTTTAGTGCGGTACCGGGTGGCACCTTACCAGTTTTTAGCAAAAATGCCAGAAACTGTTCCCGCGTAAGGGGGCCGCTTACGTGCCGACGCTCCGCTTCTTCTACCAACTCGCCTCGGCTAGTGTAATCAGCTGGCCTAAGCGGCGAGGAATTGATTAATGACGACTTCTCTAATTCGGCCATAGCTGGGGAGATTTACGGATTCAACTACTACAGTGTGTTCGGTCAGCGTGAAGGTAACGGTCACGAACTTATGCAGCTTCGTGTAGCCAGTGATTTCATACTCGCCGCCTTCGCTTATATACAGCCAGGCTTGGGCTGATAATTCCAATAGCTCGTTCAATTCCTCCAACTCAATACGGACGTTGTGCGCCCAGTTGAGGTTGACTTTGCCGAAATCGACTTCGTAGCTTTCAAACATATACAAATGTACCGCCCCGCTAGCCCGCCGCCGAAGCCGGCGTTTCCAGGCGGCTAAGGTACCAAGTGCGCCCCGCCCGCGAGCCCCCGAAAACACGTCAGCCGCTACCGGGGGCGGCAGCGGCTGGGGATGCTATTATTCAAGTCTTGGATAAATACTACTTTGAGCAGAAGTAGACCTTGTCCATACCAGAAAGTTTTTGGCTCTTTAGCCGCGACTTTTCTGATTTGCTCACTAACTCTTCGATTCGCTGGTTAGCAATTCTAATTTTCGCTGATGGGTCGAGAAGTAACAGCTCGCTCAAGATTGTCTGTTTTGCCGTGGTTTTCATGGTTCTTCTCCTTAGTTATCTTCCTTTGCGAAGTTGGTGGCGGGACAATTGGTGGGACAATATTAACAGATTTTTCGTTTACAAACGACTCCCCTGGCAAAATGTTGTCACCTCCCTCAGCTTCCCCACTCCCTGCTTCGACAGGTTCCTCCTCTTGAGCGGGTGCTTCTACAAAGCCAACATAGCTTGTCCTGTCACCAGAAAATACCATATCGATAAGCAGATTAGACAGCTCTGTAAGCTTCTCCCGGTAGTCAGGACCTAGTTCTTCGGAAGCAACTACCACTTGAGGAAGCAAAAGCTTCATTATGTCGTAGTCGATGACATAGCCGTGGTCAGGGCAACTATCGACTAGATAGTCGGTCAGTTGATACGCTTTTTCTGGAGTAATACCAGGACTGAACTGGGCAAGAATCTTTTTAGCGTACTGACCGCCAATATCAAGAATTCTCCTTTTTTCGCCAAGGCGATACGGGTCAATCTGCTTTAACAGCGGCAGATAGAAAGTACTTGCATTTTGCAAGAGTTGCTTGGCCAACTCTATCTTATTAATTCTAATCTTGCTGTGTTCGTACAACCTTAAATAGGTAGTTTCGAACAGGTTCTTAAACCGCGTTTCTATACGGCTTAACGAGTGCTCATCGTTTAACGCACTTTCAGTCAGCATTTCTGGACTATCATCGCGCTCCTTAGCAAGTTGAGCATCCAGCGGACCAAATTCGCCGAATTCGTCCATAATGATTCTCGTCCCACCCAACGAGAGCAATGTAGCCGCGCTCTTAGCCCAAAATGGTACGACTATATTAACCGTTTCAAAATTCTTCCTCAAGGTCCGAATTATGCGGTAAGCAGCATCTGCTAACCCACCAGGTGAGTTAATGATAAAGTCGATTTCTTTTACCGAGGGATTAAAGCTTTTAAACTCAATGACCGCTCGGCGCACATCCATCATGCTACTATGGTCCACCCCATCTAGGAACAAGAACTGTGGAACTTGACGTACCTGGCCTAATTCAAGAATCGCCGTGAAAATTGCTTCCATTTTTACCGCCTTTAGATTGTATTGCAAAAATACTATTTAAACTCCTGATATACTCTTCCCCTACGACCCGCAGGCCTCGCAGGCGTCCGGGTTATCTAGCGAGCAGGCCATGTCGCTTTGGTTCTGGGCGTATAGGGGCTCCAGGGTTTCGGCGGCTTGCTTTTCCACCGTGAACTTGATGGCGTCGGCGGCGGCTTTGGTGCGCAGGTAGTACATGCCGGTTTTGAGGCCGCGCTTCCAGCTGTGGAAGTGCATGCTGGTGAGCTTGCCGAAGTTCACGTTTTGCACGTGCAGGTTCAGGCTCTGGCTCTGGCAGATGTAGGCGCCCCGGTCGGCGGCCATGTCGATGATGGTGCGCTGCGAAATCTCCCACACCGTCTTGTACAGGTCTTTGATGTGCTGGGGCACCCTAGCGATGTTCTGCACCGAGCCATTGGCCGCGATGATGTCCTGCTTCATCTGCTCGTTCCAGAGGCCCAGCTTCACCAGGTCCTTCAGCAGGTGCTTGTTCACCACCATAAACTCGCCGCTGAGCACGCGCCGCACGTAGATGTTGCTGGTGTAGGGCTCAAACGACTCGTTGTTGCCCAGAATCTGGGCGGTGCTGGCGGTAGGCATGGGCGCCACCAGCAGCGAGTTGCGCACGCCGTGCTCCATTACCTGGGCGCGCAGCGTGTCCCAGTCCCAGCGGCCCGACTGCGGCGTCACGCCCCAGAGGTCGAACTGGAACTTGCCCTGGCTGAGCGGCGAGCCGGGGAAGGTTTCGTAGTGCCCGTCCTTGATGGCGAGGTCCTTCGAAGCCGTCATAGCCGCGAAATATATAGTTTCGAAGATATCCGTGTTCAGGCCCTTGGCCTCGTCGCTCTCGAAGGGCATGCGCAGGGCGATAAACGTATCGGCCAGGCCCTGCACGCCCAGCCCGATGGGCCGGTGGCGGAAGTTGGAGCGCTCGGTTTCGGGCACCGGGTAGTAGTTCACGTCGATTACCTTGTTCAGGTTCAGCGTGGTCTGGTAAGTCACCTCAAACAGCTTGTGGTGGTCGAAGGTCACGTTGCCATGGCTGTCTTCCACCAAATAGCGGGGCAATGCCAACGAGGCGAGATTACACACGGCAATCTCATCCTTATCAGTATATTCCATTATTTCCGTGCAGAGGTTGCTCGACTTAATCGTGCCTAGGTTCTGCTGGTTGCTCTTGCCGTTGGCGGCATCCTTGAAGAGCATGTAGGGCGTGCCCGTCTCGGTCTGGCTTTCCAGAATGGCAAACCACAGCTCCTGCGCCTTGATGGTGCGGCGGCCGCGGCCCTCGCGCTCGTACTTGGTGTAGAGCTTCTCAAACTCGGGGCCCCAGGTGGTGTCGAGGCCGGGGCACTCGTGGGGGCACATCAGCGTCCAGTCGCCGTTGGCCTCCACGCGCTTCATGAACAGGTCGGGCGTCCAGAGGGCGTAAAACAAGTCGCGGGCGCGCATCTCCTCCTTGCCGTGGTTCTTTTTCAGGTCCAGGAACTCGAATACGTCGGCGTGCCAGGGCTCCAGGTAAATGGCGAAGGCGCCCTTGCGCTTGCCGCCGCCCTGGTCCACGTAGCGGGCCGTATCGTTGAAGACCTTCAGCATCGGCACCAGGCCGTTGGAGTTGCCGTTGGTGCCTTTGATGTAGGAGCCCGTGGCGCGCACGTTGTGCACGGCCAGCCCGATGCCGCCGGCCGACTGCGAAATCAGGGCGCAGTCCTTCAAGGTGTCGTAAATGCCCTCAATTGAGTCGTCCTTCATCGTGAGCAGGAAGCACGACGACATCTGCGGCTTGGGCGTGCCGGCGTTGAACAAGGTCGGCGTGGCGTGGGTCATCCAGCGCTCCGACATCATATTGTAGGTCTTGATGGCCGACTCAATATCGTCCTTGTGAATGCCCACCGACACGCGCATCAGCATGTGCTGGGGCCGCTCCACCACCTTGCCATCGAGGCGCAGCAGGTACGAGCGCTCCAGGGTCTTAAAGCCGAAGAAGTCGTAGTTGTAGTCGCGGTCGTAGATGATGGCCGAGTCCAGGGTGTGGGCGTGCTTGTGAATGACCTCCCACACGTCCTTGGCAATCAGCGAGGCGTTGTCGCCGTTCTTGGGGTCTTCGTAGGTATACAGCCGCTTCATGGTGCTCGAAAACGACTTCGAGGTCACCTTGTGCAGGTTGCTCACCGCGATGCGCGCCGCCAGAATCGCGTAGTCCGGGTGCCGGGTCGTGAGCGAGGCGGCGGTCTCGGCCGCCAGGTTGTCCAGCTCGATGGTCGTCACGCCGTCGTAGATGCCGTCGATGACCTTTTTAGCCACTTCAATCGGCGACACGAAGTTTTGATTCAGCCCGTAGCAGAGCTTCTCAATACGGGCGGTGACTTTGTCGAACTTGACCGACTCGCGGCGGCCATCGCGTTTGATTACGAGCATATTATCTAGGGTGCTAGGGTGAGCAACGAATACTAAATAGAAGCTGCCGTGCTAAAGGCAGTGGCTTTCAAAGCTGGAAATTAGTTCCTAAGTTTCGGGACACAAAGGGAAAAATTTAGAAGTTTTCCACACAGCCTGAAAATGAGGGCGCGGGGCCGTTTTTCGGGAAAACAGCCAGGTAGCGTCTCGAATTATGCAAGTACGATGACGTATATTCTAGGCGCTTTACTAACCAGTGGTTGGGGCACATCATCGCCGAAGAATCCAGTTCGAAAGCTTTGCACAAGCAGACTCCGAATAGTGCATTGCTCTTCTTCACGTACATTAGCTGCAATTGACATCTATACAACCTGCAAATGACTGCTATCCCTTTCCAAACTACTACTGCCACTATGGTTACCCTACTCGGCGGCCCGTCGATGATGCCGCAGCCCGTGCGCAACAGTCTCGACTTGATGCGCGCCGCTGTAGCTGGGGTACCCGTGGCGGCAGTGCGGCATTTGCAGCGGCACCTGCGCTTTACCAACCGGGAAATGAGCGAAGCACTTTCCATCTCAGAAAGTACCCTAGCCCGGCGCGAGCAAGCTCACCGCACTCTGACCCGCGATGAGGCAGAGAAAGCCATCCAACTTTCGGCCGTAGTAGCCAAAGGCCTCGCCGTATTTGAGAACGAAACAGACTTCCACCGCTGGCTTCAGCTCGAAAACCCAGCACTGGGTGGCGAACGCCCGCAGGCACTGCTAGCGTCAGCGCTGGGCCGCGAACAAGTACTGGAAGTGCTGGGCCGGATTCAATGGGGAATTTTCTCTTGATAATGCTTTATCAAAGAAGTAGCTGGCTACCGCTGCTTTGTTTTGTAGTATCAGCCAGCACCACACACCCTTTTCCTGCCTGGCACCCATACCTACAATGAAGCTCTATCGCTTCGGCAAGCAGCCTTACATCCAAGATACCACCGGGCAGGGCGGACTCTATCATAGTGGCCGTTGGCACCGGCAGGGAACACCCATTCTCTACACTGCTGAACACCTGTCGCTGGCTAAGTTGGAGATGCTGGCCAATTCGCCCATATTGCCAGTCGATTATTCGGTGCTAACGCTGGAAATACCGGCTACTGCCTCTATAAAGCTGCTTGAAGCCGCCGACTTACCTGCTGACTGGTACAGCCTCCCCTATCCGCCTGAGTTGGCTGCCATTACCGAAGCGTGGATTAAAGAAGGAAAATACTGGCTCCTACGCGTGCCCTCAGCACAGTCGCCCGCCGAGCATAACTACCTGCTCAATCCATTGCATCCTGAGCACCAGAATTTGCGAGTGGTGTCAATAGAGCTCCACCCGTTTGATGCGCGGCTGAAGTAAGACTTTAGCGCGGATTCTGGGTCAGTATACACATTTTGCCAGCCTGGCTCCCCCTCTCCTTTTCGGAGAGGGGGCCGGGGGTGAGGCGAACGCAAGAACAGAACCCGTACACTGACCCAGAATTCGCGCTAAAGTCTTACTTACAGTATTTCCTAATTGCCTCATAAGCTCCTGCATAGCCCAGTTCTCCTGACCTGCTAAAAGCTATACAGCTCTCTTGTCCCATACCTAACTCACTTTCAGCAAGACCTATTTGGTAATAAGAAATTGCGTTCATTTCATTTGTAAAATATTCAATATCCTTACTCCAATAAATTTTACTGGTAACCACTTTAATACTTATTGATTTCACTAAATCAGCGATACCACTTTGACGGTCACCTAATTGAATCTTTAATTGACCACGATTTGCGTAAGAAAAATGAAGTTCTGCAGAGTTCTCTTTACACATAGAAATGGCTTGTGTATAGTAGGCAACTGCCTTTACCAAATCACTTTCACTGGTCGCTAACTTTTCAGTGGTTATAGCCAGTCTGTAATAAGTTGTGTCACTTTTTTGTGCATTCACAATAAGTGGCACAAATCCAAGCAGACCGAGTAGAATTTTTTCCATAGTTGCTGGCTCACAAGTATTGCGAAATGCAGCGAATAACTAGACTATCAGAAATTCCCTAAAAATCCTCGTCGAGCGAAAACATGTTGTCGGCCCGCTCGCTCATCACCCCCGACTTCTGGTACTCGGCCACGCGCTTCTCAAAGAAGTTGGTTTTGCCCTGCACCGAAATCATCTCCATGAAGTCGAAGGGGTTAGATGAGTTATAAATCTTGGCGCAGCCCAGCGACACCAGCAGGCGGTCGGCCACAAACTCGATGTACTGGCTCATGGTGCGGGCGTTCATGCCGATAAGGCTCACCGGCAGCGCGTCGGTCACAAACTCCTGCTCAATCGTCACCGCGTCGCGGATAATAGCCTGCACGCGCGCCTCGGGCAGCTTGTGTTGCAGGTAGCTGTAGAGCAGGCAGGCGAAGTCGCAGTGCAGCCCCTCATCGCGCGAAATCAGCTCGTTCGAGAAGGTAAGGCCGGGCATCAGGCCGCGCTTTTTCAGCCAGAAAATCGAGCAGAACGAGCCCGAGAAGAAGATGCCTTCCACGGCCGCAAAAGCGATGAGGCGCTCAGCAAAATTCTCTGAGTTAATCCAGGTCAGCGCCCACTGGCCCTTGCGCTGCACGGCGGGCACCGTTTCGAGCGCGTTGAAGAGGTAATCCTTCTCCTTAGGGTCTTTGATATACGTATCAATCAGCAGCGAATAGGTCTCACTGTGAATGTTTTCCATCATAATCTGGAAGCCGTAGAAGCAGCGCGCCTCGGGCATCTGCACTTCCTGCATGAAGTTGATGGCCAGATTCTCATTCACGATGCCGTCGCTGGCCGCGAAGAAGGCCAGCACGTGCTTGATGAAGTGGCGCTCGTTGTCGTTCAGGCCGTTCCAGTCTTTCTGGTCTTGCGAGAGGTCGATTTCCTCGGCCGTCCAGAACGAGGCTTCCGCCTTTTTGTAAAACTCCCACACCTGCGGATTCTGGATGGGAAAGAGGACGAAACGGTTGGGGTTTTCGGCGAGGAGAGGCTCCATAAAACGTAACGGTTTGCGGGGTTAAAAGGCAAGCAAGCTAGCGGGCTAACCGAATCCACTGGCGGTTGTTCAGCCCCCGCCCGGCTGGTTTCCAAAGATACCCGTGCAACCTCATAGCTAAAAGCAGCGTTTATACTTCCCTGCTTTCCGTCAGCTGTCCAGCTCAGGCTGAGTAACGCATGAACCAAACGCGTTAAAACAGCCGATTCATAGCTAGTTATCCACATTATAAGTGTGGATAAAGTCAGTTGTCCACAAAAACAGGAGCACATCAGGCACTTTCTTGTTTTCAGCTACTTAGCTACTAAAGTCTAAAAAGTACTTTAAGCAGCGCCATTTTTAGGGAGTTAATGAAGATTAACGACTTAGACTTGCTTTTACCGAAAAGCTACCGTACTTTTGCGTTCCCTTTTGAGAAACCACCAGCGGAAATAAGATGTACGCCATTGTCAATATCGCCGGCCAACAGACTAAGGTTGAGGCTAATAAATTTGTTTACGCCCAGCGTCTGGCCGGCAATGTCGGTGACTCGGTAGAGTTGGGCAATGCCCTGCTGACCGATGATAACGGCACTATCAGCATCGGCGCTCCCGAGCTGAGCGTTGCTGTAAAAGGCACCATCATGGCCCACGTCCAGGGCGACAAGGTCCTGGTATTCAAGAAGAAGCGCCGCAAGGGTTACAAGAAGCTGAATGGCCACCGCCAGCAGTTCACCAAAGTAATGATTAACAGCATTGGCTAAGGCCAGTTAAAAATTAAGAGTTAGAAATAGACCCTGCAATAGCGGGCCAGCCTATTTTAAATTCATGATTTTTAATTTTTCAATATCTCAACAACATGGCACACAAAAAAGGCGTCGGCTCGTCTAACAACGGCCGTGAATCGCATAGCAAGCGCCTCGGCGTGAAAATCTTCGGTGGTCAGTCGCTCATCGCCGGCAATATCATCGTGCGTCAGCGTGGTACCAAGCACCACCCCGGCATCAACGTCGGCATCGGCAAAGACCACACGCTGTTTGCGCTGGTCGATGGCACGGTGCAGTTCAAGAAAGGCCGCGACGAGCGTTCGTTCGTATCGGTAGTACCGGCCGCTACGGAAGCCGCTGCTGCTTAATTGCCGCTTCGTTTACCGAAAAGGGTTGCTTCGTCAGAAGCAGCCCTTTTTGCGTTGGTGCTGACTCGGCCAGGCTCTTTCTGAAGTCAGTACCCATGGAGCAGCCAGCCGGCAGCGCAGCAAACGCCTGGCTTTCAATTGCCAAAGTAGAGCCGAATATTTACCTGACCGCCCAGGTTCCAGTGGCTGGTGCCGCCAAGGCGCTCAAAATTATAGTAGGCCGGAGCCAGCATCCCCGCCCCGGCATTGAGGTCATACAGCAGGTGCGGGTGCAGGCGGTGCTGCACCCCCCAAAGCACATACACGCCGGGCGTAAGCGCAGCGGGCGTGCTGCGCCTGCGGCCACCGCCCATAACCACCACGCCGGGAGCCGCCAGCTGTTCCCAATCGGCGCTGCCTTCCAGGGTCAGGTAGCGGCCAAATACGGGCGCCGCCTGATGCGCGTGGCCGTAGTAGTAGCGCACCCCTATGGCCAGCGAGGCAGCCGGCAGGCCCCCACGCTGGCCGCCCCGCCGCCGGGCAGCAGTGTAAGTAGTTAGCATATCGGCCTCAAACTGCGTGTAGAAGCTGGCGCGGGGTGCCACCCGATACTCGGCACCAAGGGAAAGCGGCAGCAATAATTGCCACGACTGGCTATCGTGCGTGTAGCGCAGGTGGGTAAGGCGCAGACCGGCCTTTAGAAGCAGCTTCGGGGGGTGCTGCACCGAATCGGCGGCCGGCTGCTGCGCCTGGCCGCGAGCGCCCGTAGCCAGTAGCAGGCCACTACCTAAGATGGTCGTCAGTAAAAAGTAGCGTTGCCCCATCAGCTTATAAAATAACGGGTTATAATTGCCGCTAATTTACTGATTTATACTTGGAAAGCACACGGGCCGGCATTTTTTATTTACGGCTGCGCCAGCTCATTCAGTATGCGGCTCACCTGGGCGGCGTGGCTAACGATAAGAAAATGCCCCGCGCCGGCCAGCTTAAAGTCGACAGGGGCGCTCCCGGCCGGCAGCAGGTGGTCGCGGGAGCCGTGCAGGCGCACTACGGCCGGCAAGCCGGGCCCGCGCCAGGCCAGCAGCTGCGCAGTGGCCCAGCGAGCGAAGCCGGGGTCGGTATCGCGCAGTATCTGGCGCAGCAGCCGAAACTCGCAGCCATCCCGCGCCCCAAAAAACCACTGCGCCAGCCGGGGCAGGCGCCCGAGCAGCCCGAAGGGCACCAGTCGATGCAGGCCCGTGGCCCCGGCCAGGCGCAGCAGCAGTGGCAAATCGGTCGGGCTGCCGAGGCTGGAAATGAGCACTACCCGCGCCAACGGCCGCAGGCGGCCGATTTCCTGGGCCAGCAGGCCCCCAAATGATACGCCCACGACCCAGCACGGCTGCCCAGCCGGCACGGCTTCGGCCAGGCGGGCGGCGTAGTGAGCCAGCGGCTCAGTAGGAGTTTGCGGTGGCAGCCACTGGAGCACCCGGCTAGGGGCCTGCAGCCGCAAGCGCCGGAAAACCCGCTCGTCGGCGCCCAGGCCGGGGATAAGATACCACATTGGCTGCTTGGGGGCCAGCTGTCATTGCGAGGGCCACGACCAGCCGACTTATCGCGGGCTACGAGTTGAGGCGGGCGTAAATACCTTCCAGATAGAATATATTGTGCGGCTGGGGGTCATCGGCCTCGTCGGCATCGGCCGGAAAAGTGACTGCCAGCTTAAGCGCCACGCCGGGCAGCAGCACGGGGGGCGACTCCTCGGTCGTGTATTCGAGCAGGCAAGGCCACTGCTCGGTGGAAGCCAGCGCATCGGCCACTTCCTCGGCCAGGGCCTCGGCGCGGTCGCCGGCTACGCGCAGCAGCGTGTCGAGGTCGTGGAAAGGCAGGCCGAGGTGAAAAAAGTGGTCGTCGTCTTCGCGAAACGTAGTTGCCCACACGGTTACGTCGTCGGTATTATCGAAGACAATGGCCGTAATGTGGACCTGCTCCACAAAAAAGTCGTCGTTACTAACCAGGGCATCGCTCAGAAGCTTCACGGCTGCGCAGGGGAATTTAAGGTGCAAAAGAAAAGCGGCGGCCCGCCCGGCTGCCGCCGCAAGCTACACTACGGGGGCCGGCACATCGGCAAACAGCGCCAGCGTAATGTGGTCGGCCAGCAGCTTGCCGGCATCGGTCAGGCGCAGCACATCGCGCTCCAGCGTGGCCATGCCCTGCGCGGTGAGGCTGGCCAGGTAGTCGGCCCGCCCGGCCAGCAGGTTGAGGTCCAGCACGTCGCGTAGGTAGGCCAGGTCGCAGCCCCGGCTGGTGCGCAGGCTGGTGAGCAGGTACTCGTTGGCCTGGTCTAGCGGCGAAAGGATTTCTACGGTGAGCGGCACTTCGCCGCGCTCCAGCACGGCGGCCACGTACTGGGGGTTGCTGGCCACGGCATATTGCCGGCTGCGGCCGTCAAACGAGTGCGCGCTCGGGCCCAGGCCCAGGTAGGGCACGCCGCGCCAATAGTTGGCATTGTGGCGGCTCTCGCGGCCGGGCTGGCAGAAGTTGCTGATTTCGTACTGCTCGTAGCCATGAGCGCGCAGCTGGCCGAGCATTATTTCAAATTGCCGGGCCACAAACTCCTCGGGCGGGGCCACGAAGGTTCCCTTTCTGAGGCGGCGGCCGAAAGCCGTATCGGGCTCAATAGTCAGGGCATAGGCCGAAACGTGCGGCACGCCCAGCTCAAAGAGCCGCGCCAGGTCTGCTTCCCAGATGGCGTGGCTGGCGGCAGGCACGCCGTAAATCAAGTCAACTGAAATGTTCTCAAAGCCGGCCGCCTGGGCCTGCCGTACGGCCTGCCCCGACTCCCGGGCCGAGTGGGCGCGGTTCATCAGGCGCAGATGTGGCTCGTGGAAGCTCTGCAGCCCAATACTGAGCCGGTTGATTGGCGAGGCCGCCAGCTCGGCCAGCTTGGCGGCGGTGAGGTCGTCGGGGTTGGCTTCGAGGGTGATTTCAGCTCCGGATAATATAGTAAAATTACTATTTATTGCCGCAAAAATCCGTCGCAGCTCCTCCCCCGTCAGCAGAGAAGGCGTGCCACCCCCAAAATAAATTGTTTCAAGCGGGGCATCGGGGTCGGGCAGGTAGCTGCGCCGCAGGGCCATTTCCTTGAGTAAAGCTTCCACAAACTGCCCTTTCAGCCCCATTGAGGTGCTGAAGTGGAAATCGCAGTAGTGGCAGGCCTGCTTGCAGAACGGAATGTGGAGGTAGAGGCCAGCCATATGCGGAAGGGAAACGCGACTTTTGCGGGGCAACAACCGTCGCCCGCCCATGATTCAACAAAAATCGGGCTTCTGAAATTAAAATCGGGCCGGTGCGTTTGCTTTTCGACGATGGCCCGACTCGCTACCCTTCTTTGCTGGTGCTGCTGGCTGGCGCTGGGTGCCGGGCCGCTGGGGGCTCAGACGCCGGCCGGCGCGCCTGGCGTAGCTGTGCCCAATGTGCCCCCGCTGGCCTCGCCCCCACTGCCCCCTGCGGCTCCGCCGGCCGCGCCAGCCGCTACGCGCCGCCCAGGCAATGTGCGCGTGCTCAAAATTGAAGCCGAGCCGGCCGGGCGGGCGCTCGTGCGCCACCTGCACCCGCGGGCCACGGTGCCCGACTCGCTCACCGCCCTGCGCACGGTGCGCGAGCTGGTGCTGGCCCTGCAGGCCGATGCCTATCTCACCGCCTCGGCCGACAACATCCGCTGGGGCCGCGACACGGTGCGCGTGCGCCTCTACGTGGGCGAGCAGTTTCGCTGGGCCTACCTGCACAACGGCAACCTCGGCGATGGTCTGCTGACCCGCGCCGGCTACCGCGAAAAGTTTTTTCGCCGCACGCCCTGGCGGCCAGCCGATTGGGTAGCCTTGCAGGAGCGGGTGCTGACGGAGGCCGAAAACCAGGGCTACCCGTTTGCCACGGTGGGGCTGGATTCGGTGCGTTTCAGCGGGCATGACATTGCCGGGCGGGTGGTGCTCAAGCGCGGGCCGGTGGTGTATTTCGATTCCCTGCAAGTCATTGGCACCAGCAAAACCAAGAAGCGGTTTCTGACGCAGTACCTGCAGATACCACCCGCCACGCCCTACAGCCAGCAGCGGGTAGACGCTATCAGTGCCCTGCTGCGCCAGCTGCCCTACGTGCGCCTGCGCGCCGAGCCCGAAGTGCGCTTTGCCCGCAACCGCGCCCGGGTATATCTGCTGCTCGACGAGCGCTCGTCGAGCCAGTTTGATGCCATTGTGGGCCTGCTGCCCAATACCGACGGTACCAGTGGGGTGCAGTTTACGGGCGACGTAACCATTGCCCTGCGCAATATGCGGGGCGGCGGCAAGCAGGTAGCTTTGCAATGGCGCAAAACCGATGCCCTCTCGCAGCTGCTCGATGCCAGCTACCTGCACCCCAATATTTTTGGTACGCCGCTGGAAGTCGGCGGCACCTTTAATCTCTATAAGCAAACCGGCAACTACCTCACTATTAAGCCGCGCGTGCAGGTGAGCTACCCCACGGCGCGGGCCGGGCGACTCTCCTTCTATGCCGAGCAGCAAAGCTCGCGCCTGCTGCTCGACAGCCTGGGCTATGTTGCTATCAATAACCAGAACGTGCTGCCCACTTACGTCGACTCCGGCTATAACTCTTATGGCATTGGCTACTCGCGGGCCAACCTCGACGACCTGTATTTTCCGCATCGGGGCCTGTTTTTTAGCGCGCAGGGCGGCGTAGGCACCAAAACCGTGCGCCGCAACGCGTCTATTAGCGAAAGCCTATATAATGGCCTGGCCCTGCGCTCGACCCAGTACAGCTTTGGGGCACGGGCCGAGCACTACTGGGCCCTGAGCCGCCAGGCCGTGCTGCTGGTGCGCCTGCGGGGCGAGGGCTTGTTCAATCAGCAGCTTTTTCTCAACGACCTCTTCCGGCTGGGCGGCCTCAACTCGCTCAGGGGCTTTAGCGAAAACCAATTCTATACCAATGCTTATGGCGTGGGCACGGTCGAGCTTCGGCAATTTACCGGCCCCGAGGGCTACGTATTCGTTTTTGCCGACCAGGCGCTGCTGCAAGCCTACAGCTACCAGGCAACGACCCTGGGCGCTCACACCCCCGATACCCCAACCGGCCTCGGCGCGGGCCTGAGCTTTCGTACGGCGGCCGGGCTCTTCCAGTTTGTGTACTCGGTGGGGCGGTCCGGCTTTCTCAACACCGGCTTCTCACTCGCCAGCTCCAAGATTCATTTTGGCCTGACGAGCCGGTTTTAGCAGTTCCGAAAGTACTCGGCATGCCACCTACCCTGCCACTTAGGCGGCTTTTCGGCCAGCGTGGCAGAGGCAGGCTAACCTACTGCGTAAAAAGTAGCCATATCGACTGAACAGCAGCGGAGTTAGCCCGTTTTAGAAGCTGGTACGGGGTTTGAGTTAGTCAGGCCGAAGCCACCTAATAAGGCTGCCCGTTATGAAACTTATCAGCCGCGAATTTATCCGTACTATCGCCCCTCAGCTCGACTTGCTCAATACCATCGGCGGCGGCGTGGCGCAGCCCAAGCTGCACGTAAACAAGCGGCCCAAAGGCGTGGTGCTGCACGTAGCCATGCCCAGCGTGCCGGCCGAGAGCTTTCACGTCGTACTAAAAGACAGTCAGCTTACCGTGTATGGCGAGTATAAGCATGGTCCCGAAGACCGGCTGGCCGCCCCACTCTTCGTGCAAACCCTCGACTTGCCCCGCAATCTCGACCTGGCCAGCATCAATGCCAGCCACGAAAACGGCGAGCTGCGCGTGGCCATCCCGTTCCGGGATGCCACCAGCCGGGAGATTGACATTCAGCCGGGCAGCTAAGGCCGCCTGGCGCGTTGATACGGCCGGGGCCGACCGGCCACTCCTCCCCGTCTATAACGCCGGGACCGACCGGCGCCCGTTGGTTTTTCTACGAAAAAGCCTCTGCGATGAGCAGAGGCTTTTTTATGCCAGGCAAGACTAATATTCACCAAACAAGATATTAAAAACCCAATTCGACCTCCTTAACAACTTGGGTATGTTAAAATAATTTATAAAATTATAAATAACATTTTTAATATATTAATATTAATAAACGTCAGTAAAACAGCGGAATAAGCAGCCCGAACCCAACCAGCAGGCTCAGATAAAACCAGCCCATTACCTGGCCGCGGTAGCGACGCGGCAGCTTATTGCTGAGCACCAGCACCGCCGCGATAACCACTGCCAGGTGCAGTACCAGAAAAGCCACCGTTTTCACCCAGTTGCTGACGATGGTATTTTCGGGCTGATACTGGTCGGCCTCGCCCAGCCCGGATGTGAGGAATTTCAGCAGCTGAAACGCCGCCGTTTCGAAGATAAGGAAGCTGGCAAAGCCAACCAGCAACGCCAGGGGGCCGGATTTTTCGCGCAGCTCAGCCATAGGCCAGACAGAATATAGAATGGGCGAAAACCTAGGGTAACGGCCGGTTCAGCACTTCGGCGGTGCGCAGGCGGATGTACAAATCCTCCACTTTGGCCCGCGCCCAGGGCGTACGGCGCAGGAAAGTCAGGCTCGACTTCACGCTCGGATTAACGGCAAAGCAGTTTAGTCGCAGGCGCTCGTCGAGGCCCGGAAAGCCGTAGTGGGCTACCAGATAGTCGAGGATAACGGCCAGCGTTACGCCGTGCAACTCGCGGATAAGGTGGCCGTTAGCATCGCGGGCATCGGGCATAGGAATAGCAGCTAAGGGGAACCAGCAGGCCACCGGTTGGCATTGCGGCTGCAAGCTACGGCACCCGCCGGCATACGCGCAGCCGGCCGGCGTACGTTATTTTTGGCTCGCTGCCCATGCCCGACCCTGGTTCTCCCCTGCTTGCTGCCCCGGCCCTGGTGCCGCGGCCGGCCCCGCGCCGGCCCTGGCGTCGCTGGGTGCTGGCGGGGCTGCTGCTGGGGCTGCTGGGCAGCAGCGCCTACTATCTGCGCCATCAGCGGCAGCTAAACCGCTACGCCCGCCGGGCCTGGGCCACGCTCACCATGCGCTACCTCACCGGCCACGAAAGCACTCCGCTGCTGGCGGGCTATTCGGTGCACGGGATTGACGTATCGGCCTATCAGGGGCATATCGACTGGCCCAGGGTGGCGCAGCAGCAGGTGCGGTTTGCGTTTATTAAAGCCACCGAGGGGGCCACGCTCCGCGATGCCCGCTTTGCCCGCAACTGGCGCGAGGCACGGGCGGCGGGCATTCTGAGCGGCGCGTATCATTATTTTCAGCCCAACCGCGACGGCGGCGAGCAGGCCGATTTATTTATTGACACGGTTCCGCTGCGGCCCGGCGACCTGCCGCCCGTACTCGATGTGGAGGCGCCCCGCTTTCACGACGTGGCCGAGCTGCGCAGCGAGATACGCCAATGGCTGGAAGCGGTTGAGGCGCATTATAAAGTGAAGCCCATCCTGTACTCCAACTACGCCTTTTACCGGCGCTACCTGGCCGGGCATTTCGACGATTACCCGCTGTGGCTGGCCCACTACGAGGTTGAGCGCCCCGCACTCCCGTCCGAGCGCTGGATTATCTGGCAGCACTCCGATGAGGCCTACGTGCCCGGTATTCGCGGCACCGTCGATTTCAACGTGTTTCAGGGTAGCTACGCGGCGCTGGAGGCGCTGCGCATTGCTCCGCCCGCCCCGCCACCCGCCAAAAAAGCCGCCCGGCCCAACAGCTTTCGCAAGCTGCTGAACCGGGCGGCCGAATTAGTAAGGCGCTAGCCTAAAACCTACATTTTGGTCTTCGTCTTCTCGTCGGTCATCTTAGTTTTCTGCATCTTGCCGTGCATTTTGCCTTCCTTCATCTTGCCGTGCATTTTGGTGTCGGCCATCTTGCTGTCAGCTGCAGGCGCAGTCTGGGCAGCCGGAGCAGGCGTAGTCTGGGCATGAGCAGAGAAAAAAAGACCCGACAGCGCGAGGCCAGCAGCGAGTTTCAACGTATTGTTCATAATAGGGGGGAAAGAAAAAAGGTGAAAACTTGGTTTCGCCTCAAAGATGAGCTTTTATTTTCATTCCTCAAGTGAAGTCTGCATGAAGGATATAATTATGCTTTCTCCCTTTCGCATGCTTTCAGGCAAACTTCTCGCCTTTAGCATCTTATTGCTAGGGATTTCCGGCTGCGGCAGCAGCAAATCGGCCTTTACCCAAACCGGTGAGGGCTCGTACTACGCCGATAAGTTCGCGGGCCGGGCTACGGCCAGCGGCGCGCCCTACCGGCCGGGCAAGCTCACCGCCGCTCACAACACCCTGCCCTTCGGCACCAAAATAAGGGTAACGAATGTGCGCAACGGCCATTCGGTGAAAGTGGTCGTCACCGACCGCGGGCCGCATGCCAAAGGCCGTATCGTGGACGTATCGAAGCGCGCGGCCCGCAAGCTCGACCTCATCGACGCCGGCGTGGTACCCGTGAAGCTCAAAGTGCTGCGCATGGGCCCGGTGGCGCGCAGCAAATAATTTATTTATCATATATAATTACTATCAAATAAAAACGGCCCCTGCCGGGTGGCAGGGGCCGCTGGGTGCCATCTTCGCAGCATGAATATTCGCAAGCAGCTAATTTGGGCTCCGCCGGTCGGGGCCAACCGCTTTACCGCCCTCAACAGCTTTGTGCACGCCGCCGAGGACGAAGGCTGGACCGAAGCCGAGGTGCAATTCGTCATCGACGAAGTAGTGGAGGCCACCGACGACGCCGCCGGCCTGGAAGTGCTGCTGAGCTACACCCGGCGACCTTAGTGACCGGCTTTTGCTTTGGCTTTAGCAGCTTCCTTTTCGGCTTTTTCGCGCTCTTTCTCTACTTTTTCACGGGCTTTTTCCAGCTCCTTGCGCTTGCCGGGGTGCTTCAGGTCGTAGGCCACGAGCTTGCGCACGCTGTCGGCTTCCACCATCTCGCGCTTGCTGGTGAGGCGGCCGGTGAGCGACACGTAGTCGCCTTCGGCCATTTGCGAGGTTACGCCTTCCACATTGGTAATCTGACCTTTAGTAGTAATCAGGGTACCATTCACCAAGCGCTTGTCCTGCTCAATGGGCGCGGTGCGGCCCAGTTCCGTCAGAATAACCTGGCCATTCTGCATGGTGAGGCCATCCTTGGCCATTACTCCGCTCGTTTTGGGGCGGGCAGTGGGCGCAGCGCCCGTATGGCGCGGCGCTACCACCCGGCGCGGCGCTACTGCGCGGCGCAAGGGGTCGGTATCTGGCGCGGCGGGCGCGGCCGGGGCAGGCGTAGCAGTGGAGGCTGCCGGGGCAGGCTGCGTCTGGGCCTGGCCCGCACGAGCCAGCAACAGCGCACCACCAAGCAGCAGGACTTGCGTAACTACTTTCATCGGATTTAAAAAGTATTGTAGGAGAAAAAGGCAGTGTGCGCGGGCAAACAGGAAAAGTGCCATGTTATGCAACGCAGCAGCTAAGTACGTTTTTTGGTTGCGGCTGGCTTTTACCAGAATACTGAAAAGATGCTGGCTATTTGCAAAATGCAAATTTACTCCACACCCCACACTTTTGCGAGTCCCAACACAAGCAGCCTCGCCTACGTTCAACTAAGGCAGCGGCCACGCATCTTGTCCTGACCTTGCTTTTTCTATAAAATGGACTATAAAGATTATTACAAAGTATTGGGCGTTGACAAAACCGCAACGACCGAGCAGATTAAAAAAGCCTACCGCAAGCTGGCCCGGCAGTATCATCCCGATGTGAACCCGAACGATGCCACGGCCGAGCAAAAGTTTAAAGAAGCCAATGAAGCCAACGAGGTGCTTTCGGACCCCGAAAAGCGCCAGAAGTATGACCAGTTGGGGGCCGCCTACCAACGTTACCAGCAGGCGGGCGGCGGGCGCGGCCAGGGCACCGGCGGCTTCGACTGGAACCAGTATGCGGCGGGTGGCGGGGCCGGGGGCTTCGCTGGCAGCCAGTTTGGGGGCGAGGGCGAAGATTTTTCTGATTTCTTCAGCTCGCTGTTTGGCGGTATGGGTGGCGCGGGGGGGCGCAGCAGCCGGCCCGGCGCGGGCTCCGACTACCAGGCCGAGCTGGAGCTGACGCTGGCCGAGGCCTACGCGGGCGGGCCGCGGACGATTACCGTTAACGGGCGCAATCTGCGCCTTACCATTCAGCCGGGCGTGGCCGATGGGCAAACCATCCGGCTGCGCGACCAGGGAGCCCCCGGCCGCAATGGCGGCCCCAATGGCTCCCTGCTAATCACCTTTCGGATTGCTCCCGATGCCCACTATGCCCGCACCGGCGACGACCTTACCCAGGATGTGCCCGTGCCGCTTTACCGGGCCCTGCTCGGCGGTGAGCAAACGGTTGAGACGCTTGGTGGACCAGTCAAAATCAAGCTTAAGCCCGAAACGGCCAACGGCAGCCGCCTGCGCCTGCGCGGCAAAGGCTTTCCGGTATACCGCGAGGCCGGCAAGTTTGGCGACCTCTACCTGCGCCTGAACGTGCAGCTGCCCACTAATCTCACCGACGAGGAGCGGGCGCTTATTCAGCAGCTGGCCAAGCTGCGTTCTATAGAATAATTTTACTATATATATTCGGACTAATTTATTCACAGAAGGCATTCTGACAATCAGCCACCGACACTTAGCAACTCTATGGAAACCCGCGTTTTGCTCCTTACTTATCAGGAATGTGACACTCGCTATGGCCTGGGCCGCGCCGAGCTGCACCAGTTCGTGGAACTGGGCCTGCTGCGCCCGGCCCCAGCCCCCGATACCCTCGAAGTAGAGGAGCCCGACGAACTGCTGCCCCGGCTGGCGCGCCTGCACCACGGCCTGGGCCTGGCTCCCGAAGCCATCGACCTGGTGCTGCTCATGCGCCAGCGTGTGTTGGGCCTGCAGGCAGCCCTGGCCCGCGAAACCGCCCGCGCCCGCGAGCTGGAGCATTTCCTGCGCGGCCTGGGGCCAATAGAGGAATTGTAATAGTGGCCAGTCCGCCTCGTCCGCTGACTTGGAAACCGCTCTATATTGCTTGTCATCAGCGAATATACCGGCTTTTACCGCAAATCAACCCCATGCAGCAGCGCAGATTTGTTACGTGGCGCTCACCGCCAGCGCGAGCAGCAGGCCGCCCAGCGTAGCGCCTAGCTTGGGCCAGTTGAGGCGGTGCTCGGGGCTGGTTTCAAACAGGATTGTGGTCGAAACGTGCAGAAACGTGCCGGCTACGAAGCCCAGCAGCGCTGCATAAATACCACTGCCCAGCAATTGCTGAAGCACTATATAATTGCTGAATACCAGCCCGGCGGGCGAGGCCAGCGCAAACACCAGCAGCCACGGCCAGGCCCGCCGGAGCGAGCCCAGGCGCAGGCGTAGCAGCGTAGCCAGGGCCACCGCCGCCGGCACGTGGTGCAGCGCAATGCCCAGCACCAGCGCGTAAAAGTGCTGCCCTACTTCGCCGCTGCCAGCCCCACGCACCAGAATGCTGCCCTCCAGCAGGGAGTGCACCACCAGTGCCAGCACCAGCAGCAGCGGCACGCGGCCCCGTTCCGTGGCATCCGGCGCATGTACGTGGCCGTGCTCGATGCCCTGTGAAAGCACTTCCAGCAGCAGCTGGCCAAAAAAACCCGCCAGCACCCAGTAGCCTACGCGCTGCGGCGCCTCGGGCAGCAGCGTCAGGGCCTCAGGCAGCAAATGCGTGATGGTGAGCGTGAACAGATAGGCCCCGCTAAATGCCAGCAGCGGCTTAACCCACTGCCCGGTGCGCACGGCGGGCACCAGGCTCACCATTGCGCCAGCCACCAATACGGTCGCCGCTAATAAAAGTACTGCAATCCACATAGGGCCATTAAACAGAAACTGTTGCAGCAATGTTGCGAATTAATTCGCAACATTGCTGCAACAGTTTCTGTCGGTTGATGTCAACCGTCGGCACTAGCTTAGCACCTGACTGGCTTACTGCGCCGGAGCGTTAGCCGGGCCCTCACCGGGGTTGGGATTAAAGCTTGGGTCGGCTCGGCGGGTAGCTTCGCTACCACCTTTTTTCACGGCAGTGCCTTCCTGGGTATCGGCCGTCATGGCAGCACCAGGAGCCGGCGGAGCCTGCTTTTCGAGGTCCGTACCCGAGCTAACGGGGCGGCTGATGGCTGCGCCCTTTTCCTGGCTGGGCGCATAGGCCGTATTCTGGTCGAAGTTGTCGCTGACGCGGGTTCCGGGAGGAACCATATCGAGCGATACCTTATTCTCGGGGCGCCAGTCAGACGGCTCACTGCTGCACGAGGCAAGTAGCAGAACGGCAGCGGCGGGAGCCAGGTAGGAAAGCAGCTTTTTCATACGGGGAAAATTCTTACGGAAACTAAAGATTGTAACGTCAGAAGGGCCTGTATACGGTCGTTATCAGGCCTTGGGGGTATCAGCCAGCAGACCTTTGCGGCGCAGCAGCGCCTCAAATAGCTTGCGGTCGTTGTCGTTGTTGAACAAACGCAGCGGCAAATGTAGAAACACCGGCACGTCAAACGTGCTGGCAATCCAGCGGCGCCAGGGTGCCAGCTCGGCAGGTGGTGCGGCGGGCTTCAAATAGAGCAGAAAGGCATCCGGGTCGCGGCGCACCCGCCCAATCTGGTCCCAGGGCAGCGCCATGGCCCGCTGCTCACTCTGGCGCAGAATCAGCTGGCGCTGGTCGGCCTCGTAGTTCATGCGCTCAAACAAGGGCTTGCTTTGCTCCATCTGCGTTACGCCGGTTACCAGCGACGAGCGCACCAGCACAAACAGCGCGGCCAGCACCACGCCCAGCAGCAGCCACCACCACGAATGCCAGATGGCCGCCGGTAGCACGCCCAGCGCAAACGGAATAAGGGCATACCACCACTGCTTGCGCCACACCTCGCCCATCGCAATCCGGGTGTAGGTATTGGGGTCAAATTGATATTTCTTGGTCTTGATGGTGCCGGGCAAAGACTGCGGCGCCTGTTGCTGGCGATAGCCGCTGCCACCGCCGCGTTGGTTGGGTTGATTCATATATACTGGTTAATTTAATATTGGCTAATGGTCAATTATGGGCAAGAGCTACGTCGAATATCAAGGCATTAACCATTAAGCAATTAATTATTAACTTAATAGGCTTTCAGGCTCAGGTCCAGGATGCTGGCCGAGTGCGTGAGCGCCCCTACCGAGATATAATCGACGCCCGTAGCCGCTACTTCGGCAATGGTTTGCTCAGTGATGCCGCCACTGGCCTCGAGGGGCAGGCGGCCGGCTACCAGCGCCACGGCCTCCCGCAGGGCCGGGGGCGGCATGTTATCGAGCATAATGCGGTCGATGCCGCCAGCGGCCAAGGCCTGCTCTACCTCGGTCAGGGTGCGGGTTTCGACTACGATGGGCAGTTGGCGGCCGGTGCGCCGCAGGTAGTCGTGCGTGGCCGCAATGGCCGCGGCTACGCCGCCCGCATAGTCGACGTGGTTATCCTTGAGCATTATCATGTCGAACAGCCCGTAGCGGTGGTTGACCCCGCCGCCAATGAGCACAGCCCATTTCTCGCAGATACGAAAGTTGGGCGTCGTCTTGCGCGTGTCGAGCAGGCGCGCTTTGGTGCCGGCCAGCTGCGCCGTCAGGTTTGCCGTGTAGGTAGCAATGCCGCTCATTCGCTGCATACAGTTGAGCACCAGGCGCTCAGCGGTCAGAATACTGCGGGCCGGGCCCTCCACGGTAAAGGCAATATCGCCGTGGCGTACCCGCGCGCCATCTTCGAGCTGCACGGTGAGGGTAAGGCCGGCATCTACCTGTTTAAAAATCAACCCTGCGAGCTGCACGCCGGCCAGTACGCCTTCGGCTTTCACCAGTAGCTTGGCGCGGTTGCGGGCCTCGGCCGGAATGGCGGCCAGGGCCGAGTGGTCCCCATCGCCCACATCCTCGGCCAGGGCCGTGCGGATAAACGTGGTGAGTGCTTCGGACGTGAGGTAAGGGGCGGTAGTAGCTGACACCCCGCAAAGGTACGCCGGCCGGCCGGCGCATAAAAAACCCCGGTTGCCAGCAGCAACCGGGGAAAGCCCGATTATTCTTTGGTGAAGTCGAGTGTGTCTATCGTGGGCGTGCTCTGCTTGGGCTTGAGCTTGATAAACACCTGATAGTTGCCATTGCGGCCTACGTAGTGGCCGATAGCGTAGGGAATACCTTCGTTGCTGGCTCCCTGATGCACAATATCGAAGCTGGCCGGCGGGTTTTTGGTGAAGAAATTCTTCATAACCAATTCGGTTTGCGTGGCGTTGTAGCTCTGCTTGTCGCCATCGAAGCCCACTTCCACGGAAGGGGCCAGGTATTGCGCCAGGCTACGCGACGAGCCACTGGCAATAGCCGAGCGCACGGCGGGCAGCTGGTCAGCCGCCTGCGCCTTGCCACTCAGCACAAAGGCCATAAACAGGAAGCTAACTAAAAATACTTTTGTAAAAATTATTTTCATAAAAACAAGCTTCGCGAGCAGGTCGGAGGCGCTTGGTGAACAATAAGCCAAAACTATGCCAGCCGCAGCTAATTTGAAGACATTCTGAAGTTGTAAGCCTTGGCCGGCCCTACTACGATAAGAAGAGGCATTAGGGTGCGGGGCGTACTTTTGCTGGCATGAACAAGCAGGTGCTATTAGTTATTCTGGATGGGTGGGGCATCGCCCCGAACGCGGAGGTTTCGGCCGTTGATAAGGCACAGACGCCTTATTTTCACGAGTTGTTGCAGCGCTTTCCGCATAGCACGCTGCAGGCCTCGGGCGAGGCCGTGGGGCTGCCGGAAGGCCAGATGGGCAATTCCGAAGTAGGCCACATGAACATTGGCGCGGGCCGCGTGGTAGACCAGGAGCTGGTGCGCATCGGCAAGGCCATTCGGGAGCGCAAGCTGGGCCAGATACCCGCCCTTAAGGAAGCGCTGGACTATGCCCGCCTCAACAATAAGCCACTGCATCTAATTGGCTTACTGTCGGATGGCGGTGTGCATTCGCACATTGAGCACGTAAAGGCGCTGTGTACTATTGCCCACGAGGCCGATGTGCACAAGGTATTTGTGCACGCCTTTACCGATGGCCGCGACACCGACCCCAAGAGCGGCGTGCACTTTGTAAACGACCTGGAGCAGTACAACGAGCGCACGGGAGCTAAAATCGCGTCTATTGTGGGGCGCTACTACGCCATGGACCGCGACCAGCGCTGGGAGCGGGTCAAAATCGCCTACGACCTGCTGGTAAACGGCGTGGGCACGCCTTCGCAAAACCTGATTCAAAGCGTTCAGGAGCAGTATAAAGAAGGGGTTACGGATGAGTTTCTGAAACCAATCGTGAAAATAGGGGCCGACGGCCAGCCGCTGGCCACCATTCAGGAGGGCGACGTGGTGCTGTGCTTTAACTTCCGCACCGACCGGGGCCGCGAAATCACGGAGGCGCTTACGCAGCAGGATTTCAACGCCTACCAGATGCACCGCCTGAACCTGCATTACCTCACCATGACGAGCTACGATGCAACGTTTGTGGGCGTAACGCCGATTTTTGAGAAAGACAACCTCGATAACACACTGGGCGAAGTGCTGGCGGCGCATCATAAAACGCAGATTCGCATGGCCGAAACGGAAAAGTATCCGCACGTAACCTTCTTTTTCTCGGGCGGCCGCGAAAAGGAGTTCGCCGGCGAAACGCGCATCCTGCGGGCCTCGCCCAAAGTGGCGACCTACGACCTCGCCCCCGAGATGAGCGCCTACGAGCTGCGCGACGCGCTGGTGCCCGAGCTGCAAGCCAACTCGGCCGATTTTATCGTCATCAACTTCGCCAACCCCGATATGGTGGGCCACACCGGCGTGTTTGAGGCCGTGGTACGCGCCGTGGAAACGGCCGATGCCTGCGCGCATGATGTGGTAGAGGCCGCCCTGGCGGCCGGCTACGCCACTATCGTGATTGCCGACCACGGCAATGCCGAGTTTATGCGCAACGAGGATGGCTCGCCCAACACGGCGCACACCACCAACCTGGTACCCTGCATTCTGGCCGATAACAGCTACCACGGCACCCTGGCCAGCGGCAAGCTCGGTGACATTGCCCCAACCATTCTGGAGCTGATGGGGGTGCCCCAGCCTGCTGACATGACCGGCCAGAGCTTATTGCGGCCGTAACAAACGGGCGGCTTTTTTATTTTACGCAGCATCCCGCCGTGTTGAAACGCCGCGTTTGGCGGCGGTCTTCACGGCGGGATACTTCTTTCTATGAGTTGTAAAACGAGCTTCTTTTTTGCTGCTGGCTGCTTGCTGGTGCTGGCCGGCTGCGGCCAGGGCACCACGGCTACTGAGGAAGCCGCGCCGGGAGCGGCCCACTTGAAGGGGCCTTATTTTGATATGCGCGGCTTGCTCGATGCGCAGGCCAGGCAGCTGGCCACCCAGCACCGGGGCGTACAAAAGCAGGTGAGCCTGCGCGGGGGCGCTACCGAAACCGTGCAGGTGCCTGAGGTAAAATGGGCCGATGAGCTTCAGATTTTTTATCAGGCCGACATCAACAAAGCCGCCCTGCGCGGGGCGTATGCCGTCGACTCGGCCCGCCTGCCGGGTGGCGAGGTGCGTCATAGCTACCAGCTGCGGCCGGGCCACGACAACGCGCCCGTGCTGCGCCTCGACGTAACGAGCCAGGCCGGGCAGCCCCAGGCCATTCGGGCTACGCTGCGGCAGGATAACGCGCTGTTTTTCGGGCAAAAAGACCTGCGGCTGACGTTGCAAAATGGTCAGCTGAGCCAGTACAGCGCCCAGGGCGTGCAGAAGCTGCTGCTGTTCGATACCCTACGCTACCAGACGGCGGCACGGGTGCTTTAACCGCCCGCCTTGGGCTGCTTAGGGAGGCTCGCCCGACGGCTGCGCGGGCTACTCGCCCAGCAGCGTGGCAACCACCCAGCGGCGGCCACCGTGGCGGCGGTGCTCGCCCAGGCACACACCCTGCCAGGTGCCCAGCAGCAGCCGGCCGTCGGCGATGGGCACCGTGACCGAATTACCCAGCAAGGCGGCTTTGAGATGGGCCGTCATGTCGTCGGGGCCTTCGAGGGTATGCTGAAAATAAGGCGCGTTATCGGGGGCCAGGCGGCGAAAATACTCCTGAAAATCGCGCCGCACGGTGGGGTCGGCGTTTTCGGTGATGAACAAACTGGCCGAGGTGTGCTGAATAAAGAAATGAGCGGTGCCCACGCGCATAGCTTCCAGCTCGGGCAGCTCACTCAGCAGCAGGTCGGTGATGAGGTGAAAGCCTTCGGCCACGGCCGGCAAGCGTAGTCTTTTTTGAATATATTTCATACTCACTATTTAGCCTGCTTACTTGGTAGCCCGGTAGGCTCCCAGGTCGGGCGTGCTGGCGTTGCGGGGCAGGTTTAGCAAGTCGCGGGGGATGAGCGGCGGCACGGCATTTTTGCTGGCCAGGGCGGGAGAGTTTATGCCCAGGCGATAGTCGTTGCTGGATACCGTATTGATTCTCACAAACATCGGGTCCTTATTCAGGATATTACCTAGCCCCGTCTGGGCCAGACCAGGCGCATTAGCAGCATCGGTGCTGGCTTTGTAAAGCTGGGTTTTGAGCAGGGAGTTTTTGATAGTTACCGCTGCTTTGTAATCGGCATAGTTTTCCAGAAAAAGCTCATCGTCAATCGAGCCCCACACGATGGAGTTAACTACGGTAAGTGTTTGCCCATTGGTATATTTTACCGTGCCATCCAGCGACATGTTGGTAAAAGCCAGCGAGGCGGTTTTGCGAACTGCCGACACAGCCGGGTAATTAGCTATCGTGCAATAATTCAACGCGATGGAGCTGGCCCCATAGCCGAGCACGGCATACTCGTAGCAGTCCGACAACAGCGTATTTTCCAGCGTCACATCGCCCGATACACTCAGCACGCCCGCGCCCGACAGGCCCAGGTTGCTGGCCGCCGCCGCCGCACTTACCCCCGCGCCGGAGATATAGCGGATAACCGAATTCTGAATCGTCACATCGGGCCGGAAGCTCTGGCTCTGCGGTGTTGGATTATACAGGAAAGCGCCAAAAGTCGCATTCTGAATGAGGGCGTAGCGAATGACATTGCCCCGGCTGCTGGCGTCAAACTCAATGCCCGTCCACTGGCCGGGCGCGGTGGCGTACTGCGTTTCGCCGCTCCGGTCGCCCATAAAGCGCACGATGTTGGCGTTGGTCGCCTTCACCGTGTCGGTGGGGCCGGTACCGGGCATGTAGTCGGCGGTGCTATTTACCAGCAGCGTGCCTTGCACAATCAGCCGGGCCCCGGCGTGGGCATAGACGCGCGTGCCCGGCTTAATGCGCAGCGTGCAGCCGGCCGGCACCACTACCTGGCCATAGAGTACGTGCGGCCGGTCGTTGGTCCACACCTCACCGCAGGGCAGCGCGGCATCCTGGTGCAGGTAGATATTCTGGCCGAATGAGCGCAGCAGCACGTGCTGGTCCTGGCCGTTGGTGCGGAAGTTCAGGTTTTCCTGCACCACCAGGTTTTTGGCCAGGCCGTTCTGGCCGTTATCCTTGAGTAGTGCCCGCACTAGGATAAGCAGACTATCGTTGCCCCGAATAAACAGGTTGGTAGCCGTCTGCTTCAGGTCGCCGTTGATGAGGAGCGTGTAGGGTGAAGTGGCCGGGCTATCGAGGCTCACCAGGTCTACGTTTACCGCTTTGGGGTTGCGGTTGTACACCCACAGGCGTTTAGTAACCGTGCGGATGGTCGTAAAAACCGTGTCGAACTTCACCGTATCGGCCGAAAAAGCCAGCCCGCCGGTGGTTTGCAGCTCTTCCTCGCGCGGCTTGCAGCCGGAGATAGTCAGGCTGGCAATACCGCTAAGCAGCAGGAAGACGGGCAGTAGGTAGCGAATTTTAAGCACGATAGGGTAACGCGGAAAAGTCGTCTGTCAGTACGAGCGCAGCGAAGCAATCGCATCAGAACAAGCTAAGCGAACGACGGGCGCGGCGTTCGTTCGGGGGCGATTGCTTCGCTGCGCTCGCACTAACAGACGGCTTTTCGCTTTTACGATACGCCTACTTTCAGGCGCTCGGCACTTTCGGCCAGGCGCAGCTGCTCCACAAAGTCGTCGATGTTGCCATCCATCACGTTGGGCAGGTTGTGCACGGTGTAGCCAATGCGGTGGTCGGTCACGCGGCCCTGCGGGTAGTTGTAAGTCCGGATTTTATCGGAGCGGTCGCCGCCGCCAATCATACTCTTGCGGATAGCGCCTTCGGCTTCGTTTTTCTTAGCCAGCTCAATCTCGAAAATGCGCGAGCGCAGCACGGCCAGCGCTTTATCAAAGTTTTTGAGCTGCGATTTCTGGTCCTGGCACTGGGCCACGATGCCGGTCGGCAAGTGCGTGAGGCGCACGGCCGAGTAGGTCGTGTTGACCGACTGACCGCCGGGGCCGGAAGACATAAACAAGTCCTTACGGATATCATTCATATCCAGGTCTATATCAAATTCCTCCGCCTCCGGCATTACTACGATGGAGGCGACCGAAGTGTGGATGCGGCCCTGGGTTTCGGTGGCCGGCACGCGCTGTACGCGGTGCACGCCGCTCTCAAACTTGAGCTTGCCGTACACATCTTCGCCCTTCACGGCCAGCACAATTTCCTTGTAGCCGCCGGCCGTGCCTTCCATGGCATCTACCAGCTCCATTTTCCAGCCCTGCTTTTCGGCAAAGCGCAGGTACATGCGCTGCAGGTCGCCGGCAAAGAGCGAGGCTTCGTCGCCGCCGGCCCCGGCCCGGATTTCCATAATCACGTCTTTGGAATCGTTGGGGTCTTTCGGAATCAGCAATTCCTTGATAGCTACCTCCATGCGGTCGGCCTCGGGCAGCAGCTCGTCGAGCTCAGCCTTGGCCATCTCCCGAAAGTCCTCGTCCTTTTCGGTCGACACGACCTGACGGGCGCCTTCTATATTACTGAGCACCTGCTGGTAGGCGCGGTACGCAGTCACAATTTTACCCAGTTCCTTGTACTCCTTATTAAGGGACTTGAAGCGCTTCATGTCGCTCATCACCTCGGGCTGCATCAGCTCGTGGTTCACGGTTTCGTAGCGCTCGCGGATGGCTTCGAGTTTATCCAGCATTTTGTGGTCGGAAAAAATAGTCAGTAGTTTGCAAAGATACGGCTTGGTAACAACGTCCTTTGCGGTCGGCGTTCCGCGCCAAATTCTTTACGCTGCCTGGGGTTGTCTTTCCCACCCATCCTATGCCTCCCTCCTACTGCGCAGCCAGCGGCCAGCCAGCCGCGCGTTCGACCCCTGTTGAGTATGCAAGTTTTGAAGTTTGGGGGCACATCGGTAGCCTCCGCCGAAAACATTGGGAAAGTGATTGCCATCGTGACGAGCGCGCTGGCCCAGGGGCCGGTGGTGCTGGTTGTGTCGGCGCTGGGCGGCACTACCGACGCCCTCATCAGCGCAGGCCGCACCGCCGCCGCCGGCGATGAAACCTTCCGCCAGACGCTGCGCCAGCTCGAAACCCGCCACCTCACCGCTGCCGAGGCGCTACTACCCACCGCCGAGGCCCAGACCGCTATTCAGCCCTGGCTCACCGCGCAGTTTACCGAGCTGGCCCTGCTGGCCGACGGCATTTTTGCCCTGGGCGAGCTGTCGCCGCGCACCCTGGATAGGCTGATGAGCTATGGCGAGCTGCTGTCGTCGCGCTTGGTAGTGTCCGCTTTTCAGGCGCGCGGCACATCCGCCGCCTGGGCCGACAGCCGGCAGCTCATCCGCACCAACTCGCGCTTCGGCACGGCGCAGGTAGATGAAGAAATCACCCGGCGCCAGGTTACGTATTTTCAGCAGGAAAACCCAGCCAGCCTGTGGGTAGCGCCCGGCTTTATTGCTGCTGATGCCGAGGGCCACACCACTACCCTGGGCCGGGGCGGCTCCGACTACACGGCCGCCCTCCTGGCCGCGGCGCTGGGCGCCTCAACCCTCGAAATATGGACTGATGTGAGCGGTATGCTCACCGCCGACCCGCGGCTGGTGCGCTCGGCGCGGCCTATTCCGCACATCAGCTATGAAGAAGCAATGGAGCTATCGCACTTCGGGGCCAAGGTGCTGTATGCGCCCACGGTGCAGCCCGTGCGGCAGCGCGGCATTCCGCTTTGGATTAAAAACACCTTTGCGCCCCAGGATTACGGCACGCTGGTGGAGGTGGCCCCGCCGCGCAGCATCGGCGTGGTGCGCGGGCTGTCGAGCATCGGCCACTTGGCCTTGCTCAACCTCGAAGGCAGCGGCATGGTGGGCGTGCCGGGCTTTTCGGCGCGGCTGTTTGCGGCCCTGGCCCGCGCCTACATCAACGTGGTACTCATCACCCAAAGCTCTTCGGAGCACTCCATCTGCGTGGGCGTGAGTGAGGGCGACGTGCCGGCCGCCCGGGAAATAGTAAATGAAGAGTTTGCCGGCGAAATTTCGGCCGGCCGCCTGGAGCCGCTGCGGCCCGAAACGGGACTAGCCATCGTGGCGCTGGTGGGCGACAATATGCGCAACCACCCCGGCATCAGCGGGCGCTTGTTTAGCGCGCTGGGGCATAATGGGGTCAATATCCGGGCCATTGCCCAGGGCGCGAGCGAGCGCAATATCTCGACCGTCATCCGGGCCGATGATGTGCGCAAGGCCATCAATGTGCTGCACGAGGAGTTTTTCGAAGCCACCTACAAGCAGGTGAATCTGTTCATCCTGGGCCCCGGCAACGTGGGCGGCAAGCTGCTGGCCCAGCTGGCGCAGCAGCAGGCGTATCTGCGCGACAAGCTGGCGCTCGACCTGCGCGTGGTGGCCATTGCCAACAGCCGCCACTGCCTCGTCAGCGAAGAGGGCGGCCTCGACCTACGCACCTGGCCCGAAGATTTAGATAAAGCTGCTAAGCTCTCGCTGGCTGAGCTGACGCAGCTCATTATTGACAAAAATCTAAGAAACTCTATATTCGTCGACGTCACGGCCAACCCGGCTGCCGCCGGGCAGTACGCGCCGCTGCTGGCCAAAAGCGTGGCCGTGGTGGCATGTAATAAGGTGGCCGCCTCGGCCGACTATGCCAGCTACCGCCAGCTCAAGCAGCTAGCCCAGGATTTCAACACCAGGTACCTGTTCGAGACCAACGTGGGTGCGGCGCTGCCCGTCATCGGCACGCTCGGCGACCTCACCCGCAGCGGCGACGTGGTGCGCCGGATGCAGGCCGTGCTCTCGGGCACGCTCAATTTCGTATTTAATAACTACGATGGCACCCGGCCCTTTGCCGAGGTAGTGCGTCAGGCCCAGGCCGAAGGCTATACCGAGCCCGACCCGCGCCTCGACCTCAATGGCTCGGACGTGGCCCGCAAAATCCTCATCCTGGCCCGCGAGGCCGGCCAGCCGCTGGAAATGAGCGATGTAGCCAACGAAAGTTTCCTGCCCGCGAGCTGCCTCGAAGGCGACGTGGCAGCCTTCTACGCGCAGCTGGCAGTGCACGAGGCGCACTTCGGCGCCCTCTACGACGCGGCGGCCGGCCAGGGCAAGCGCCTCAAGTTTGTGGCCCAGTACGCCGACGGCCAGGCCTCAGTGGGCTTGCAGCAGATTGCGCCCGGCCACGACCTCTACGAGCTGCGCGGCAAAGACAACGTGGTGCTTTTCTACACCGACCGCTACCCCGAGCAGCCGCTGGTGGTGAAGGGCGCGGGGGCCGGGGCGGAAGTCACGGCGAGTGGGGTGTTTGCGGATATTATTCGCGCGGCACGGCTGTAGCGTGGACTATGGGAGTCCGCGCGTGAGTCGGTTTCCCGCACTAGCTGCATAGCAATTGTCTGATTGTTTACTCGCGGACTCGCAGAGTCCACGCTATAAGTTTATGCCCCTCCCCTCCTCCGTCACCGTTCACGCCCCCGCCACCATTGCCAACGTCGGCTGCGGCTTCGACGTGCTGGGCCTGTGCCTCACCGCGCCCTACGACACCGTACGCCTAACGCGCCGCGACCAGCCGGGCCTGACCATCCGGCACCTCGACGACTACGACCTGCCCACCGACCCCAGCCGCAACGTGGCCGGCGCGGCGCTGCTGGCGCTGCTGCGCGCCGTGCCCGAGCCGCTGGGCTTTGAGGTGGAGATTACCAAGGGCATCCGGCCGGGCAGCGGCATTGGCAGCAGCGCGGCCAGCGCGGCGGGCGCGGTAGTGGCAGCCAATGCCTTGCTGGGCAACCGATTCAGCCCCACGGAGCTGATTGACCTGGCCATGTACGGCGAAGCTGTGGCGTCGGGGGTGCGCCACGCCGATAATATAGCTCCTGCCATATATGGTGGCTTTACCCTGGTGCGGGCCGTGCTGCCCACGCTCGACGTGGTAGCCCTGCCGGCCCCGCCGCTGTGGGTGGCCGTGGTGCATCCGCAGTTTGAGGTGCAAACCAAGGAGGCCCGCGCCGTGCTGCCGGCTACCGTGCCCCTGGCGCTGGCCGTGCGCCAGTGGGCCAATGTGGGTGGCCTGGTAGCTGGTCTTTTAACCACTAATTGTGAGCTGATTAGCCGGGCCCTCGAAGACTACATTGTGGAGCCGGCGCGGGCCGCGTTGCTGCCGGGCCTGGGCGAAGCCAAACGGCGCGCGCTGGCCGCCGGCGCGCTGGGGGGCGGCATCTCGGGCTCGGGACCGTCCATTTTTATGCTGAATAAAACCGAAGCTACCGCCCACGCCGCCGCCGAAGCGCTGGGTAGCGTGTACCGCAAAATGGGCATCGATTTCCACCTGCACGTGGGGCCGATAGCCAGCCAGGGCGCGCGGGTAGTAGCTTAAATGTGAAATATAGTAAATGTGAAAATGTGGCTGACCTACACCTGCACCTCAAAAACCCAGCTGCCCTTGAGGCTTAGCCAACGCCTCAATTTTCACATCCAGCACATTTTCACATCTCCACATTATTAAATTATGCAGTACTATAGCCTTAGCCGCCAGTCGCCGCCCGTTGATTTTCGCACGGCCACCATTGCCGGGCAGGCTCCCGACGGCGGCCTGTACTTCCCCGAAGCCATCCCGCGGTTTTCGGCTGACTTTCTGCAGAGCCTGCCGGCCCACTCGCGGGCCGACATTGCCTACACCGTCATGCAGCCCTACGTAGGCGCTACCATCCCGGAGGCCGACCTGCGCCGCATCTGCGCCGAAACGGTCGATTTTGACTTTCCGCTGGTGCCAGTGGCGGAGCGCATCGGGGCGCTGGAGCTTTTTCATGGCCCCACGCTGGCGTTTAAAGACGTGGGGGCGCGGTTCATGAGCCGCTGCCTGGGCTACTTTTCGCGGGGCGAAACCAAGCCGGTGACGGTGCTGGTGGCCACCTCTGGCGATACGGGCGGGGCGGTGGCGCACGGCTTTTTGGGCGTGCCGGGCGTAGAGGTGGTTATTCTTTACCCGGCGGGCCGGGTGAGCCCGCTGCAGGAGCTGCAGCTCACCACCCTGGGCCAGAATATTACGGCCCTCGAAGTGCAGGGCAATTTCGACGACTGCCAGCACCTGGTAAAGCAGGCGTTTCGGGATGAGGAGCTGACCCGTCGCCGCCCGCTCACGTCGGCCAACTCAATTAATGTGGCGCGCTGGCTGCCGCAGCAGCTCTATTATCTTTTTGCTATGCAGCAATGGCCGCCCGCCGCGCCCCCGGTGGTAGCAGTGCCCAGCGGCAACTTCGGCAACCTTTGCGCCGGGCTGCTGGCCCACGCCTCGGGGCTGCCGGTGGGCCACTTTATCGCGGCCTGCAATGCCAACGATGCTGGGGCCGAATATCTGCGCACTGCGATATTTACACCCCGGCCCGCCGTCGCGACTATCTCTAACGCGATGGACGTTGGCCACCCCAGCAATTTTATCCGGATTCTCGAGCTGTTTAAGCATGAGCACGCCGCCCTGAGCCAGTTGCTGAGCGGCTACACGGTAAGCGATGCCGACACCCGCGCCACCATTCGGCGCGTGGAGGCCGAGCACCACTATCTGCTCGACCCGCACGGCGCGGTGGCTTTTTTTGCGCTGGAAAAATACCTGGCCGAGCACCCGGCCGCCGCGGGCTTCCTGCTGGCGACGGCGCACCCGGTAAAATTCCCGGAAGTAGTTGAGCCGCTCATTGGCCGCAAAATCGACCTGCCGGATTCCCTGCATTATCTACTGGCGAAGCCTAAGCACAGTGTTTTGCTGCCACCCAGCTACGCGGCGCTGCGCGGCTGGCTGCTGCGCTAGCGCAACCTTCAGCCCGCCAAAGCAGTTGCCGAAGTATGGTTGTGTCGAAACTCAAGCTCCTTCTCCCCGTCTTCCTGGTACTGGCAGCCTGCCGGCCCGACCAGGTAAAGCACCTGCCCGGCACCAAGCAGATAGCCGAGGAAACTGCCAACTGGGAGGCTATCCGTATTACCCCCACCGACTTGCTGCACGCCACGCGCTGGGCCGGCGACTCGCTCACGGCCTACGCCGATACGCTGCTGCGCCGCACCCTGGCCCGCGAGCTTAAGCGCGGCAGCCTGAGTCAGGCCGCCAGTTTTTGCCATCCGCAAAGCTACCCGCAGGTCGATTCGATGGCCCGCAAGTGGCAAGCCCGCCCGCGCCGGGCCGAGTGGCAGACGACGAATACAGCGCCTGCGGCCGCCATTGCCGCGGCGGGCCTGCGCCCCGACACCATGCGCCTGATTGGCCGCCCCGCCGTCGATACGTTTTTCTACCAGCGGCCCATCACCCTAAACAATAACCTGTGCCTGCGCTGCCACGGCCGGCCCGGCCACGACCTCACCGCGGCCGAAGCGGCCCTGCTGCAACAGCAGCACCCCGGTCTGAAATCGGTCGGCCGCCAGCCGGGCCAGGTGCTGGGCGCGTGGCAGCTTACCCTGGAGCGCAGTGGCGTGGCGGAGTTTTACACCATGAAAACCCGCAAGAAGTGGAAAGAGCACAAGATGCCCAAGCTGTTTTAAGCGCGGCATCCACGCGTGTACCGGAGAAGCTGGCGATATTTAACCTACAGTACCGCCATATAGCATTCCGGAACATGCAACACTTCAACTGTAAGTATTTAATTATCAAATCCCTGGTTAGCAGTATCCTTTGGCTGCCGGGTGCGGCCTGGGCGCAGGCCCCCGTGGGTCCAGCCGCAACCACCGTAGCCCTGACCGAGTGTGTTAAGGTTATTAAAGGCGACAGCATGGCGTTGTACTATGACAAAAGCTACGTGCTTACGCCCATTGCCTGCGCCTCGGTATGCCGCCTCACGCGCATCGACCCCCAGGGCAATTTTGACGGCGAAGTGCGCGACTATACCGGCCCTGGTAACAAGCTGCGGTACCGTCAGCATTACCGGCATGGGCAGCGGGAGGGCGCTTACGAAAGCTTTTATCTCAATGGCCAGCCGGCTATCCGGGGTGCTTTTACACAAGGGCAGCCAGCTGGCACCTGGGTATTCTGGTACGCCAACGGTCAGAAGCAGCAGGAGCTGGAATGGCTGAGCCCGAGTGAGCCCCGCCTGCGCATCGTAGCCTATTGGGATTCGACTGGCCAGCAGCTGGTAACCGCTGGCAACGGCCGCTGGAGCGGCATCATGCCCGACCTGCACCGCCAGGTTTCGGGACCCGTGGTGAATGGCCTGGCAAACGGCATATGGGAAAGCCGCGACCCGGCTACCAAGCAGCTGCTGACTACCGAAGTTTACCAGAATGGGGTGTTTAAGAACGGTAAAGCGCTCGATGGCAAATACCCTGGCCCTTATAAAGACCAGGCGCTGTTGCGCCCGAGGCTCAGCGACCCCACCGGCCCGGCCGAGCAATTTAAGGTAGGAACCAGCTGCGCCGCCCGGCTGGCCAGCTACCAGCAGAATATGGCTTTGCGCAATATGGTGCTGGTGCCGCCCAAGCCGCCCGGCGATGGCAACACGTACCTCAGCCGGCTAATGACCAAGCTGTCGGAACAAAATCAAATGCTTCAGAATATCCTGCGCGATGATGCTTACCGGGCTACTATCGAAGCCGATATAACCGAGCTGGGCGTACTTACCGGCTTCGAAGGTACCGACCCGTTTATCCGCGGCGTGTTTGCCAATACTGTCCCTGCACTGGGCAACTGGAGTGCTGCCACTGCCAACGGGCAAGCTGTTCCGGGTCGCGCTACCTTCGAAATCAGCGTATATAGCAATCAGCTGCAAGTGCGTGCTCATTGGAATATCAAGCAGCCGCTGCCTGCAAAAATGCTTACGACTTCTAAATGATATTTTTATTATACAATAAACATATTCAGAAAACGGCAAACCTAACAAGCAACGACATGTCCATGTGACGTTCATATTAACCTAGAGCAGTTTCTAAATCCGGGTATTAGGCGGGCTGCCGGCCCAAAACCGGCAGCCCGCACCAGCCAAGCTGTACCCGGACCTGAAATTTGCGCTAGATGGACTTCCTAAATAGCTTCAGTATCAGTTCCCCCTTTTTACGCTAGCAGGCAGACTGCCTTTATTTTATTATGCCTAGTGCTACTTCTCCCATTATCATTATCGGCGCGGGTATGGCCGGGCTGGCCTGCGCCAACTGGCTGCACCGCGCCGGCCGGCCGGTACTCGTGCTCGAAGCTGCGGACGCCGTGGGAGGGCGCGTGCGCACCGACATCACGCCCGATGGGTTTCGGCTTGACCGCGGCTTCCAGATTTTGCTGGCCAACTACCCCGAGGCCCGCCGCATGTTCGACTATGGCGCGCTGAACCTGCGGGCTTTTCGCTCGGGGGCAGTTATCCGCCTGGCCGACGGGCGGGAAACTACGCTTGAAAATCCGCTTCAGGCACCGTTGCGGGCGTTTGAGGCGCTGGCCTCCCCCATCGGCACGCTTAAGGACAAGCTGCTGATTGGCAAGCTGGCCTCGCAGCTGGCGGGCCGCTCACCCGAATTGCTGCTGGCTCGGCCCAGCCTGACCACACTGGATTACCTGCGTCGCTTTGGCTGGAGTGAGCAGATTATCAACTCCTTCTTTAAGCCCTTCTTCGGCGGTGTATATCTTGACCGCGAGCTGAACACCGCCAGCAACTTCTTTGAATTTATTTTTCAGCAGTTTATGCAGGGGCCGGCTACGGTGCCGGCCCTCGGCATGCAGCAGCTGCCCGAGCAGCTGGCGGCCCGCCTGCCGGCCGGCAGCATACGCCTCCAAACACCCGTAGCGGCCGTCGCGGATGGTGGCCGCCTGGTGCACCTGGCCAGCGGCGAAACCCTCGCTGCCGCGGCAGTAGTACTGGCAACCGATGGTCCGTCGGCCGCCCGCCTGCTCGGAACCCCTGCTTCGGCTGTGCCGGCTGCCCGCCTCACTACCTGCACGTATTTTGCTACTGCGGGCGCGGCCCCCAGCCACGGCCGCCGCCTGCTCCACCTCAATGCCCAGCCCCGGGCCCTGGCTCACAATGTAGCCTTTCCGGCTGAAATCAGCCCGGCGCTGGCTCCCGCCGGGCAGGGACTGGTATCGGTAAGCACCCACGGCGAGCATGGTCTTTCAGAAGAAGAGCTTACGGCGCGCCTGCGCCAGGAGCTGGCCGCCTGGTTTGGGCCGGTAGCCAACATGTGGCGACACCTACGCACCTACTACATTCCGCAGGCGCTGCCAGTATATAGTCCTGGCCAGCCCGCCCAACAGGCCTTACAAGTAGGCGATGCGCTGTTTCGCTGCGGCGACTGGGTCAGCTACCCTTCGCTGAACGCGGCCCTGGGTACCGGCCGGCAGGTAGCGGAATTACTAACGAGTTCTTCTTAATTCCAAACTTGCGCTATACCAGCGCCACCAGCGCTTGCAGCAGCGGCGCCGGCCGCTCGGCCAGCCAGGCTACGCACTGCGTGAGAACGACGTTTTCGCCGCCCGGCACGCGTAGCGGCCGGGCGACCACGCCCGGCACTTGGCTCAGGTCGAAAAACGAGGGCACGAACGCCACACCCAGCCCCAGCCGGACGAGGTTGCTGAGCAGTTCCAACGACGAAACTTCCTGCACGATGGCCCCGCGCCGGCTGAAGCCGGCCTGCTGGCAGAGGTGCTCAATCTCGTCGTACACCGGGTGCAGCGGCCGGCTGATTTCCACCCATTTCTCGTGGGCCAGCGCTTCCAGCGGCACTTCGGCCAAGCCGGCCAGCGGGTGCGCCACGGGCAGCGCCACCGCCAGGCCGCCCTGGCCGAAGGGCCGGGCCGCCAGTTCGGGGTGCAGCAGCGGCAACATGGTCAGGCCCAAATCGATGCGCCCGGCCACCAGCGCCTCCTGCACGGCCCGGAACGTGGGCAGCTCGTGCAGGTGAAACTGCACGTCGGGAAAGCTCTCGTTGAAGCGCTGCACAATGCCCACCAGCCGGTCGGGCCGCAGCAGCTGGTAATAGCCCATCTCCACCGTTTTTTGCTGCGAGCCCACGCGGCGTACGTTTTCGACGGCCTGCCGGCTGAGGTGCAGCAGATGCTGGGCCTCGGCCAGAAACGCCGTCCCGGCCTCGGTGAGCACTACCCGGCGCTGGCGCGTACGCTGCTGATGGTCGAATAGCTCCACGCCTAACTCGCTCTCCAATAGCTGTATCTGCTGACTTAGCGCGGGTTGCGATACGCACAGCTTCTCGGCGGCGCGACCATAGTGCAGGGCGGTGGCAACCTCGGTAAAGTAGCGCAGCTGACGTAGTTCCATGCGGCAAATCTCCATAAGAAAATCTTATTGGCAACATAAGGAACCGATATTGGACAAGCGGGCTAACGGGCGTTAGTATTGTGCAGTCAATAAGCATCTTCCCACCCCCTTATCTTCTTATGGAAACCCTCGTCGCCCAGGAGCTGCAACAGCGCGCCACCACCGATTTCCTGCCCTTGCTGGGCACCGACTACCTCGAATTTTACGTCGGCAACGCCAAGCAGGCCGCGTACTACTACAAGGCGGCATTCGGCTTCCAGACCGTGGCCTACGCCGGCCCCGAAACCGGCGTGCGCGACCGCGCCAGCTACGTGGTGCAGCAGGGTAAAATCCGGCTGGTGCTCACCACCGCCATGCACTCCGACCACGAGATTTCGCAGCACGTGCGCCAGCACGGCGACGGCGTTAAAATTCTGGCCCTGTGGGTTGATGATGCCTACGAAAGCTACGAGAAAACCATGAGCCGCGGCGCCCGCAGCTACCAGGAGCCCCGCACCCTCACCGACGAGTTTGGTGAGGTGCGCACGGCCGGCATCTATACCTACGGCGAGACGGTACACCTGTTTGTAGAGCGCAAGAACTACCACGGCGCCTTTCTGCCCGGCTACGTGGCTCAGAAATCGGATTTCAACCCCGGCGAGGTAGGCCTGCTTTACGTGGACCACTGCGTGGGCAACGTGGGCTGGAACCGCATGAACGAAACCGTGAAGTGGTACGAGGACGTGATGGGCTTCGCCAATATATTAAGCTTTGACGATAAACAAATCACCACCGAGTACTCGGCGCTCATGAGCAAGGTGATGAGCAACGGCAACGGCTACGTAAAATTCCCTATCAACGAGCCGGCCGAGGGCAAGAAGAAGTCGCAGATTGAGGAATACCTTACCTTTTATGAAGGCGAAGGCGTGCAGCACATTGCGGTGGCTACCAACGACATTATCAGCACGGTGCGCGAGCTGAAAGCGCGCGGCGTGGAGTTTCTGAACACGCCCGATAGCTACTACGACAACCTGCGCGCCCACGTCGGCAACATCGACGAAGATGTGGAGGCGCTGCGCGCCCTGCGCATCATGGCCGACCGCGACGAGGAAGGCTACCTGCTCCAGATTTTCACCAAGCCGGTAGAGGACCGCCCCACGGTATTCTTCGAAATTATCCAGCGCAAGGGGGCCAAGAGCTTTGGCGCCGGCAACTTCAAGGCCCTGTTCGAGAGCCTGGAGCGCGAGCAGGACCGCCGGGGCAACCTTTAATAATGGTTAATTACTCAATGGTTAATGAGTAATTTCTTTGTTTAACAGGCCGCTAGGCTGCGGAACGAAAGAACTACTCATTAACCATTAATCATTAAAAAATTAACCATTAAAGAAATGCCTATCTACCACAAGCTTGGCCGGTTGCCGCACACGCGCCATACGGTGTTTGAGAAGCCGGGGGGCGGCTTGTACTACGAGCAGCTGTTCGGTACCATCGGCTTCGAGGGAATGTCGTCGCTGATGTACCACCTGCGCCGGCCTACCACGGTAAAGGAAATCGTGGGGGAAACTGACCTCACGCCCAAAATCGCGGTTGAGAAAAGTATCAAGGCGCGGCTGCTGAAGGGCTTCGAGGTACCGCCGCAGGACGACTACCTGGCCGCCCGCACGCCGGTGCTGGTCAACAGCGACGTGCACATTGTGCTGGCCGCGCCCCGCCACTCGCTCACGGCGTATTTCTACAAGAACGCCGATGCCGACGAGCTGCTGTTCATTCACCGGGGCACCGGCAAGCTGCGCACGCAGCTCGGCAATATCGCGTTCGAGCCGGGTGATTACCTGCTGATTCCGCGTGGCATTATCTACCAGATTTCGTTCGACTCGGAGGATAACCGCCTGTTCATTGCTGAGTCGTTTCACCCCATTTATACGCCCAAGCGCTACCGCAACTGGTTTGGCCAGCTGCTGGAGCACGCGCCCTACTCGGAGCGCGATTACAAGCTGCCCACCGAGCTCGAAACCCACGACGAAGAGGGCGACTTCACGATTAAAATCAAGAAGCAGGGCGTGCTGCACGAGCTGGTGTACCCCTCACACCCGTTCGACGTAGTGGGCTGGGATGGCTATAATTATCCCTACGGGATGAATATCCGTGATTTTCAGCCGATAACCGGCAAGGTGCACCAGCCGCCGCCCGTGCACCAGCAGTTCGAGACCAAGGCCTTCGTGGTGTGCTCGTTCGTGCCCCGGCTGTTCGACTACCACCCGCAGGCCATTCCCGCGCCCTACCATCACTCCAACATCGACTCAGATGAGGTGCTATACTACGTGGATGGCAACTTCATGTCGCGCAACAACATTGCCCAGGGCCACATCACGCTGCACCCCGGCGGCATTCCGCACGGCCCCGCGCCGGGCGCCTACGAGCGCAGCATCGGCAAAACCGGCACCGACGAGTGGGCCGTCATGATTGATACCTTCCGCCCGCTCATGCTCACCGAAGCTGCGCTGAAGCTCGACGACGGCCAGTATTATAAGTCGTGGCTGGAACCCGCCACCGCTCCGCCCGCGGGCGAAGGCCAGCGCCTTGAACGCATTGAATAACAACGCTTTTTGCCTTTTCCACTCCGCAGCGCGGGCCGGCCGGACAGGCCGGCCCGCTTTTTAGCTTTTTAGTAAGTGCCTGATTACATGAAAGATTTACTCGCTCAATTCGAGCAGAAACGCCCCGAAATCGTTTTTGAGTGGCAGGACCCCGAAACGGAAGCCGAAGGCTGGGTGGTGATTAACTCGCTGCGCGGCGGGGCGGCCGGCGGCGGCACCCGCATGCGCAAGGGCCTCGACAAGCGCGAGGTCGAGAGCCTGGCCAAAACGATGGAAGTGAAGTTTACTGTCTCCGGCCCGGCCATCGGCGGGGCCAAGTCGGGCATCAACTTCGACCCGCAGGACCCCCGCAAGCGCGGCGTGCTGGAGCGCTGGTACAAAGCTGTCATTCCGCTGCTGAAAGCCTACTACGGCACCGGCGGCGACCTCAACGTGGATGAGATTCACGAAGTAATTCCGCTTACCGAAGACTACGGCCTCTGGCACCCGCAGGAGGGTGTAGTAAATGGCCACTACCGTGCCACCGAGCCCCAGAAAATTCAGAAGCTCGGCCAGCTGCGCCAGGGCGTAGTCAAGGTGCTCGAAGACGCTACCTACACGCCCAGCCTGGCCCGCAAGTACACCGTGGCCGACCTTATCACCGGCTACGGCGTGGCTGAAGCAGTCCGTCATTACTATACCCTCTGGGGCGGGCGCTCAGTGGCGGGCAAGCGCGTTATTATCCAGGGCTGGGGCAATGTGGGCGCGGCGGCGGCCTACTACCTGGCCAGTCAGGGCGCGCGCATTGTGGGCATCATCGACCGGGCCGGCGGCCTGCTGCGCCCCGCAGGGCTGAGTCTGGAAGAGGTGCGGACGCTGTTTCTGGGCCGCGACGGCAACGCGCTGCACGCGCCCGACTTGCTTTCTTTTGAGGAAATAAACCAGAAAGTCTGGACCACCGGGGCCGAGATTTTCGTGCCGGCCGCTGCCTCGCGCCTCGTGACGCAGGCGCAGGTCGAGGCCCTGGTGAGCGCCGGCCTCGAAGTAATATCGTGCGGAGCTAATGTTCCCTTTGCCGACCCGGCCATCTTCTTCGGCCCCACCGGCGAGTGGGCCGACGCGCACTGCGCCGTCATCCCCGACTTCATCGCCAACTGTGGTATGGCCCGCGTGTTTGCCTACCTCATGGAAACGGGCGCCGAAATCACAGACCAGGCCATTTTCTCTGATACCTCGCGCATCATCGAAGCCGCCCTGGCCCGCACCCGCCAGCAAAGCGCCGAAACTACCGGCATCGCCCAGCGCTCATTCGAGATGGCCCTGCGGCAGCTGGTGTAGTTTTGCTTGATTTTTAATTGTCTGTCATGCTTGGTTCGTCAGCATGACAGACAATTTTATTTCGGACTCCTAAGCATTTATTGAATGGATAATCCTCCCGCCCTTCGCACGGTCGAAGTGACCCGCTACATCACGCCCCTGCGCGAAGGCGGCTCGCTGCCCGCGCTGGTCGAGGCCGACGACGGCTTCCTGTACGTGCTGAAGTTCCGGGGCGCGGGCCAGGGCATCAAGGTTCTGATAGCCGAGCTGCTGGTGGGCGAGCTGGCGCGCACACTGGGCCTGCGCGTGCCCGAGCTGGTATTTGCCGAGCTCAGCGAAGCTTTCGGCCGCACCGAGCCCGACGAGGAAATTCAGGACTTGCTACGCGCCAGCACCGGCCAGAACCTGGCGTTGCACTTTCTCTCCGGCGCCAGCACCTTCGACCCGCTCGTAACGACCGTGGACGCGCACCTGGCCTCGCTCATCGTCTGGCTCGATTGCCTTACCCTGAACGTGGACCGCACCGCCCGCAATACTAACATGCTACTCTGGCACAACGAATTGTGGCTGATTGACCACGGCGCGGCACTCTACGTGCACCACACCGGCCCCCAATGGGTGAAGTCGGCCACCCGGCCCTTTCCGCAGGTAAAAGACCATGTCTTGCTGCCCCAGGCCACCGCGCTGGCAGCCGTCGATGCTGAATGCCGCGCCCGCCTCACGCCCGCCGTGCTCGCCGGCCTTATCGCTGCTATCCCCGACGAATGGCTCCAGGAGCCCGACCTCACGGCCGCCGAGCAGCGCGCCAACTACCAGCAGTTTCTGGAAGCGCGCCTGGCCGTTTCTGCCACCTTTACCCAGGAAGCCGACCATGCCCGCCAAGCACTTGTTTGAGTACGCCGTGCTGCGCGTGGTGCCCCGCGTCGAGCGCGAAGAGTTTTTAAACGTAGGGGTTATTCTATATTGTGCCGGTCAAGGCTTTTTACAAGCCACTGGCGAGTTGAACAGCGCTCGCCTGCAAGCCTTCTCCAACGCGCAGCTCGACCTGGCCGACCTGCGCGAGCGCCTGCGCTCGTTCCAGCGCATCTGTCGGGGCCGCGCCGAGGGCGGGCCCATCGGGCAGCTGCCTATTGCCTCCCGCTTCCGCTGGCTCACGGCGCAGCGCAGCACCATTGTGCAAACCTCTCCCGTTCACCCCGGCCTCTGCGAAGAGGCCGCTGCTACCCTAGCCCGGCTGCACGCCGAGCTAGTCCAGTAATCCAGCCTATCAGCTAAATTTCACCTGTTCAGCAGCTTAGCTGCCAGCCGCCGTCCGCCACCACCGAAATTCCAACTGCCTCCCCGACGCTTGCAGCTACCGAGCCAACCCACACCCGCACCACATTGTCCGGCAGTTGGACCTCCACTTCGTAAAAGCTGCCAAAAAAGCGTATCGCCCGCACCTGCCCCGTTACCCCGCCAGCAGCCGGCACTAGGCGAAACTGCTCAGGTCGCACCAGTAATGGGCCGGCTCCGCGGGCGTGGGGAGCCAAAAGCAGCTTGTCAGCTCCATTTATGAGATTGTAATCGCCAAAAAGCCCGGCCGTGTATTCATCTACGGGCCGCTGGTATACTTGCTCGGGCGAACCCTCCTGTACTACCTGGCCCCGACGCAACACCATAATTTTATCGGCCCAGGAAAGTGTATCGGCAGCATCGTGCGACACCAGCAGGCAAGTAATACCCAACTGCTGCCCTACCGCCTCCACAATGCGCTGCATTTCCTGCTTGTGCCCCCGGTCGAGGTTAGAAAAAGGCTCATCCAGTAATAATAGCCGCGGCTCTCCCACCAATAGCCGGGCCAGCGCTACCCGCTGCTGCTCGCCCCCCGATAGCTGGTCGGTGCGCCGCCCCAGCAACTGGTCGATACGACATAGCTTAAAAAGCGCCTGTGTTTCAGCTCCTGGCCGCTTGCTGGCATACTGCAGCACCTGCTCCACGCGCAGAAATTTGGGCAAATCCGACTTTTGCGATAGATACGCTACCCCCGGATGCCCCGGCACCAGGGCCACGGCCGGCCCACGCACCTTGCTGCCCGCAATGCGCACTTCCCCGGTACTAGGCTCCACCAGCCCCGCTATTATCTGCAATAAGGTGCTCTTGCCAGCCCCGCTTTCACCGGTCAAGGCCAGCTTCTGCCCCATCGGCAGGCTAAAGCTCAGCGTAGACAGTACAGTAGCTCCCCGCTCCTCCAGACTAATACCTGCTACCCGAACCAGCTCCATATAAAAGAATTACCATGCTAAACCACCTGTTCCGTACTCAATTGCCACCGTTGGCAACCTACCTACTCACCAAAAGTAGGCCCCGGCTAAGTAGGCGCCCAGCCAGCATTTATACAACCCACTCATTCCCTAGCACCACCTCACTAATAGCCCTACCCGAAGCTACTCCAGGCCTAGCCCGCAGCCGACACCTTATACCTTATCACTACTCACCTCCCTGGATTCAACAGTGCCTCTAGCAAACAGCGCAACTTTCAAAAGTTTCTCACCCAGCTTTCAGGCACTTAGCGTAGCCTCGGGCAAAACTTCGTTGCCACAAGCTGCCCAGCCCGCTAAAAGCAGTACCTTTGCAGTCCCAAACGGCAACCGGCCCACTGGGAACGCTCAAAAGCAGCCGCCTCAGAAAAATCTTTCTCTGCAAAGGAACTCTGGAAAAGGCCGAGATGTCTGCTTTACCGGACCGCAAAAACAGCCACCGCAAATTTATTTTTGCCCAAGCTGTAAGAATCTAAAAAAAGCTTCTTACCTTTGCACCCCGCTTTAAAAGGAAGTAGGCAAGATTTAGAAAAACAAAAGTAAAAAGCAATAATTTTTTACTTGAAACTTGGAAAGTCAGAAAAAATAGCTACCTTTGCACTCCCAATTAAAACAGGGTCTTGCAAACGACAAGAAAAGGCTTGGTAAAACCAGCCGCCGAGTTACTTCAACAGGAAGTAACACATGTTCTTTGAATGTTGGAAATAGACAAAATAGGTAGGCGCTTGCCTGTTATGCGTTGCTTCGGCAAAGCAACAGGGGCAAGCAACTAAGCTAAACGAATTAGATTACAAACGTCAAATAGAGCACAGGGCAAGCACTCGACAACGTCCCTATTTAGGTAGTGGATTAGGAATATTTTACAATGGAGAGTTTGATCCTGGCTCAGGATGAACGCTAGCGGCAGGCCTAATACATGCAAGTCGAACGGGGTGTAGCAATACATCTAGTGGCGCACGGGTGCGTAACACGTAACTAACCTACCCACATTTGGGGGATAGCCCGCCGAAAGGCGGATTAATACCGCATGATACATGTACCCGGCATCGGGTGTCTGTTAAAGATTTATTGAATGTGGATGGGGTTGCGGGTCATTAGCTAGTTGGGTGGGTAACGGCTGCCCAAGGCGACGATGACTAGGGGAGCTGAGAGGCTGGTCCCCCACACGGGCACTGAGATACGGGCCCGACTCCTACGGGAGGCAGCAGTAGGGAATATTGGGCAATGGGCGAGAGCCTGACCCAGCCATGCCGCGTGCAGGACGAAGGCTTTCTGAGTCGTAAACTGCTTTTGACAGGGAAGAATAAGCACTACGTGTAGTGTGATGACGGTACCTGCAGAATAAGCACCGGCTAACTCCGTGCCAGCAGCCGCGGTAATACGGAGGGTGCGAGCGTTGTCCGGATTTATTGGGTTTAAAGGGTGCGTAGGCGGCTCTTTAAGTCCGGGGTGAAAGCCCGCTGCTCAACAGCGGAACTGCCCTGGATACTGGAGAGCTTGAGTACAGACGAGGTTGGCGGAATGGACCGAGTAGCGGTGAAATGCATAGATACGGTCCAGAACCCCGATTGCGAAGGCAGCTGACTAGGCTGTTACTGACGCTGAGGCACGACAGCGTGGGGAGCGAACAGGATTAGATACCCTGGTAGTCCACGCCGTAAACGATGGATACTCGCTGCGGGCTAAAGATTGTCCGTGGCTTAGGGAAACCGATAAGTATCCCACCTGGGGAGTACGCTCGCAAGAGTGAAACTCAAAGGAATTGACGGGGGCCCGCACAAGTGGTGGAGCATGTGGTTTAATTCGATGATACGCGAGGAACCTTACCTAGGCTAGAATGCGCGTGACCGGCTCAGAGATGAGCCTTTCCTTCGGGACACAAAGCAAGGTGCTGCATGGCCGTCGTCAGCTCGTGCCGTGAGGTGTTGGGTTAAGTCCCGCAACGAGCGCAACCCCTATGGTTAGTTGCCAGCACGTAATGGTGGGGACTCTAGCCAGACTGCCTGCGCAAGCAGTGAGGAAGGCGGGGACGACGTCAGGTCATCATGGCCCTTACGCCTAGGGCGACACACGTGCTACAATGGACGGTACAGCGGGTAGCTACTGGGCGACCAGATGCCAATCTCGAAAAGCCGTTCTCAGTTCGGATCGGAGTCTGCAACTCGACTCCGTGAAGCTGGAATCACTAGTAATCGCGCATCAGCCATGGCGCGGTGAATACGTTCCCGGGCCTTGTACACACCGCCCGTCAAGCCATGAAAGTCTGGTAGACCTGAAGCTGGTGCTCCGCAACGAAGCCAGTTAGGGTAGAACAGGTAATTAGGGCTAAGTCGTAACAAGGTAGCCGTACCGGAAGGTGCGGCTGGATCACCTCCTTTCTGGAGCTGCCTTGTGCTCGACGTTTGTTAAGTTAACTTTAGTAGCTAACAGCTGCTTATTTTGTCTATTTCCTCCATTCAATATTATTAGAATTATAGGCCAAGCCTATAATTCGCCTCACTACCAATTGGGTAGTAGACGTTCTTTGACGTAAGGGAAAACAAGAGAGAGAAGTACAAAGCGGGCTGTTAGTCACAGACTAGCAGCAGTTCTTCTACACGTCGAGTGTAGAGAATCGCAAGCGAGAAGTAAGTAAGAGCACACGGGGGATGCCTAGGGTCTCAGAGGCGAAGAAGGACGCGATAAGCTGCGATAAGCTCGGGGGAGGGGCACATACCCGTTATATCCCGAGATGTCCGAATGGGGCAACCCCACTGGTTGAAGACCAGTGACTCTTCTTTTCGGAGAAGAGGGCAAACGTTGGGAACTGAAACATCTCAGTACCGACAGGAACAGAAAATAACAATGATTCCCCAAGTAGTGGCGAGCGAACGGGGAGGAGCCCAAACCAGGGCGGTTACGGCCGCTCTGGGGTTGTAGGACCACGCCATGTGATTAAATCGAGTTAGCTGAAGTGTGTGGGAAAACACGCCAGAGACGGTGAGAGCCCGGTAAGCGACAATTCTGATTTACGCTAGTGGTATCCTGAGTAGGGCGGGGCCGGAGAAACCCCGTCTGAATCCAGCGGCACCATCCGCTAAGGCTACATACTCCTGAGACACCGATAGTGAACCAGTACCGTGAGGGAAAGGTGAAAAGAACCGCGGATAGCGGAGTGAAAAGAACCTGAAACCGTGTGCTTACAAGCAGTTAGAGGACTTTTGTAGTCTGATAGCGTGCCTTTTGCATAATGAGCCTACGAGTTACTCCTCCCTGGCAAGGTTAAGCGCTTGAAGGCGCGCAGCCGCAGCGAAAGCGAGTCTGAACAGGGCGCGTAGTCAGGGGGGGTAGACGCGAAACCTAGTGAGCTACCCTTGAGCAGGATGAAGGAGCGGTAACACGCTGTGGAGGTCCGAACCAGTTTCCGTTGAAAAGGATTTGGATGACTTGAGGGTAGGGGTGAAAGGCCAATCAAACTAGGAAATAGCTCGTACTCCCCGAAATGTATTGAGGTACAGCGTCGTGGTTAGGTTTGTTGGAGGTAGAGCTACCAATAGGACTAGGGGGTGTCAGAGCCTACCGAATCCTGATGAACTCCGAATGCCAGCAAATTCATACACGGCAGTGAGGCCTGGGGTGCTAAGGTCCCCGGCCGAGAGGGAAAGAACCCAGACCCGCCGCTAAGGTCCCTAAGTTCTAGCTAAGTTGAACAAAGGAGGTCCAGTTGCTTTGACAGCCAGGAGGTTGGCTTGGAAGCAGCCATTCCTTTAAAGAGTGCGTAACAGCTCACTGGTCGAGCGACCGGGCATCGATAATACGCGGGCATCAAGCTAGGCACCGAAGCGCGGGATTTACACTTTGTGTAAGTGGTAGGGGAGCATTCTGGTTGCGGAGAAGCCGTCCTGTCAGGGCATGGTGGAGCGTCCAGAAAAGCACATGTAGGCATGAGTAACGATAAAATAGGTGCGAAACCTATTCGCCGATAGACTAAGGTTTCCAATTCAACGCTAATCGGAATTGGGTTAGGCGGGACCTAAGGGAGAGCCGAGAGGTGTACCCGATGGCAAGCCAGTTGATATTCTGGCCCCCGGACTAGGAAGTGATGCAGGGACGCAGGAATGAAAGCAGCGCGAGCGGACGGAAGTGCTCGTTAAAGCCCGTACCTAATGACAGAGTAGTGAAGTACGCTCAGTTAGGGGAAAGGTGATAGTACCACACGGCCTTCGGGCCACGTGGATAGTCTGCCTAAGGACTGCCAAGAAAAGCTGCTAAACGTTGTATCCTAGCTCGGCCCGTACCGCAAACCGACACAGGTAGTCAAGGAGAGTATCCTGAGGCGCTCGAGTGAATCACGGCCAAGGAACTCGGCAAAATGGTCCTGTAACTTCGGGAGAAGGGACGCTTCCTCTAGTAATAGAGAAGCCGCAGTGAAAAGACCCAAGCGACTGTTTAACAAAAACACATGGCTTTGCTAACGCGTAAGCGGACGTATAAGGCCTGACACCTGCCCGGTGCTGGAAGGTTAAGAGGGGAGCTTAGTCGCAAGGCGAAGGCTTGAATCGAAGCCCCAGTAAACGGCGGCCGTAACTATAACGGTCCTAAGGTAGCGAAATTCCTTGTCGGGTAAGTTCCGACCTGCACGAATGGTGTAACGATTTGGGTGCTGTCTCAGCCGTGAGCTCGGTGAAATTGTAGTCTCGGTGAAGATGCCGAGTACCCGCCACGGGACGGAAAGACCCCGTGCACCTTTACTATAGGTTGCCATTGGTGATGGGTTCAGTATGTGTAGCATAGGCGGGAGGCGTCGAAGCGGGGGCGCTAGCTCTCGTGGAGCCAACGTTGAAATACCGCCCTTACTGTGCCTGTTGCCTAACTCTAGGTTTCTTAGAGAACAGTGGCTGCTGGGTAGTTTGACTGGGGTGGTCGCCTCCAAAAGAGTATCGGAGGCTTTCAAAGGTCCGCTCAGTACGCTTGGTAACCGTACGTAGAGCGCAATAGTAGAAGCGGGCTTGACTGTGAGACTGACTAGTCGAGCAGGGTCGAAAGACGGATATAGTGATCCGGTGGTTCCGCATGGAAGGGCCATCGCTCAAAGGATAAAAGGTACGCCGGGGATAACAGGCTGATCTCCCCCAAGAGCTCATATCGACGGGGAGGTTTGGCACCTCGATGTCGGCTCGTCACGTCCTGGGGCTGGAGAAGGTCCCAAGGGTTCGGCTGTTCGCCGATTAAAGTGGCACGCGAGCTGGGTTCAGAACGTCGTGAGACAGTTCGGTCCCTATCTGTGGTGGGCGTTGGATGATTGAGAGGACCTGACTTTAGTACGAGAGGACCGAGTTGGACCAGCCGCTGGTGCGCCGGTTGTCCCGCCAGGGGCAGCGCCGGGTAGCTACGCTGGGAGCAGATAAGCGCTGAAAGCATCTAAGTGCGAAACTCACCTCCAGATGAGTCATCCCAATGAAAGGTTCGTGGTAGACGACCACGTCAATAGGCCGCAGGTGTAAAGCTGGAAACAGCACAGCTGAGCGGTACTAAGGAACCGAGAACTTACGCTTGGCCCACTCAGTCTTTCTACTTCTTTCTCTTTTCCCTTATGTCAACGGTATTGCTGCCTGTCCCTGAACCCGACAGGCAACGCCAGCAATGGTGGCTTTAGCCCGGGTGTTCACCTCTTCCCATTCCGAACAGAGTCGTTAAGCCCCGGTGCGCCTATGGTACTGCCTTCACCGGTGGGAGAGTCGGTCGCCGCCAACTTTATAACCCAAGCCCTGCTTACCCCGCTTTCCCCAGCGCGTAAGCAGGGCTTTTGCGTGTGTACCCTTTACTACAGCCCGCCCTGGCTACTCCCTACTATTGACGCTAAGGTTGGAATTTGAGGCCTGAATATAGTATAGCGGAAGTGGAGTAGCTGCTGTTGAAGCGGGCTGCCTGCCCTATACATTCACTATGGCTTTGCCCAGCAAGTGAGGCGGGCGAAATGGCCCATATGGAACCGTCGGATACGTAGAGGGCCGATGACAACTATACAGAGAGGCCAGCCACGCGGCCTATAGCCACGCGCTTTCTGCCAGCTACACGGCCTGCTGCCATAGAGCGCTTATGAATGCGCGTTCGTACCTTTGCTGCATCAATTCCTTTTGTCAGAAAGGATTGTTTTTATAACGAGGCGCGGAGAGACAGGCTCGATGAAACGCCGGCAACCTTGGCTTGTGCCAAACGGTGCCAACCGAAGGCTGGCGCACTACGCGCCGGCAGTATAAAAACAACACGCCGTGCGCTCCCTTCTCCCCTACCCCGCCCCGCTTCGCAACTTAGCCCGCCACTCGTGGGGCTGTTGTAGCTGTGGCTATTAAGCAGGCTACGCGACACTGCCGGCCGCCGACTGGTTAAACTGTCGGCACCTTACTCAGACGGATTAATCGCATAATATATTAAATTTAATATATTATAGCTCCGAACCTGGACCTTCCCGGGGCTGTTGCTGCCGTAACCCCGCGCGTGCGCGGCCTATTGGGCTTTTGCTTTGTTCCCTCTCACTTTTTTCTTGGTTATGTCGCTTACTTCCAAGCCGATTGGCATTTATTATGAGCACCCCGAGTGGTTTAAGCCACTGTTTGCGGAGCTGGACCGCCGGGGGTTGCCCTACGAAAAGATTGACGCTGCCCATCATCTGTTTGACCCTACGGAAGCCGAAAGCCCTTACGCGCTCGTTGTGAACCGGATGAGCTCATCGGCTTATCTGCGCGGGCACGGGCAGGGTATTTTTCATACCGCAGGCTTCGCCACGCACCTTGAAGGGCTGGGCGTACGCATCATCAACGGCTCGGTAGCTACCAGCATCGAAACCAACAAGGCCAGGCAGCTGGCGCTGTTTCGGTCGCTGGGCTTGAAATACCCTAACTCGCGGGTAGTAAACCACGCCTCCCGGGTACCTGATGCGGCCCGCGAGCTGCGCTTTCCTATTGTGGTGAAGGTAAATATCGGCGGCAGCGGCGCGGGTATCATTCGCTTCGATACTATTGAGGGCGTCGAGGCTGCTGTAGCAGCAGAGCAGATTGACCTGGGTATTGACCAGACGGCCCTGGTGCAGGAATACGTGACGCCCCGGGGCGGCCATATTCACCGCGTAGAAACGCTGGATGGCAAGTTTCTGTACGCCATGAAGGTGTACACCACCGGCGAGAGCTTCAACCTGTGCCCCGCCGAGATATGCCAGATTCCGGAAGCACCGTCGGCTGATTTCTGCCTGACGGAAGCGCCTAAGAAAGGTATTCAGGTAGAAGCCTTTACGCCACCGGCCGAGGTAATTGCTGCGGTGGAGCGCATTGTGGCTGCTGCCAAAATAGACGTGGGCGGCGTAGAGTACCTGATTGATGACCGCACCGGCGACGTGCTGTTTTATGATATCAACGCCCTGTCGAACTTCGTGGCCGACGCCGTGAACGTAGTGGGCTTCGACCCGTACGCCCGTTTCGTGGACTATCTCGAAACGCAAGTACCGGCCGCCCCGGCCGCCGTATCTGCTCACGCTGAAACCGCCCTGGCTGTCTAGTTATGCGTTATGGTTATTGGATGCCCGTGTTTGGCGGGTGGCTGCGCAACGTCGAAGACGAAAACATGCGCGCCGACTGGGACTATGTGAAAACGCTGGCCCAGCGTAGCGAAGAGCTAGGCTACGACCTTTCGCTCATTGCTGAGCTGAATCTCAACGACATAAAGGGCGAAGAGGCCCCATCGCTGGATGCGTGGAGCACGGCGGCGGCCCTGGCGGCCGTTACCAAAAAGATTGAGCTGATGGTGGCCGTGCGGCCAACCTTTCACTCACCGGCTTTACTGGCCAAGCAGGCCGCCAACATCGACCACATCAGCAATGGACGCCTGTCGCTCAATGTTGTGTCGTCGTGGTGGCAGGATGAGGCCAAAAAGTATGGTGTGCACTTTGAGCAGCACGACGACCGCTACGCCCGTACTGCGGAGTGGCTGCACGTGGTAGATAACCTCTGGAAGCAGGACCACTTCACCTTTGAAGGCAAGTTTTATAAGGTGACGGATTCTATTCTTCAGCCCAAGCCGCTGTCGCGGCCGCGGCCGTTTTTGTACGCGGGGGGCGAATCAGAGGCGGCTAAGAATCTGATTGCCAAGCAGTGCGATGGCTACGTGATGCACGGCGACGACCCCGCTGCCATCGGACGGCGCATTCAGGACCTGAGCGAGCGCCGCGAAAAGCTGGGTTTGCCGCGTATGCAATTTGGGGTGGCCGCCTATTCTATCGTGCGAAACACCGAGCAGGAAGTAAAGAAAGAGCTTGACCGCATTACGAACGTGCAGGGCTCGGCGGCAGGCTACAAAAACTACCAGCAGTGGCTGGCCGGCACCCAGCTCGAAAACCAGGTGTCGCTGCAAGACTATTCGGTGTCGAACCGGGGCCTGCGCTCGGGCCTCACCGGCACGCCGGCGCAGGTGGCCGACCGTATCGCGGCTTTTGAGGCGGTAGGCGTCGATTTGTTTTTGCTGCAATGCAGCCCGCAGCTGGAAGAGATGGAGCGCTTTTCAGAAGCTGTCATTCAGGTGCTGGCGTAAGCGGGCCATAACATACAATTTTATATATATTCACAAAGCCTTCGGAACTTCCCTTCCGGGGGCTTTGCTGCTTAACGCAAGGGGTAGCCAGCAACGCCTCCCCTACCGTGCGTAGCGGGGCAAGCAACCTACAAACTGGTGGAAAAGGATGCCGAGCAGGCTGTTTTTATAAATAATTAGCAGCGTTTCGCCAGTGCAAACGTTTGCGACAACCTACGGCTGCCAATGCGCAGAAAGCCTTGCTTAATATTGACCCCGGTAATGACCGCGCCAGACTGGTGCGGGCTGGCCGGCTGGCTTCTTCTCTGGCCGGAGCCTGGTAAAAACCCTCAAAAAGCCCTTAGTGGACATGACTAAAATTAAAGTAGCCAACCCCGTAGTAGAGCTCGATGGCGACGAGATGACGCGCATCATCTGGAAGTTTATCAAAGACAAGCTGATTACGCCGTACCTGGACCTCGACATCAAATACTATGACCTTGGTATTGAGCACCGTGACCAAACCAATGACCAGGTAACCATTGACTCGGCCAATGCCATTAAGCAATACGGCGTGGGCATCAAGTGCGCTACCATCACCCCCGATGAAGAACGCGTGCAGGAGTTTGGCCTGAAGCAGATGTGGAAGTCGCCGAACGGCACTATTCGCAACATCCTGGATGGCACGGTTTTCCGGGAGCCGATTGTGATGAGTAATGTGCCTCGGCTGGTTCCGAACTGGACGGCGCCCATCTGCATTGGCCGCCACGCCTTCGGCGACCAGTACCGCGCCACCGACTTCGTAACCAAGGGCAAGGGCAAGCTCACCATCACGTTTACGCCCGAGGATGGCGGCGACGTGCAGTCGTTTGAGGTATTTAACTTCAAAAACGACGGCGTAGCCCTGGCCATGTACAACACCGACGAGTCGATTCGGGGCTTTGCGCACGCCTGCTTCAACCAGGCCCTGATGAAAGGCTGGCCGCTGTATTTGTCTACCAAAAACACCATCCTGAAGAAGTACGATGGCCGCTTTAAGGACATCTTTCAGGAGATTTACGAGCAGGACTACCTGGCTAAGTTCAAAGCCGCCGGCATCACCTACGAGCATCGTCTGATTGATGATATGGTGGCTTCGGCCCTGAAATGGCACGGCAACTTTGTGTGGGCCTGCAAAAACTACGACGGCGACGTGCAGAGCGACACCGTAGCGCAGGGCTTCGGCTCGCTGGGCCTGATGACCTCCACGCTCGTAACGCCTGATGGCACCGTGATGGAGGCGGAAGCCGCGCACGGCACCGTAACGCGCCACTACCGCGACCACCAGGCCGGTAAGCCCACTTCGACTAACCCCATCGCTTCTATCTTCGCCTGGACGCGCGGCCTGGAGTTTCGGGGTATTCTGGATGGCAACCAGGAGCTTATCGACTTCTGCAAAGCCCTCGAAGCCGTGTGCATCGAAACTGTAGAAAGCGGCAAAATGACCAAGGACCTGGCCGTGTGCATTCACGGCAACAAGGTGGAGCACGGGCGCGACTACCTCTACACCGAGGAGTTTCTGGAAGCGCTAAACGAAAATCTAAAAATTAAACTGGGCAAGTAGGCGGCCGGTAGCTCCGCCTGTAAGCTATCTGAAACCCAGATTGAGCATCCGGCCCAGCTTACCGGAGTACGACGGGCTTTAGACGAAGAACACTCTTTTCGGTTAAGGTCGGCAGATTTGTCCTTCCCACGAATGCAGAAAGCGTCGGCCAGCAGGTCGGCGCTTTTTGGGTATTTGCCTGCCCGTTGTAGTATCCGCGCCTGCTCCGGGCAAATTATTGAGCTTGCTGGCGACCCGGCTGACTTGGAAGCCGGGTAAGAGCTTTCTTATTGAGGCAGTCCGACGTGGGGAAGCGTTAGTTTTGTGCAGTAGTCGCCATCAAGACGAGGACTACTGCTATGATAAGAGGCAGCTGCCTGATGGCACGCTGCATATCAGTCGGCTATTTCTCGAATAAGCAAAACTTTCCCTCAACACAAAGGTAGCTTTCATTATTTAACTGCAGGTTAAGCAATTATCACCTTATTGTTGCTTTTTTAATACGAAACTCCCCCCTCCTTGATTGCCTCTTTTAAAAAATGGGCGCTGCCCGCAGCCTTGTTACTGAGCGCCGAAGCAGCGCGTGCACAAGGTGCGCCGGTGGCAGTGCCGGCTAGTTTGAAGGACGGCTTGAAAATGTACCTCACCGCCGACAGCGCTACGTTCCTGAAGCTGAACTTTGTGGCGCAGGTGTGGGCTCGCTACAACGACAGCAACCCGGGCACTACCGTAAATGGTGAGCTGGCCTCTTCTACAACCGATGTCGGGATTCGGCGGGCGCGGCTGGTGCTCAGCGGGCAGCTCACTCCGCGGGTGTATATGTTTGTGCAGTTTGGTCAAAACAGCTTCTCGTACCTGTCGCCCCGCAAGGCGGGAGCTTTTTTTCACGACATTACCGTCGATTATGCGGTGGTGAAAAAAGCCTTGAGCCTGGGCGCGGGCCTCAATGGCTGGAACGGCCCGAGCCGCTACGCCAATTCGAGCGTCAGCAGCCTGCTGACACTGGACACTCCCTTGTTTCAGGAAACTACCAACGATGTGAATGACCAGCAGGTCCGTAAGCTAGGGGTATATGCGAAGGGCAAGCTGGGCAAGCTGGACTACCGACTCGCCATTGGCAAGCCGTTTGTAACGCAAACCGCCTCGCCGGCACCAGACCCGCTGGGCCGCAACTCGACGTTTTCGACGTTAAACCCGCACGCCGAAACCCACGGGTACCTGATGTATCAGTTTCTGGACCAGGAAAGTGATGCTGCAGCCTCCAACGTAGGGTCTTACCTGGGCAGGAAGCGGGTATTTAACATTGGGGCTGGATTTGTGCACCAAGGCAATGCCATGTGGCACACAACTGCTACCGGCGATACCATCAGCCAGGCTCTCAACCTGCTGGCAGCGGACGTCTTTTATGACGCCCCCGTTAACGCGGCCAAGGGCACGGCCGTGACAGCCTATGGGGGCTATTATCACTACGACTTCGGCCCTGGCTACCTGAAAAATGCCAGCGCGATGAACCCGGCCAACGGGGTCAAAAGCAGCGTGGGCTCGTTTAACGGCCCCGGCAACAGCTACCCCTCACTGGGCACCGGTCATGTGCTGTACGCACAGGCAGGGTACCTGCTGCCGCGTGGCCTGCTGGGCAGCTATGGGACGCTCCAGCCTTATGCATCAACCCAGTATGCCCGCTACGACCGCCTCGCCGACCCCATGGTACTCACCAACCTGGGGGTCAACTGGCTGCTCTACGGCAATACCAGTAAGCTTACTTTTAATTACCAAAACCGCCCGGTATTTACCGCCCAGCACAACGGAGACATTACGGCTACTGACCGCAAAGGAGAATATGTGCTGCAGTACCAGGTGGCGTTTTAGCGAAAACGCTAAAACCAGCGAGGAGGTAGGTATTGCCGACCAGACATGAAGTCAGCGCCTCGCGCCTACTGCATCACATTGCGCGGGTCGGGCACGGGCTTCATTTCGTAGTCGTGCGGCGGCTGGGCACCCGCCAGGTTCTGCACAAAGTAGTCCCAGCGGCGGCGCGTCATGTAAGGCGAGTAGACGCCGTAGCCGTGCGCCGCGTTTGGAAACACCACCAGGTCGTAGCTCTTGTTGGCTTTGGTGAGGGCCTCTACCACGAGCATCGTATTGGAGGAAGGCACGTTGTCGTCCATGAGGCCGTGGGCCAGCATCAGCTTGCCTTTCAGGTTCTTGGCGAAGATGGCGTTGGCCTGGTTATCATAGTTGGTGGTGCCGTCGGGGTTGGTTTTTAGCAGGCCGATATAGCGCTCGGCCCAATCGTCTTCGTAGTTGCGGTTTTCATGGTTGCCCGACTCCGAAATGCCCACTTTGAAGAAGTCAGGGTAGCGGAACATGGCCGCTGCCGTGGCGTAGCCACCACCCGAGTGCCCCCAGATGCCGGCCCGCTCCAGGTCAATATACGGATACTTTTGCGCCAGCTGCCGCATACCAGTCACTTGGTCTGAGAGCGTGTTTTCGGCCATATTGCCGTAGCAGGCATCGTGGTAAGACTTGGAGCGCAGCGGGTTGCAGCTGCCCTCAATCACCACTACCACAAAGCCCAGCTCGGCCAGCGCCTGGTTGTCGCCGCGCGCGGCCGAAAACGACCAGCTGCCCACGCCCCCACCCTGCGGACCGGGGTAGATATAGTTTATAATCGGGTATTTTTTGGCCGGGTCCAGCGTCGTGGGCGTAAACATCAGGCCGTAGAGGTCGGTCTGGCCATCCTGAGCTTTCACCGTGATGGGAACGGGCGCTTTCCAGCCGGTGGCCGTGAGGCGCGAAATATCGGTTTTCTCTACCGGTAAAACCAGCTTTCCATCGGCCCCGCGCAGCACGGTTGCGCCCGGCTTGTCGGGCTGCGAATAGGTGTCGAGAAAGTAGCGGCCCGAGGGCGCCAGCGCCACCTGGTGGTTGCCGGCCTCGGGCGTGAGCAACGTCAGGTTCTGGCCATCGAGCCCAATGCGGTAGAGCTGGGTGAAATACGGGTTGCCCGGCTCGCGCCCATCGGCCAGGAAGTAAAGCTGGCACTTGGCCTCGTCTACTCGCAGCAGCTGCGTCACCACAAAGTTGCCCTTGGTAATCTGATGCTTCAGCGTGCCGCTGCCCGCGTCGTAGAGATACAGGTGTCCCCAGTTATCACGCTCCGAGTACCAGATAACCTCCCTGGTTTTGGGCAGGTAGCGCCAGTTGATGGCATGCTGGCCCGATTCGTACTGCGTGGCCACGGTTTCGGCAAATACGTCGCGCACTGCGCCGGTGGCGGCATCGGCCACGCGCAGCTTTTCCTGCTTGTGGTCGCGTGAGGTCGATACAAAAGCCAGCTGGCTGGCGTCGGGGCTCCAGTCTACGTCGTCGAAGGTACCGCTGCTCGAAATATCATCCGACAGCGACCCACGGTGCGGGTCCGGGGCTACTTGCAAGCGCACCACCTTGGGGCTGTTCACTTCAATAATCACCCGCTCAATCAGGGCAATGTCCTTGTCGCCGGCCAGCGGGTACTTCCACGTTTTCAGCGTGGGGTGGCCTACGTTGGTAGTCACCAGGTACATGTCGCCCACGGCGCGCTGGTCTTGCCGGAAAGTGGCGATTTTGCGCGAGTCGGGCGACCAGCGCAGCACCGGCTGGTCGCTGTGGGTCCAGCCGGCATTGTCGGTGGCGTAGCCGTAGTCCCTGGCGCCGTCGGTGGTGAGCTGGGTGGCCTGGTTGGTTTTCGTGTCGCGGACCCACAGGTTGTAGTCCTTGATGTAGGCGGCCAGCCGGCCATTGGGCGACTCTACTTCGTTCTGCGCGTTGGGGCCGGGCTGGGCATCGCCGGGGCTTAGCTGGCCGCTGCCGAGGTTGTACTGCCAGCTTTTACCGGCGGCAGTGAAGGAAACCGACTTTTCATCGGGCGAAAAGGCAAGGTCCCGAACCGGCAGCCGGCTGGCCTCATAGGTTTTGCCGCTGGCCTTAGATAGCGCCGCGGCCAGCCTGGCGTGGTCGAAAGCGGCCGTGCGGGTTTTGCGGACCGGGTCAACCAGCACAAACTCGCTACCCTTGGCCGTCAGTACGCGGTACCAGAAGCGGTCGCCCGGCAGCCAGTGGGGCTGGCCGGGGCTGCCATCTACCAGGGCCTGGGTATTGTAGCCCATAAAGCGCTCCGCGCGGGCATAGTCCTGGTCCGTAAGAACGGGCCGCTCCTGGGCCGTAGCCCCGGCAATACTAAAAAGCGTGGCGGCCACAAGGCCCGATACGTACTTAAACATAAGCTTGGCATAAGTTGCGGGCGAAAGGTAGCACGGCGCTCCCCACCTGGCCGGGTGACTGCCTCGCTACCGGGTCTTTCCTGGAGCTGGCCGGTGCCCGCCGGCCGCTACCTGCGGCAAATAGTCGCCTGCGCGGCAGCAAGCGATGCGCCCGGCTGGCTTCGGTATTATAGTATATTTATTATATATTAAATAAATTATATTAACACCTTGCTGACAGGCTACTGAGCAGTTTGGTACAGGCTTTCCGGCAAGCCATGTTGGGTCTTATCACCCGTCAGCTCCCAGAACATGACGCCGCCGAGGTGCTTTGCCCGCGCGTACCGGGTTTTAGCCGGATGGACTGCGCATCGTCGAAGGAAGCAAATTCCTGTTGGCGGGCGCTATAGGCATAGGGAGCCTGGGCCACGCCATTGCGGTAAGTGACGAAGCCCCGCGCCGGCGACAGACTATCGGCAAAGTCCTTGTAAGCAATTGTTGTCCTGAATTTACCGGCTTGCCACAGGCCCTGATTGGCGGATGCGACCCCGCCAAACACCCGGCCGTAAAAGGCGGCCCCAATAACAATCTTGCCTGGCGCTACGCCAACCGAATCGAGGTAGCGGACGCCGTAATCAACCGATGCGCGCTGCTGCGGGGTAGCATAAAGGGCTCACTCTTCAACGGGCGATGGGGCCGGCGTTTCTGCTACGTCGGGCTGGGCAGGTACCTCCTGAGCCAGCGACTCCCGGATAAAGCCTTGCTTGAGGTGCTCATAGAGGGAGTGCGGGTCGACTAAGGCGGCGACCGCCTGAGCCAGCATAGCCCCGAGCAGCAATTGAAAAATAGCCGAGTGCCGGTCTGTCATCTCCAGCACCAGGATAGCGGCCGTGAACGGCGAGCGGACCACCCCGGTCAGAAAGCCGACCATGCTGACCAGGATGAGCAGGTTGCGGTCGAGCACCGGCACCCCGGCCAACCGCGCCAGGCCATCGCCCAGCAGTGCCCCCGCGCTCAGCGAGGTGGCAAACACGCCGCCGGCCCCGCCGCCACTATAGCTGAGCACCATGCCCACAAAGCGCGCCGGAAACAGGTAGCCGGGGGTAACGCCGCTGTTTTGAAACAACAGCTGATTGATAATCGGCTTGCCCGTGCCGATTCCTTCGCGGCCGACCAGGTAAGCCAGGCCGCCCATCAGCACGCCACAGCCCAATACCCAGCTTAGTTGCGCCGCCAGGGTTGTGAAGCGGCGGCGGTACTGCCCCACGGCCAGCAGCGCCTTGGCAAAAAGCGCCCCCGCCAGCCCGCAGGCCAGCGCACAGCCCATAGCCAGCACCTGAAACCAGCCGCCCGGAGAGGTCACCTTCGGAAAGCCCAGGTAGAGGTAGGAACCCAGAAACTGCTGAGCCGTGAGCCCGGCGATAATAACGGCCGCGAACACAGCCAGGCGAAAGCGCGACAAGTGAATCTGGGTGAGCTCCTCAACCACGAACACGATGCCCCCCAACGGGGTATTGAAAGCGGCCGCCAGGCCCGCTGCCCCGCCCGTTACCAGCGCAATCTGGCGCGAAAGGTGTGGCCAGCTGGCCGGCTGCAGGCGGTTGATAGTGCGGAATATAGCGGCCGATATCTGGATAGTGGGGCCTTCGCGCCCGATTACGCCCCCACCCAGCAGCAGCACGACGCTGCTCACAACCTTGACGGCAGCAACCCGCAAACTCAGCAAATACTCGGTGTGCCGGTGCTGGGCGGGGTTGGATAGCTCGATACCGGCCATGACCTGCGGGATACCGCTTCCCCGCGCCGCAGGTGCCAGGTAGTACACCAGCGCCCACGAGAGCAGAAAGGCCAGCGGCGTGAGCACAAAGGCCAGCAGGGGCACGCGGCCCAGCCAGTCAAAGCTGAGTTGCTCGGCCCAGACAAATATCCGCTCATACCCTACGGCTACCAGGCCGGTTAGCAGGGAGGCAATCCAAAACGGCAGACTTTGCAAAATGAGGCGCCGCACCCGCGGGGTATACAGCCGGCGAATCAGGTGCTGGTCGAGCCAGGCAAGCACGCGCGCGTAGTGAGAGTGTGGGATAGAATCGGACATAAAAGGGATAAGTGCCGCGGGGCTGTTGGCAGCCCGCACGGGCCAGCGTGGGCTTTAACGGGTGCATACGTAAAGTAGCCAGCCCAAAACGGACAGTTTCCGATTTCCTACTTTTTATGAGGTGCCTGAAGCAGCCAGCGCCAGATGATGCAGCAGCTGTAGCAGAGTGGTGCCTGAGATTGGTAGAGCTGTATGGTTTGCGGGAAGGCTCCCATTGAACGCGACTTCAAACCGACGTATCTTATCAGACTGTCCGTTCTTTGTCTAACTTCTAACGCACCCCCTTAGCTGGAGAGCATCAAAAAGTGTGGAGCAGCGGTCAATGGCCGGGCTTGCGCTAGCAGGGAGCAAAAGGCCGGCGACCCCAACTGCTCCACACTTTTTGATGCTCTCAAGTGTGCGGCCTTGGTTAAAAGTTTGGAGAGGTTACAGCAGTCCAGCCAGCGAATTGCCACACAAGCATGAAGCATAAAAAGGAGGCGTTCTGATGCCGGCTACCCACTGCCTTTTAGTGGCTGCTCGCCCGACAAAACGCGGTATCCGAAACTCATAGGGGCAATTGAGGTACCCGGTAGGCACTTTTGGCAGCTTGCGGATACCCTGAATCGGGGGTGCAGGCCAACCCTATAACAGCTGTACCAAACTTTTTCCCAAGGCCAGCGCTGCAAGCCGCCGCTAGTGCTCAATAAATCAATTGATTATCCTATTAGCATGTACTCCGCCCTGTATGCGGCGGCGTGCCGCGTTCTACTTCTGGGCCTGCGTGTCTGCGCCCAGCAGGCGAGCCAGCTGGGCTTGCATAGTGAGCAGGCTGGCGTGGTCGGCCGCGTTTTGCTGCTGCAAGGCCGCATTGCGGGTTTTGAGGGTTTCGACCTCCGCGCTCAACTCCTGTACGGCCTGCACCAGCGGCATCACAAACTGGGAGTAGGCCAGCGAGTAGTGGTCGCGGGCATCAGTGGGGACGTGCACCCCGTCGAAGCGGTAGCCCAGGCCGTGGGCGGCCCGCTCCACCTCCTGCGCCAGGAAGCCGGTTTGCACGGCGGCGGCACTGTCCGGGGTACAGCCGGTGGACAGCACCCCGGTGCGGGTGAAACGCTCGAGTTTAGGGCTATCGAAGCGGTAGGTAACGGGCCGCAGGCGGTTGATAAAAGCTAGGCCGGGCACATTGGCCTGCACCTGATACTTGAAGCGGGCATCGGAGGGGAAGGAGTAGGCCACCTGCCCCTCAATGGTGGTAACGGCCGTGTTGCCGAGGTGCACGGTGTTATTGGTTGAGGCAATGGCGCCGTTGCCCAGGGCTGTAGTGTTGACAAGATTGCCACTACCCGGGCCGGCACCATAGCCCAGGGCGGTGTTACTGCTGCCTGTCGTGTTGTAATTGCCGCTGCTGGAGCCGCTGAACACGTTGTTGGTGCCGGTGGTGTTGCTCACGCCGCTGGTGGAGCCGCTGAAGGTGTTGTTGATGCCGGTGGTGTTGCTCACGCCGCTTTGGTAGCCGCTGAACACGTTACCACCGCCCGTCGTGTTGCTACGGCCGCTGAAGGTGCCGCTGAAGGTATTGCCAAAGGCCGTTGTGTTGCTTGTGCCGCTTAGGTAGCCGGTGAATACGTTGTTGGTGCCGGTGGTATTGCTCGCGCCGCTGCTGCTGCCGCTGAAGGTGTTGTTGATGCCGGTGGTGTTGCTGGCCCCGGCCTGGTAACCGACGAACAGGTTGGCGTGGCCCGTGCTGCTTTGCCCCGCCTGGTAGCCCAGAAAGACGCTATTGCCACTCGTGTTCTGGCCCAGATTCAGCCCCCCGTCAGCCCGCACACCCACGCCCACCACGGCGCCTACATCGGCCCCGCTGCCCGTGAGCGCGCCGCCCACGGCCAGTCCGCCGCCCACCGTGCCGTTGCCGTCCACGTTGAAGCTGGCCCCCGCCTGCGGGTTGGGTTGGTTGCGCACGAAGCTGCCGCTGCTGGCTGGCACGAGTTGCTGCCAGGCGGCGCCATCGTAGTAATAGAACCCCGCCGGACTACCCGTCTGGTACACCACCAAGCCCGTAGCGGGACTATTCACGTTACTGGTGGCGGCCACGCGCGGCAGCAGCAAGCCCCTGCTCGTACTCACGATGTCGAGGGCGGCCGAGGCATCAGGCAGGGTAGTGCCGATGCCCACCGAGCCGGTCTGGGCCTGGGCGGGGAGCAGGCAGGCGCCGCTTACTGCTAGCAGGAGCAGCAGGCGTTGGAGGAAACAAAAGAAGAAATGCTTCATAGAGCGTTCGCTGAGGTACCGCGTCGGAATGGGTAGGGTGGTAAATTCTCGCAATTTACCTGCTGACAGCTTGCTAACCGGCGTGGCCGGCCGAAGTAGCTCCGCTTGATATGGTCCGTAAGCTTAGCGCCGTCCAGCAAACCTGCGTAAAGCTGAGGTAGATGTTTTCCCTCTTTATTCAGCCACACCTTAAGGGAGATTACTACGCTAGGTAGGACCTCTACTGGGGGAGTCATGCGCTTGACCTGCTGACCTCCTCCCATTTACTGGGCCGGTTGAAAGTAGAGCATCAGTGTACGCTTCCCCATTCGATAAGCCAGTGGTAGGCAGAGGTTAAGCCGCTTGTTTAAATTCGATAGGGGTCATAAAATTCAAGGCTTGGTGGGGCCACTGGGTATTATAGTCGTGCCGCCACTCGTCGACCAGCTGGCGCACATGGGCCAGCGAGCGAAATAGGTGGGCGGCGAGCAGTTCGCGGCGAAACGAGCCGTTGAAGCGTTCGATGTACGCATTCTGTGTCGGCTTGCCCGGTTGAATCCAGTGCAGGATAATGCCCTGCTGCTCACACCAATCACTCAATTTGGTGCTGATGAATTCAGGGCCGTTGTCGGTGCGCAGCTGCGTGGGGCAGCCATGGCACTCGACTAAGCGCGTCAGTACCTGCACGACGCGACTAGCCGGCAAGGAGAAGTCAATTTCCACGCCCAGCAGCTCGCGGTTGTAGTCGTCGAGCACGTTGAGCGTCCGGAACCGGCGGCCATCGGTCAACACGTCGCTCGTAAAGTCGAGCGACCAGCACACGTTAGCTGCTTCGGGCACCGCCAAGGGCTGCTTGACGCGGGCTGGCACCCGCTTTTTCAGGCGCCGAGGCAGGTTAAGGGCCAGTGCCCGATAGATGCGTAACGTACGTTTATTGTTGATTACCAGTCCGTTTTTGCGCAAGCGGTGATGCAGCTTCCAGAAACCCCAGCCTGGATGCCGCCCACTTAACGCCCGCAGGGCCTGCTGCACGGGCTCGTCGTTACGCCCGTGCCCCACCGGGTGATAGCTACCACGGGCGAGTCCCACCAGGGCACACGCCCGGCGCTGGCTCCAGCCTTTATCTACTAAGCCCTGCGCTGCTTGGCGTCGCGCCGCAGGGCTACTTACTTTTTTCGCAGTATCTCCTTGATAGCCTGGTTTTCTAAGCTCAGGTCGGCGAACAGCTGCTTAAGCTTGCGATTCTCCTCTTCCAGATGCTTGAGCCGGGTAAGCTCTGCCACGCTGGCCCCGGCATACTTGCTTTTCCAGGCGTAGAATGTCGCTTCGCTCAACCCGTGCTCGCGCACGATTTGCGCTACTGTCTGCCCGCTGGCTTGCTGTTGCAGAATGGCCACAATCTGGGCCTCGCTGAATCGTCCCTTTTTCATTTCTCAGTCGTCAGGTAGTGAAAGTTACGCCTTTCTTTGCTCACAACTGGCTCATTTATCCGGGAAGCGTACACCGGCACGAACTGCAAAGCATATCGCTAATGATAGGTCGGCCGTCAATTGCTACCACGAATTCCGGGCAGGTGCGCTACCGGGCTACAATAGGCGTGGCCCGCGACCGGCCACCACGTAAGCGGTATCTTACCCCACCCGGTTCTTCTTGAAATTTTCAGCCTGCCCGAAAATCTCCCCATACACCTCGTCGCGCTCCACAGGCGGGTAGCCAAACTCATCGAGCAGTAAAATTAAGCCCACCTTCAGGGCTGATTTGATGTCTTCGCGCTTATTCCAGTCGGGAAAGCGGGCTTGCTCATCCAATAGGGCTTTGATGGCTTTGGCCAGCGAGATTAGCTTTTCCTCGGGGTAACGGAAATCGTATTTGGCGCACAGGGCAAGCAGGATGTCGTAGAAGGCTTTTTCCTCGAAGTCGATACCCAGGATGTCGCCGGCTGAAAACTCGTTCTGGACTTCCCAAATCAGATTGGTGAGCTGCTCGGCTATTTCCTCGTAGACTTCGCTGCGCAGGATGTCGTTTTCGTCGCGCTCGTTGTAGCGGGCTACCAGGGCCTGCATCTTCTTGGTGAAGTCGATGCCTTTCACCTGATTCACCTTGCGCATCTGGCCGATAACGCGAGCTAGCAGCTGCTGAAGCAGCTTTATCTTGGTGTTAGGCAGCTTGATTTTTTCGATTTTTGCCAAGTAATCGGCGTCGAAAATATCCTGCTCGGTGTCGCCGTCAGTCCCAAGCTTGATGATTTCCTCCACGCCGTCGCTAGCCAGGGCATCCTGAATCATCTTGCGCACCTGGGCGCTCATCTGGGCCGTGTCGGGGGCGTCGCCTTTGGTGAGCTTGAACACGATGGAGCGGACCGCCAGGTAGAAATGCGTCAGGTCGCGCTGGGGCTGGGTGAGTTTTTCGCTGCCGGCGCAGATGTCGTAGGCGGCTTTCAGGCGCTTTACCAGGCCCATGAAGCGGGTTTCCTGCTCCTTGGTCAGCTGCACGAACTCGGCGGCCATATTGAGCGTGTGCAGCTGCTGCAGCGCGGTGCCGGTGAAATACTTGGTGCTGTCGAAGCGGTGGAACAGGCGGGCCAGTAGGTCCAGATGGTCGCGGACCACTACCAGCGACTGGTCAATTTCTTCGAAATTCCGCTCGTCGCCCTTGTTGTACTTAGCCAGCGCCAGACCCATCTGACTTTTGAAGCCGATGTAATCGACCACCAAGCCCTTGTTCTTGCCCTCATAGGTGCGGTTTACCCGCGAAATGGCCTGAATCAGGCTATGCTGCTGAATGGGCTTGTCGATGTACAGGGTATCGAGGAAGGGCACGTCGAAGCCAGTGAGCCACATGTCCACGATGATGGCGATTTTGAAGTTGGACTTCGCGTTTTTGAACTGACGGTCCAGCTCCTTGCGGTACTCCTTGGTACCCAGCAGGTCGTACATGTCCTTGGGGTCGTCCTTGCCGCGGGTCATGATTAGCTGAACCCGCGCCATGGGCTTCAGCTCACGCTTTTCCTTGTCGGTCAGCTCGGCCCCTTCTTCGGCGGCCAGCACTTCGGCCCAGGCCGGGCGTAGGGCGATGATGTTCTGGTACAGAGCGTAGGCGATTTCGCGGGAGCTGCACACGAACATGGCTTTGCCCTTCACGGTGGCGCCTTCGCTCACGCGCTTTTCGTAGTGCTGCACGAAATCGGCAGCCAGTACGCGCAGACGCTTGGGGTCGCCGAGGATGGCCCGCATCTGGGCGGTTTCTTCCTTGCTTTGCTCGATTTGGTAAGCGTTGGCCCCGTCTTCGGCGGCTTGCGCGTAGTAGCGCTCTATCTTTTCCAGCTCGTCGTTGTGCAGGGCTACTTTGGCGGCGCGGCCTTCGTACACGATGCGCACGGTGATTTCGTCCTTCACCGATTCGGTCATGGTGTACTCGTCCACCACCGGGCCGAATACGTCGAGCGTGGCATCTATCGGGGTGCCGGTGAAGCCCACGTAGGTGGCTTGCGGCAGCGAGTCGTGCAGGTACTTGGCGAAGCCGTAGGTTTTGGTGACGCCGGCGGCCGTCACGCGCACCTTCTGCTCTAGGTTAACCTGGCTGCGGTGGGCTTCGTCGGAGATGCACACGATGTTGGCGCGGCGGCTCAGCAGCTCGGTACCTTCCGTGAACTTGTGGATGGTGGTGAGGAACACGCCGCCGCTCTGGCGGCCGGCCAGCAGCTCGCGCAGGTGTTCGCGGCTTTCCACGCTCACCACGCTCTGGTCGCCGATGTAGCGCTTGGCGTTGGTGAACTGGCCGGCCAGCTGGTCGTCGAGGTCGGTGCGGTCGGTGATGAGCACCACGGTGGGGCTGGCAAAGTCCTCGCTGCGCATGAGCAGCCGCGTGAGGAAGAGCATAGTGTAGCTCTTGCCGCAGCCGGTGGCCCCAAAGTAGGTGCCGCCCTTGCCGTTGCCGGCGGGCTTACGGGCCGCCCAAATCTGGTTGTACAGCTTGTGGGCCGCGTAGTACTGCGGGTAGCGGCACACCACTTTCTCGTTCCGCTTCGAGCTGTCGGGCAAGTAAATGAAGTTGCGGACGATGTCGCGCAGGCGGGTGCGGTCGAGCATGCCCTCCACCAGGGTGTAGAGGGTGTTGATGCCGTCCACGTCCTGGGCCAGGCCGGCCACGCGCCGCCAGGCGTAGTAAAACTCGTAGGGAGCGAAGAAGGAACCAGCCTTGTTGTTCACGCCGTCGGAGATGACGCAAAAGGCGTTGTACTTGAACAGCTCCGGGATGTCGCGCTCGTAGCGCACCGTGAGCTGCACGTAGGCATCATGAATGGTGCAGTCGGGCTGAATGGCCGTTTTGAACTCGAACACCACCAGCGGCAAGCCGTTGACGTACAGAATGCCGTCGGGAATGCGCTTCTCGCTGCCCACAATTTCGAGCTGCGTCACGAAGCGGTAGATGTTGTTATCGGCCGCGGCGGCGTAGGCCGGCGCGGCAGCCTCGGCGGCCAGGTGGGGCAGCTGGTCGAGGGCGGGCTGCTGCTGGCGCGTGAGGCCGGCGTAGTCGAGCAGCTGCACCCAGATGTCTTTCTGGTCGGGGTTGTCGCGCTTGAGGATGAAGCCATCGGCCAGCAGCCGCATCACGGCCTTATTGCTCTCGTAGAGGTCGGAGGCGGGCAGGGCGCGCAGCTGCTTCACCACGGCCTGGGCCTCGGCCGGGTTAAGGCCTTCGGCCGCGTAGTGCTTCAGCAGAAACGCCCGCAGGTCGGCTTCGAGCAGCACCTCCTCGGGGGCGCGAGCCAGGGAGTAGCCCAGCTGGTGCGGGTAGCCCTGCTTCTCCAGCAGCTCGCAGAAGGCTTCTTCCAGCTTGGCTTCGATAAATTTCATCTCAGGCGAAGGAAAGGGCTAGCTGCGCGGGACCGGTAGCGGCGGGCTTGGATGCGGATGGCGCGGTTTCGATGGTGGCGAGCTTGGAAAGGAGGAGGTTAGCCAATGTATTCAATAGAGAATTCTGTTTTGTCAGATTTTCCCTGTTGTCTACAATGATTTTTAACTCGGTCCGCTCCAGTAATTGATGGGCAGGATTTAGAATCGAAATTTTTTCGATAAAATTCTTGCTCAGATTTTCCTGCGCCCCGCCAATTGCCTGACTGCTTATAAATTCTTGATTATGCAGCAGGTGATAATACAGATAAGCCGAATGAATGGGATTTTCGCAAATCATCCCACAACAAGCTTGATTGGTTGCAGATACAAATTTCAGTAGCCCAATGTCGCCAGCATTAACACCATACATTGACATCAGTACCGTGTCTTTAGGGAGCAGTTTGGCAGAGCTATTTTTCAGCCCATCGGTCGATATATATTCTTCAGCAGCTAGAAGAATATTGTTCTTTATCTCACCGGTTTTTAGCCAAGGAACATCATTCCTATCCCAATATGCGTCAATGTCCCGGCTAGGCGTACCACCTGACTTCATATCAACGCAAAATTGCTTTACGTTGATTACCTCCCACCCCTTCGGAATTTCCCCCAGCTCACTATCCTCCATTTCGCCGCCGCTGCTTTTGTAGGGCTGGCCGGTTTCATTTGGAAACTCAAACTCCACAAACCACTGCTTATAAATGGCCTGGGCCGTGGTTTCGAGGGTTTGAATGAGCTGGTTGTTGAGGGCAATGCGGTTTTGAATGGTGTGATATTCAGCGACGATTTCCCGCTGCTTGGCAATAGAGGGCACTGGCAGCCTCAGGTTTATAAAATCCTCCCATTCGAGGCTGCCGCGCACACCCCCTACGGCGTGAAAACAAGCTTCGCGGTCAAATTCCTGACGTGTAAACCACATCATCAGATATTCGGGCAGCAGCTCATTTTCGTCAATTACCTCAAAAACCGGGTACGCCTGCGAGATAATGGCTTCATCCACCTCTTTGAGCAAGGCAACAGGCATTTTCTTGTCCCGCCGCACCTGCATAGTGCTGCACGCGAACTGGTTTTTGCGGATGATCTTATAATTCTCCATATCGGTGCCGATAATGTTGGCCACCGATGGAATGAATTGCTTGGAGATGCTGAGGCCCAACAGTTGCGTTACTCTCAGCCCTCTGTTGCGCACATCTACCAAACGGATAAACTTCCCAATGGGCTCATAGTTCGATTGCATAGCCCAGCTCTTTGAATACGTTCAACAGGTCTTTTTTCGATTGGGCTTCGGCTTGCAGCAACGTGGCAAACTCGGTTTGCAGCCCGGCCATCTGCTCCTCAAAGTCGATGTATTCATCCCGGTTCACGAACGGAATGTACTTGCTGGGGACCAGCGAAAAGTCTTTGGCGGCTACTTCGGCGGCAGTGGCGGCGTAGCAGTATTCGGACACGTTCTCGTAGCCTTTGTCTGTCTGCTGCCAGTTGTGGTAGGTGGTGGCAATATCCGTGACGTGCTGTGGGGCAAACTGGATAAACTTCTTCTCGAACGGCTCGCCAATCTGCCGCAGGTCCATGAACAGGATTTCACCCGTACGGTCACGGTAGTGGCGGGTCTCATCGCCCACTTCACGGGTACGCTCCCGCTTGTTCTTGTTCAGAATCCAGACTGTAACGCTGATGTTGGTGGTGTAAAACATGTCCTGTGGCAGAATCACAATGGCCTCCACCAAGTCATTATCAATAAGCTTGCGGCGAATCTTGTATTCCTCGCCGCCGCCGCTTAGCGCGCCGTTGGCCAGGATGAAGCCGGCCACGCCGTTGTCGGAGAGCTTGGCGGCTATGTTCAGAATCCAGCCGTAATTGGCATTGGAGCGGGGCGGCACGTCGTAGCCCAGCCAGCGGGCATCGTCGGTAAGCTCCTTTTCGCCGCGCCAGTCCTTCTGGTTGAAGGGCGGGTTGGCCATGATGTAGTCGGCCTTAAGGTCGGGGTGCTGGTCCTGGCCGAAGGTATCGGCCGCCTTTTCGCCCAGGTTGGCCCCGATGCCCCGGATGGCCAGGTTCATCTTGGCCAGCTTGTAGGTAGTATTGGTGTACTCCTGCCCGTAGATGGCTACCTTCTGCTTGTTGCCGTGGTGGCTCTCGATAAACTTGATGCTCTGCACAAACATACCGCCCGAGCCACACGCCGGGTCGTAGATGATGCCCTCGTAGGGCTCAATCATCTCGGCAATCAAGTTTACGATGCTGGCCGGGGTGTAGAACTCGCCCTTGCCCTTGCCCTCGGCCAGCGCAAACTTGCTCAGGAAGTACTGGTACACCTTGCCCACCACGTCCTGCTTCTTGTCCTTGAGCGTGTCGATGTTGCTGATTTCATCCACCAGCGCCGCCAGCTTGGTGGGGTCCAGCCCGAGGCGCGAAAAGTAGTTGTCGGGCAGCGCGCCCTTCAGGGCCTTGTTGTCCTTCTCAATGGTGTGCAGCGCCGTATCGATGATGAGCGCCAAATTACCCTGCTTGGCATTATCCTGTATTTCTTCCCAGCGCGATTCCTTTTTCAAAAAGAACACGTTGTGCATGTTGTAGAACTCAGGCATTTCGAGGTACTTCTCGGGGCGGCCCTCGTCGATGAGCTGCTGGCGGCGCTCGGCAAACTTGTCGGAGGCAAACTTGAGGAACACTAGCCCCAGCACGACGTGCTTGTATTCGGCCGGCTCCACGGAGCCGCGCAGCTTGTTAGCCGATTCCCAAAGAGATACTTCGATGGCTTTTTCTTTGGCCGGTTTTTTCGGTGCTTTTTCTCTTTAGCCATTATAGGGCTGAATAGGTAGTTATTGCTAAAAGGGAAGAGGCTCCAGCTAATGACTGGATGCTTATTTCGGAATGAATGCCGTGATTTAGACTCCGCTCAGAAATTCCTGCCCGCGCTGGGTAGTCTGGTAGCGTTGATTGGGTGAGCTAGGAATATCAGGTAGCGTCAGCGCTAACAGGCCGCGCTGAATGAGCGCATCGGTATAAGTAGTCTTGAACTTGCTGCGGCTGCTAAATCCTAGCAACTGCATCGCCTCGGCCAGTGGCTTAGGCTCTAGGCACACGAAGAGGGTGGCCGCAAAATGCCGCATTTTTACGGAAAGCAGCCTGTTCCCTTTTTGGGGCGGGCTTGTATCCTGCCATTCGGCAAAAGTGGGTATTTCGTCATCTGGGCCGGTTTTATCTAGGTTTAGCCTGTGCCCTTTTCTCATCCAGCCTGTACCCAATTCGTAAAATAATCGTTCGGGGTCGTCAAGATGAGAACGTAGTGATTCACCCACGGCCAGCTGCCGGGCGGCTTGCTGGTCGGCCTCGGCCACCCGCAGCTGCAGGCGGTCCAGCCACAGGTCGGCAACTATCCCGAGGGGATACACCGCCAGCGGTAGAATAGTCTGAAACACGTTGCCATCGACAAAGCGGGGCACTGCACCACGCACATATTGCGGCAAATATCTGGTGACGTTGAGAATGCCCGAGCCCAGCTCATCAACGCGCCCCAACTGCAAGAAGAACTTGGCAATGCTAGGGTTTTTTGGGTAAGGAGCAAAATTGTCAAGCTGGACGGGTCCTGAACCGTGGTGCGGGACGTTGGCATTTTCAGCCTCCACCCGGTCAGCGTAAATAACCAAGGTAGTAGGCCGGGCATTGGTGTACTCGCGATGCACCAGGATATTGGCCACCACTTCGCGGAATATCTTATCGCGCAAACTAACCCGCGTAGTGCCTTCCAAATGAAAGGAATCGGGCAGATGCTTGCCGATGAACTCCATCACTTGCACGTAGGTCTCAATCAGGTTGGTACGCACGTCGAGTCGGTCATCGTAACGCTCCACGTTCTGGCGACGCACCAATACATCGACGCGGTGATGCGGCACAATCTGCGTAATCACCTCATCTTGGCCAAATAGGAGCGCTGCTGCTAGCGTATAACCTTCTTTACCGGTCTGGTAATCGCGCTTAAAAAGGCCAGCTTTAGCAAGCATTTGCTGGTCGCCGAGCGCCAGCCATGGGTGTTCCGGGTTGCGGTTAGCCATCAACCGGCGCACTTTAGGAAACAAGTCAGCCCTCAAGTCTTCAAAGCGCAGGTGCTCGTAGAGAGTGCCTTCGGTATAGAAGAGCTTTTTACGATTGTAAAGCTCCGCAATCCGGGCGGGGTCGGAAACACGAAAGTCGCCATCCTCACTGCGGTCGTATACAGCTCCCTTGGTCCGGTGCAACTGCGAATCGGCTACTACTTGGACGCACAACACTATTTTGCCTTCGACCACTGCCTGCGTAGGGAACAGTACGCAAGCAGGGTCCAGCTTTTCAGAGTTGTTAGATTGGGTTGCGATGTTATTTCGGATAGCTTCTACTGCTTCCGGCTGTACTCCGAGGATAGTACCATCGTTTTCTACACCAAGCAGAATCGTACCCCCGTCACGGTTCAGGAAGGCACAAGCGGTTTCGAAAAACGTCTCCGGTAGTGCGTAGGCAGCCTCCTTAAATTCTAGGTGAATACTCTCGCCCTGCGCAACAAGCCGACGTACTTGCTCAATAGTCATTAGAAGATAGAAGGTCCTGGTAGAAGTAGCGTAGCTACAGTCGCAAGGTACTGTTAGAGCAAACTTCAGGTTTGTGTACAGGCTATAACGTACATTCCGTTCATGAAAGCTTATTCTACTGACTTGCGCGAACGCGTGGCGGCCGCTTGCCAGCAAGGTAGCCGCACGATTGGCGAAGTGGCCGCGCAGTTCAGCGTGTCGGATTCGTTTGTGCGCAAGTTGCGCCGACGCCAGCGCACGAGCGGTTCCGTGGCTGCTTTGCCGCAACGCAGTGGGCCAGCGCCGTTTCTGAACGCGGCGGCCCAAGCGCAGCTGGCGGCCTGTTTGCGCCAGGAGCCCGATGCCACGTTGGCGGAATTGTGTATTTGGCTGGCCGCCATCGGCGGTCCGGCAGTGAGCCAGACCACACTCTGGCGGGCGGTGCAGGCACTGGATTGGCGGCGAAAAAAAAGAGCGTCCATGCCGCCGAACGCGACACGCAACGGGTGAAGGAGCTGCGCCGAGCTTTTGTAGAGGCGCTGCAAGCCGAGGATTTTACCTGTTTTAAGTTCGTGGACGAGACCAGCACTAACCTGACGTATTGCCGCCGCTACGCCCGGGCCGAAGGCGGGCAGCGCGCCCGCCAGGCCACGCCCCTGCACGGCGGGCCCAACGTGACGCTGGTGGCGGCGCTGACGCCGAACGGGTTGCAAGCGGTCATGACCCTGAGCGGGGCCGTCAACGGGGACGTGTTTGCCGCCTACCTCGACCAGGTGCTCGGCCCCACGTTGCGGCCCGGCGACGTGGTCGTGCTCGACAACCTGCCGGCCCACAAAGTGGCCGGGCTGACCGAGCTCGTCGAAGCCCGCGGGGCCCGCCTGCTGTATTTGCCGCCCTACTCGCCCGATTTCAATCCCATCGAACTCGCCTTCAGCAAGCTCAAAACCTGGCTGCGCACCGCCCAGGCCCGCACCCGCGAGGCCCTGGAAAGCGTCATTCACGACGCCACCAATTGGATAACTGAGCTCGACGCGAAAAACTGGTTTGACCACTGTGGTTATCATGTACACTAACCTGAAATCTGCTCTAAATGTTACCCAATTTGGTAGAAAGGGAAAGTAGTTGAACAGCTATTTTAACACAAGACAGTAACTCAATCACCGCAAGCTGCAAATAGCTTGTTTAAACCAAAACCAAAACAGCCACTCAGACTTTCATCTAAGTGGCTGTTAATCAATGAGCGAGAAACGAGGCTCGAACTCGCGACCCTCAGCTTGGGAAGCTGATGCTCTACCAACTGAGCTACTCTCGCGGGGTGTTTGGTAGGGCAAAGGTAGGAAAGAGGCAGCGAATCGCAAGCGCGGGAACATCGCGCGGCGGCCGGGGGTTTAGCTACTGCTTATGCCGCGTCGTCCGCCTTCCCGTCGTATTCTTTCGCCTGCTTCGCGCCGTGTGGTCGCCGGGCTGCTGATTGCCGCCGGCATCTTGTTATTTCTGGGGGAACTGCTGCGGCTTTACGTCTTGCTCTACGACTGGCGGGCGCTCGGCGTGCTTGGCGCCCGGCCGCTGGCGGCCGTGCTGCTGGGGCTGGGGGCGGGCGTACTCACCAGCTATGCCGGCTGGCGCGTGGGCACCAGCCGCTAGCCGTGGCGGCGGCACAACTGGTCGGGCGGCTGCACCTTTGCAGCCAGTATGTCTTCTCCCCTGCGCATTTCCGTGGCTAAAGCCAACCTGGCCACCGCCACCCGGCTGGCCGAGCTGGGCCGCCAAACCTTCCAGGAAACCTTCGCGGCTACCAATACGCCCGCGGATATGGCTGCCTACCTGGCCGAAACCTATAGCCCCGCATTGCAGCTGGCCCAGCTGCAAAACGCCGATAATACCTTCCTGCTGGCCGAGATGCAGGGCCAGTTGGTGGGCTACGCCCTGGTAGCAAAAAACTCGCCCCTGGGCCTGAGTGCCGCAAGTGCGGCCACGGCCCGGCAGCTCGAAATCAAGCAGCTTTACATTGTGGAAGCATGGATTGGTACCGGCCTGGGCGCGGCCCTGATGCGGCGCTGCCTCGACCTGGCGCAGGCCGAAAGCTGCACGGGCGTGGTGCTGGGCGTGTGGGAACACAACGAGCGGGCCAAGGCTTTTTACCAGCGCTTTGGCTTTCGGGAAGTGGGCGAAGTGGCCTTTAAGCTAGGCCAGGATGTGCAGCGCGACCTCATTTACCGTAAAGGGCTGGCCGGGCGCCCAAGCTAAACCCGTTGGCCAGGCCGACACAGCATATGGCGAAGCGCAGAATTATATTTTATTATTTATTTTTATGCATGGCGTGGGTAGCGGGCTGCCAGAGCCGCTCCGACCATCCCAGCCGCACCGCCGCGCTGCCCCTGCCTACCGGGCACTTTGTGGGTAGCCTGCAAGCCCCAGGCCACCCCGAGCTACGCGCCGCGCTGGAGCTGCGCCACCCAAGCCAGGGCCACTACGATGCCGAATTGGTTTTGCCCGAGCTGCCCAACCTGAGCTTTGTAGCCGATACGCTGACTTTTGACCACGACACCTTGCAGCTGGCACGCCCTGGCTTGCCCGGCGAGGCGCTGAAGCTAATCAGGCAGGGCGATTTCTGGCGCGGTACGCTACGCCTCGACTCGGCCCGCTACCCCCTGCTGCTGGTACGCCGGGGGCCGCCCGAGCCGGCCGTGTACCGCGTGCGGCGCGATGAGGTGGCCGGCACCCAGGGCCAGGCCCTGCTGTTCAGCCCCGCCGACGAAAGTCTGCCCGGCCTGGCGCTGGCGTTTTTCCCGACGCCCGCCACGGCGGCTACCGCGCCGGGTTGGGCCGATGCCCTGGCCCGGCAGGGCCATACCGTACTGCTGCTGCCGGCGGCCGATACGCTCACGGCGCCGGCGCTGGCCAATGCGTTGGCCCTGCTGCGCCGCACGGCGGGCGTCGATACCGCCCGCGTAGGAGTTTGGGTAACCGGGCGGCGGGCCAGCAGACTACCCGAGCTGCTGGCCGAAAACTCAGCTTCGCGCCCTTCCTTCCTGCTTATTCAGAATATGCCGGTGCCACCGCTGGCCACGCGCCGCGACTGGCGGGCGCAGGCCCAGCGCGGCCGCTTGCTGGCGCTATACGACCCGGCGCTGCCCAGGGCGGTAGTAGCCGGGGGCCGGGCGCTGCTCGGCAGCCAGCGCGTGCGGCAAGGGCCGGAGGCTTATCTGCAAGCGCAGGTAAGCGCCTGGCTGCGCGACCGCTAGCGCTTAAAGCAGCAGCAACCCCTTCTCGCGTAGCTGCTGCCAGGCCGGGCTTTGCAGGAAGTCCTCCCAGCGGCCGGCCCCGGCGGGGAAATCGGCCGCCGCTTCTTTAAGCAGGATTTTCGTTTCATAGCCAGCGCTCAGCTTCGTTAGGAGCTGATGCAGCCAGGGGCCAATGGCTTCGGTGGTTTTTACCTCAAAGTCTTCGGCCTGTTCGTAAAAAGTGAGGACGGCCCGCGTGGCTTTTTTATCCTGCCGGCCGGCGGCCGCCTGAGTGTCGAGGCGAAGCTCGGGCGCGTTGCCGAGCCAGAACAGGCGCCGGTTGGGCTGAGTAAAATCAGACTTGGCTGCCGCTGACTTTTGGCTGCCGGGCTCGCTGAGCGCCTGCTGAATAAGCTGACGCGGCACCGTGGGGCGCGGCACCTTAAAATCGAACCAGAAGCTCAGCGGCTCGCGCAGGGCCACGCCGTGCATATAGTTGTAGAGGCTTTTAGCCAGGCCGGGGCCGAAGCTTTCATGGTCGGTGCCCAAAGGGTCGTCGTGCCAGAGGTCGTTCCAGGCGAAGGGGCCGGGCTCGGGGCCGATAGCCGCCACCTGGTACTTGGCGGGGTTCTTTCCCACGGGCGAATGGGCGGTCATGGAGAAGCGATGCCAGTAGCCGCTTTGTACAATGCCGGCTTCAAACAGCTGCCGCACCACCTCCAGCGAATCCACTGTTTCCTGCGCCGTCTGGGTCGGGAAGCCGTACATCAGGTAGGCATGCACCAGCACGCCCGCCTGGGTAAAGCCCTGCGTAACGCGGGCGACCTGCGCGATGGTCACTCCTTTTTCCATCAGCGCCAGCAATCTATCCGAGGCTACTTCCAGCCCGCCGCTGATGGCAATGCAGCCCGAGGCGGCCAGCAGGCGGCACAGGTCGGGCGTGAAAGTTTTCTCAAACCGAATATTGCCCCACCAGCTGATGCTCACGCGGCGGCGCAGCAGCTCAATGGCCAGGTCGCGCAAAGCCAGCGGCGGGGCAGCTTCGTCCACAAAGTGAAAGCCGGTCTGGCCGGTCTGGGCCACCAGCTGCTCAATTCGGTCCACCAGCAGCGTAGCCGGCGCCGCTTCGTAGCGGCCAATGTAGTCGAGCGTCACGTCGCAAAACGAGCAGCGCTTCCAGTAGCAGCCGTGCGCTACGGTCAGCTTGTTCCAGCGGCCATCGCTCCAGAGGCGGTGCATGGGGTTCAGCACCTCAATCACCGACAGGTAGTCGCCGAGCTTGAGGTCGGAGTAGTCGGGCGTGCCCACCTCGGGGTGCGGCACGTCGGGGTGCGGGTGGTTAATGTATTCAACCTGGCCCGCCTCATTTCTTAAAAACGTGCGCTGCAACAGCTCGCGGCCATCCATCTGCTTCTCAGCACGGTGCTCGTTTTTATGCTGCAGATACTCAAACAGGCGCAGCCAGGGGCCTTCGCCATCGTCGAGCGTCAGATAGTCGATGTAGTCAAAAAAACGGGGCTCCTTCAGCCCGCGCAGCTCGGTATTGGGGTAGCCGCCGCCCATTACGGTTACGGTTTGGGGGCTGACTTCCTTCGTGCGCCGGGCCAGCCGCAGGGCGGCGTAGAGGTTGCCGGGAAAGGGCACGGTAAAGCCCACAATATCGGGCTGCACCTCGGCCAGCAGCTCATCGAGCAGCTCCAGCAGCAGGGTATCGACGAGGTTGGGCGCCGCTTGCAGGGCTTCGTGGAGCGGGTCGAAATGAGTGGCCGACATGGCCAGGCTTTCGGCGTAGCGCGAGAGGCCAAACTGCGGGCCCACGGTTTCCTTCACGAGGTCGGCCAGGTCTTCCAGATACAGCGTGGCCAGGTGCCGGGCCTGGTCGGTGAGGCCCATCGTGCCGAAGGCCGCTTCGAGGTCGGCCACGTTGTCGAAGCGACTGGCTTCGGGTAAAAACCGGCCGTGGCAGATGCGGGCCGCCAGGGTAAGGTCGCGGTTTTGCAAAAACCGGATGGCCGGGCCGATAGTGGCCTCGTAGCGGTGGCGCAGGCGCAGCATCCGGCGGGCATTATCGCTGAGGTGGTAGTCGCCAGCTTCGATTTGGTTGAATATGCGCGCCAGGCCAGCCTTCGAAAAAAGCCGGAGCACCAGTTCCAGGCTCAGGTCGGCCTGCCGCACCTGGTAGCCGCGCCCGCCCAAAAACCCCTTGATGTAGGCGGTGGCTGGGTAGGGCGTATTCAGCTGCGTGAGCGGCGGAGTAAGAAGCAGCAGGCGAAGCGGGGACGTTGGCACGGGACTACAAACCTACGGCAGGCCGCAGAGGTTCGGCCGGGCTCCTGCCGCAGCGGGCTCGGCAGCCGGGGCTGGTTAAATATAAATAATTTACTATATTCAACCAGCCGCCTCCGCCAAAGGTTTTTACCCGGCCACCGTTTGCCAAAGCAGAAAAATATTCAGCCCGATAATCAACCCGGCTACCGCCCAGGCCAGCAGGCGCACCCAGGGCTTGTTCACAAATACGCCCATCTTGAGCTTGTCGCTCGTGAAGAGCACCAGCGGCACCACCGCAAACGAGAGTTGCAGCGATAGCACTACCTGGCTGAAAATCAGCAGCTGGCCGGTGCCTTTTTCGCCGTAGAGCACGGCCACCACCAGCGCCGGCACCACCGCCACCAGCCGCGTAATGAGCCGCCGCACCCAGGGCTTAAGCCGCAGGTTCAGAAAGCCTTCCATCACAATCTGACCGGCCAGGGTGCCGGTGAGCGTGGAGCTTTGGCCCGAGGCCAGCAGGGCAATGGCAAACACGACGCTGGCCGCCCCTGCCCCGAGCACCGGGGTCAGCAGCTTGTGGGCATCGGCAATGTCGGCCACGTCTTCGTGACCTTTGCCATGAAATGCCGCGGCGGCCGTCACCAGAATAGCCGCATTGACAAAAAACGCCAGAAACAGCGCCACCGTCGAGTCGATGGTCGCAAACCGGATGGCCTGGCGCTTGCCAGCCTCGGTGGGCTCAATCTGGCGCACCTGCACAATGCTGCTGTGCAGGTACAGGTTGTGCGGCATCACGGTGGCTCCCAGAATGCCGATGGCTACGTAGAGCATGGCCGGGTTGGTGACGACTGCGCGCTGCGGCACCAGGCCACGGGCCAGGCCCAGCCAATTGGGATGCGAGGCGAGTATCTCGTAGAGAAAGCAGACGAATATTAAAAAGATAAGCCCGGCCACCAGGCTTTCAATTACCTTGAAGCCTTTGTTTTGCAGTAATAAGACCAGTAGCACGTCGAGCGTAGTAAAGGCCACGCCCCAGGGCAGCGGCAGGCCAAAGAGCAGGTTGAGCGCAATGGCTGAGCCGATAACCTCGGCCAGGTCGCAGGCGGCGATGGCGATTTCGCACAGCACCCACAGGCTGATGGCAACGGGCCTGGAATAGTGGTCGCGGCAGGCCTGGGCCAGGTCGCGGCCGGTTACGATGCCCAGCTTGGCCGCCAGGTGCTGCAAGAGCATGGCAAACAGGTTGGAAACCAACACTACGCTCAGCAGCGTGTAGCCAAACCGGGCCCCGCCGGCCAGGTCGGTAGCCCAGTTGCCGGGGTCCATGTAGCCCACTGCTACCAGCAGCCCTGGCCCCCAATAGGCCCGAAACCGCTGCCAGAAAGTAGCCCCGGCGCCCGGCATTACGATGCTGGCATGTACCTCACTCAACGAGTTGCTGCTGCGGGCGTGGCGCCAGCCGGGCTCGGGCCGGGCCGGGCCGGCTGGCGTGCTAACGGAAATATCGACGGGTAACAACGCGTGGTAATTCGAAGAGTTAAACAAAGCTAAAAACCATTTTTAGGCTAGTCTAAAAATATTTTTAAACCAATCTAAATACTGTTTCCCGCCTAAAAAGTTGCTGCCGGGCTGTGGTGCCGGAGGCCATGCACCGGGCTACTCTGCATGGGCGTGCCGACCTTTACGGCGGCTGTTGCCCCCAACTCTGCTTTTTATGTCCGCATCTCCTGGCCTCAAGCGCCGCCTGGGCCTGCTCTCGCTCGCGGTGAGCGTGGTGCTGGTACTTACCAAGTTTTACGCCTACCGCCTCACCCACTCGCAGGTGGTGCTGACGGATGCGCTGGAGAGTATTATCAACGTATTTACCAGTGGCTTTGCGCTTTACAGCCTCTACCTGGCCGACTTGCCCAAGGATGAGAATCATCCTTACGGCCACGGCAAGGTAGAGTATTTATCGATTGGGTTTGAAGGAGCGCTGATTTTTATTGCCGGCGCATTTATTCTCTATAGCGCTGGCCTGGGCTTGCTGCATCCTCACCCCGTGGCGCGGCCCGACTGGGGCGTGGCGCTGCTGGCCAGCACTTCGCTTGTCAACTTCGGCCTGGGTTTGTGGCTGATACGGGCCGGCCGGCGCGTGCAGTCGGTAGCCCTGGTGGGCGATGGCCAGCACCTGTACGTCGACGCGCTCACGAGCATCGTTTCGTCGGCGGCGCTGGTGCTGGTGCATTTTACCGGCATTATTCGCTTCGATGCCGGCGCGGCGCTGGGGCTGGGCGGCTTCATTCTGTTCAACGGCTATAAAATGCTGCGCAGCGCCGTGGGCGGCCTGATGGACGAAAGCGACATTGCCACCGTGGCCGAAGTTATTGCCGAGCTGCAGCGCCTGCGCCGCCCCTGCTGGATAGATGTCCACAACCTGCGCGTGCAGCGCTACGGCGCCAACCTGCACATCGACTGCCACATGCAGATGCCTTATTACTACTCGCTGGAGCATATTCACCGCGAGCTGCACGAGATTGAGGAGCTGATTCGGGCCCGCTTTGCGGCAGTCGAAGTAGAGATGTTTGTGCATGCCGACCCGTGCTCCTTTGCCGCCTGCTCGCTGTGCCACATGCCCGACTGCCCGGTGCGCCACCACGCCTTCGAGCACGAAGTAAGCTGGGACGTACACAACGCGGTGAAAGACGAGCGGCACCACCTTTTAGGCGCGTAAGGGGCGCACTTTGAGTAGCAGAAGCTCACCTGGCCGGACTGGTCCACTTACTGTCTTTCAGGCGAAAGCGCCAGGGCAGCGCCACGGCTTCGGGGCCGGCATACTCCAGCCCCACGCGGGAGCTGGCTATAATAGCTTCTTTTTCATATAGTATACCCGCGTCTTCTATCCAAAGCAGAGGGCCGCTGAGGGGTTCGCCGTTCAGGGCGGGCGTGAGGCCCAGCGCCTGGCTGAGCAGCGCCGGGCCAGCGGTAAGATTGCGGGCCGGCCGGGCCAGCCCCCGGCGGCGCAGCATTACGTCGATTCCGGTGAGCGGCTCAATGGCCCGGATAAGCACCGCGTCGGGGTGCGCGGCGTCGTGGGTGGTGATATTAAATAGCGCATGAATGCGATATACATTGTATAAATACGCCTGGCCGCCAGGCTGATACAATGCCAGTGCCTGCTTGCGCTTGCGCTGCAGGTGCAGCGTAAGCGACGGGTCGCCCTCGTGCCGGTAGGCCTCCGTTTCGACGATGCGGCCGGTAGTCAGCTCGCCGTCGATGCGGGTGCAAAGGTGTTTGCCCAGCAGCTCACGGGCAATGCTGAGCACATCGGGGCGCTGATAAAAAGTGCGGGGAAGTACCAAGAGTGGGCCGGTAAAGCGCCGGCTGGGCTGCCGAAGAAAAGACGCTGCGAAGCCTGGGTATGTACGCAAAACGCCACCAGCCCGGCGGCAGCCCGGCCAGCCCCACGCACTTTCCGGGTGCAAAGCACTTATCTTTGCCCCGCCACGGTGACCAGACTCCTACCCACGGAGCGAGGTTGAAAAGGGAATCCGGTTCGATGCCGGAGCTGTCCCCGCAACTGTACGCGCTACATCGGGGTGGGCACCCCAAGCCACTGCCGGCGTTGGTTATCAAGTTGATAATCAGCGCAGCGGGAAGGCCGCCCACCCGGCAGCGCAAGCCAGGAGACCTGCCAGGGCACTCACAGGTTCAGCGCTCGCGGAGGACGAGCGGAGACAGAGAGCGACTGCTCGGCGCGGCCCCTGGGGAGCCGCGCGGCGCAACGGCTTTCGGCCTCAGCCCCGGCGTGGTTTTTGGCTTCGGCCCAAAGTTTCGACAGGGTTTTGGACTGAATTTTCAGCTGAAAATTTAGTTCGTGTTAATTTTTAACTTTCTTTCTGCCAGTAGCCCTGGTGGGCGGTGCCGGTGGCAGGCGTGCGCGCTGGTAGCGCTGGCGGCCAACGCCAGCACCGCTTACTGCCAGACCGCCCCGCGGGCCGACACCCTTACCACGCGGCGGCACCGGCTGCCCGAGGCGCAGGTACGCGGCGTGCGGCCCGAGCGCTTTGCCGTGGGCAGCCGGCGCCTGGAGGTTGATTCGGCGGTGCTGGCGCAGTACAGGGGCGGCACAGCGGCCGACGTGCTGGGCGCACGCGAAGGGCTGTATATCAAGAATTACGGGCCGGGGCAGCTGGCAGCCATCTCGCTGCGCGGCACATCGGCCCAGCACACGGCCGTGCTCTGGAATGGCTTGAATATTACGCTGCCCACGCTGGGGCAAAACGATTTGGCGCTGCTGCCCGTCAGCGGCACTACCCAGCTGGCGGTGCAGGCCGGCCCGGCGGCAGCGCTCTACGGCAGCGGCGCGGTGGGCGGGGCCATCCTGCTGCGCACTGACCCCGACTGGCGGCCCGGCCTGCGGGGCAGCGTGCAGGCCGATGCGGGCAGCTTTGGCCTGCATGGCGGTAGCCTGGAAGCCCGCACGGCCAGCGCAGGGGTGGCGGTGCGCGTAGCGGCCAGCTACCGCCACGCCGATAATAACTACCCCTACCTGCTGCGCGAGCCCGCCGGACTGGTGCGCTACACCATGCAAAACGCGGCCCTGCGGCACCAATGGAGCTTCAGCCCCGACCTGGCCTGGCGCGTGGGCGCAGCCGGCGAGCTGACCGCGACCGTGTGGCTGACCGATACCGACCGCGAGATTCAGCAGGGCACCGGAGTAGCGGGCTCTAATGCCCGTGAGCTCGACCAAAGCCACCGCCTGGTGCTGGGCTACCGGCGGGCTACCACGGGTGGTGGCCAGTGGAGCGTGCGCGGCGCATGGTTTGAGGATATTATCAATTACTCCGACCAGGGGGCGGTCAGCAACTCGCGGGTGCGCACCACCCAAAGCCAGGCGGAGTACACGGCCCCGCTGGGCCCGCGGGCCAGCCTGCGCCTGGGCCTGGAGGCGCAGCACTTTGCGGCCGTGGCCGATGGCTACGGCCCCGAGCCGATAACCGAAAACCGGGCCGCCGCTTTCGCGCTGCTGCGCTACGACCCGCGCCCGGCGCTGCGCTTATCGGCCAACCTGCGCCAGGCGGCGCTGCCGGCCGGGCTGGCTCCGCTCGCGCCTACCGTGGGCGCCGAGTGGGACCTCTACCAGGCAGCCGCCACCGACTCACTGGCCGCCACCCGGCCGGGCCTCACCCTGAAAGCCAGCGCCTCGCGCACCTACCGCGCCCCTACGCTCAACGAGCGCTACTGGCAGCCGGGCGGCAACCCCGATTTGCGCCCGGAATCGGGCATGGGCTACGAGCTGGGCCTGCGCCACCGGGCGCGGCTGGCCCCGGCACTGGCGCTCGAAACCGAGCTGACGGCTTTTCACCAGCTCGTTGATAATTGGGTGCAGTGGCTGCCGCTGGGGCCGGGCGGCACTTATTCGCCGCGCAACCTGCGCCAGGTGCGCAGCCAGGGCCTCGAAGCCAGCACGGCGCTGCGGCTGCGCCGGGGCCGCTACCGGGCAGCCGGCCGGCTGGCTTACAGCTTTACCCAAACCCAGAAAACCCAGGACGTAGCCGCCGACACCGACCCCACCGGCATTCAGCTGGCCTATGTGCCGCTGCACCGGGCCACGCTCACCACCGACCACCAGTGGCGCGGCTGGCTGGCCAGCGCGGCCTACACCTTCACCAGCTACGTGTACACCGATGCCTCGGGCGACGGCTTTCTGCCGGCAGTAGGGCTGCTTAGCGCTACGCTGGGCCGCAGCATGGCGCTGCCTGGCCGCACCAGCCTCACGCTGCTGCTGCAAGGCACCAACCTACTCAACCATAGCTACGAGAGCTACCCGGCGCGGCCCGCGCCGCCGCGGGCCTGCACGGTATCGCTACGGCTTAATTATCACTGATTATCAATTCCTTACTTTTTCTGGCCGATTACTTCCGGCACTTTTTTTTATGAAAAAATCTTTGCTCGTGCTTTTGCTTGGTGGCCTTGCGCTGGCGGGCTGCGACCCCAAAAGCAACCCCACCCCCGCCGTGCCGGCTACTACCGGCGTGTATATTCTTAGTGAAGGCCAGTTCCAGAAAGGCGACGGAGCAGTCAGTGCGTTCGACAAATCGACCAAAACCCTGGCCGTCGATGCTTTCGCCAGTGCCAACGGCGGGGCCAAGCTTGGCGACGTGGTGCAGGATATGGGTATCGTGGGCCAGCGCGGCTACATCTGCGTGAATGCCTCCAACAAAGTAGAGGTCGTGAGCCTGCCCGATTTTAAGTCCGTAGCCACGCTGCGCAATATTCGGCAGCCACGATATTTCGCCGCTACTTCGGCCACGCGGGGCTACGTTAGCTCGTGGCGCGGCCCCTACACCGGCTACCTGCCCGGCAAGGTGATGGTGCTCGACCTGACCAGCAACACGGTTATCGACAGCATTACGGTGGGCCGCTGCCCCGAGCGGCTGCTTGCCCTCAACGGCCTGCTCTATGTGCCTAACAGCTACGACAATACCGTATCGGTTATCGACGCAACAACCAACAAAGTAACCTCAACTGTGACCCTCACAGCCGGACCGAAAACGGTGGTAGCCGACCAGGCCGGCAACCTCTGGGCCCTGTGCTCGCAGCCCTACGGGGCCAGCAGTACGCCACCGGCCGCGCTGGTGCGCTTCGCACCGGGCAGCACCACGGCGCAGCTAACGCTGCCCTTTGCCAGCAGCGGCCCGGCCCAGCTGCGCATCAGCCCCGACAAAACCCAGCTCTACTACAGCTACAACGGAGCTGAGTACCAGCTAAGCACCACCGCCACAGCCTTGCCCGCCACGCCCTTCATCCGGCGTAATTTCAACGGCTTTGGCATCGACCCCCGCGATAACACTATTTTCGGCGCTATCTCAACGGGCTATACCACCAACGGCCGCTTTCTGCGCTACCCGGCCGCCGGCGGCGCACCCATCGACTCGTTTGAGGTGAAGGTGGGTCCCAACGGCTTCGTATTTAATTAACCCAGCTTAGCCGGCAGTCTAAGCAAAAGCGGGTCGCCCCACCGGGGCGACCCGCTTTTGCTTAGGCGGCAGTCAAGGGGCATGTTAATCTGCCACTCCGTCGCGGTTGCGGTCGGTCGAGCGGCCCGACTCCTTATAGAGCTGCTTACCAGTGGGGTAATGCGTGGTATCGCGGCTGAGGCCGGCCGCGAGCGAGTCGCCATTGGGCGTGCCCTGGTGCGGACTGGCATACTCTCCTTTAACGGACCCCATCTCGACATTGACAGACCCCGGTTTGGCCTTATCGCTACAAGCGCTAAGCAACGAGGAACAGGCCAGGGCCAAACCCAAAAGGCGATAAGTGCGGCTATTCATAAAGTCTTAAATACTAGGTTGGCTGCTCAGCAAGCAGCCGGCAGTGAGGAAAAGTGGCGCGCTAAGGTAACACCTGAGTTAAAATACACCGTCATTTGGGCCCCGGCCCCCCATAAAAACCGGACTCGCGGCAGGTGCCCACGCGATACTAGCGACCGCCGTAATAAATTTGTGGCCTCATGGCCCGCTCCGCTCCTGCTCCCCTACCGCTGTCTCAACGCCTGCGCCGCCGCCTGGGTGCCTATAACTGGCGGCGGGTAGGCATCCTGGCGGCTATCAGCTTTGTATTGAGCAGCAGCCTGATAGGGTACTTATTCGGAGTAAGCGACCGTTTTTTTGGGCGGCTTGGTGCAGCCTTTTTTCTGGGATTTTGCCTGTTAGCCATTACTTTTCTGGCCATAATTCCGTTTATAGGCTGGGCTACTACGCACTGGTTTGGCAAAGGCTGGTCGGGCGGCCCTACCCCACCCCCGGCGCGTCGGACCAGTCTGCCGGCTCGTCGGCCGTCGGCACCACGCACTTCTACCACTTTACCCTAATTCTATTCCGTGAAAACCACCCTGCTGCACATCAAAAACATGGTTTGCCCGCGTTGCGTTGAGGCGGTTCAGAGTCTGCTGGTTAAGGCCGGCTACGAGCCCACCGATGTCACGCTTGGCCGCGCCCAGCTAGCGCCCAGCACCCCCGTCGACCCCCGCGTGGTAGCCCCGCTGCTGCGCGAAGCGGGCTTCGACGTGCTGCTCGACCGGGCCGAGCAGCTGACCGAGCAAATCAAAGCTGTGTTGCAGGAGTACCTGGAGCACCTGCGCACCGCGCCGGCGCCCCTCACCACGTCAGCCTTTCTGGCCGACCGCTTTGCTACCACCTACTCGCATCTGAGCAAGGTATTCTCGCGCACGGCCAACCTGACTATCGAGAAGTACCTCATTCGCATGAAGATAGAGCGCGTGAAGGAGCTGCTCAGCTACGGCGAAATGACGCTGGTGCAGATTGCCGACCAGCTGCGCTACAGCTCGGGCCAGCACCTGAGCAACCAGTTCCGGCAGGTGACCGGCCGCTCGGTAAGCGAGTTCCGCCGCATGCTCCAGCCCGAGCGCCTGTCGATGGATGCGCTAGGGTAGGCTTGTGCATGCACTACCAAAAAGGCCTTGCTTGCACAAGCAGGGCCTTTTTGGTAGGTGACAGCTTTGATGGAGACAGGCGCTAGGCTGCGTAGGCGCGGCAAGCTTCCAGGCACTCCTGGCAGGCCTGGGCGCACTGCTGGCAGTGGCTGTGCTGGTGCTTGGCGCACTCATCGTGGCACTTCTGGCAAAGCTCGATGCACTCCTTGATAATGTGCGGGGCGTGGGGCGAATTGCGGGCGATAAAAGCGGCCGTGAGCCGGCAGATATCGGCGCAGTCGCGGTCGGTACGGATGCAAGGCACCATCACCTGAATGTTATCTTCGCCCAGGCAGGCATCGGCACAGTATTCGCAGGCAGCTACGCAGCGGGCCAGGGCATCGAGCAGGGAGCGGTAATCGGCAGGAGCGTTTTTCATAAAACAGTGGGGTAAGTAGCCGCTGGCCTTCGTGGTCAGCGCGTGTCTGTTGTACGACGCAGGCTAGCCCGATGGTAGTATAAGGTACGGGCCTGGCACGTGCAAAATCCGGGGCTAGCCGGGTGTACGCCCGAATTGAGGGCCCCTTCTGCCCTAAACCTTGCCGGGTGGGCAGGCTGCTACGGGCAGGGCTTTGCCGTTATAATGCGTAGTTGATTACGCGCACTCAGAGGAGAAAAGCTGCTTACTTAGCGGCAGAGGCGCCAGCCCTGGCCCAGCATACCCCACGGCCAACGCCGTGCCGCCCGCCGCGCCACAGTGCTCCTAGCCAGCTCCACCACCAATACCAGCTACGCGCACCACATGGCCGGCATGGCTATGAGCGGAGTGCCCGGCATGGCCATACCCGGCATGAGCCGCGCCTACTCGCGCAGTCGGTGCCGAACGCTGGGCGGCCCCAGGCTAAGCGTAGGTGGCCAGCTCACGGGCCAATTTGCATGAGCGCTATTACTGCGCCTTAGCGCAGATTCGGGGCCAGTGCACATATTTTACCAGACTGGCTTCCCCTCTTCTTTTCATTCCGCGCATCAAGCAGCGTAGGGGCTCGTGAGCGAACGCAAAAACAAAATCCGTACACTGGACCCGGATTCCGCCTTAGGCGGGACGGCGGGCTACGGCAGCAAGCAAACAGCTTCCCCTGGCCTCGGTGTACGCGCAGCCTGGCGCGCCGCGAATGAAGGCGTTGTAGATACTCCCTGCTCTACGCATGCGTGATGGCGGGCAGTATGCAAAAATATCCCAGCTTACTCTACCACTATTCGCTGAGCCTGCGTGCCGCTGCGCACCAGGTACACGCCGGCCGGCAAGCCGGCCGGCAGCGACACCTGGCCGGTGCCGCTGGCATCGGCCGATGCGCGCTGCACGAGCTGGCCCGTCACGTTATAGACCTCAACTGCGGCCTGCGCTGCGATGCCGGTAACGGTAAGCTGCGCGGCTGCGGGGTTTGGTGATACTTGCAGCCCGCCCGGCCAGAAGCCTGGCTCGACGGCCCGCACCGGTGAATAAGCCACGCGCCCCCCGATATCTACCTGCCGCAGCCGATAATAGACCACGGGGCTACCGGCAGGCAAGGCGGCATCGGTCAGGGCGTAGGTATGGGGCAAGGCACTGCTGCCGGCACCAGCTACCTGCCCAATCTGGCTGAATAGCTGGCCGTCGCGGCTGCGTTCCACCACAAAATAGTCATTGTTCAGCTCGGTAGCCGTTGTCCAGCTTAGCTGCACGGTGGCAGCACGTTGGATGGTAGCCGTAAAGCTGACCAGCTCCACAGGAAGCGGGGAGCTGCTGCCAGTCAGGTAAAACTCGGAAAAATGGTCGGCTACTGTTACGTTGGCCACAAACCAGGGGGCTCCGCTGGGGATGCTCGCCGGAGCGGACAGGGCCCGGAACTCACCCGTGGCGCTATTATTGCTCAGGTCACAATCTTCATTGGGGCCGCTGTATTGGGTGGCATGAAGGCTCGCCAGCGTTACGGTGGGGTCGGCAGCCTGCAAACGGGCAAACTCACTGTTCAGCCCGAAGAATCGCAGCGCTACCGTGCGGCCATCGAAGCGCCCGCCACTGGCCGTGAGGTGAAAGTTGCGGTCCAGATACTTGCGGCCCTTGGCATCCTGGCGTACGGGCGCGGCTGGGTCAGCAGCCAGCATATCGACGGCCAGGTTGCCGAGCGAAGCGCCGGTATAGCTGTAGGCCAGCACTACCTCCCCCGAAGCGGTAAGCAGATAATGCCACTGCCCATCGTTGGTACTGGCCGTGGCGGGTACTACCGATGCGCAGGTAGCCAGCAAGCTGGGGGTATACACATTCAGCACCGTAAAAGCCGGCGCACTCGCGCTTACGCCGCTACTTGTCCCAACGACTACGCTGCTGCTACCCGCGGCCAGACTACCCGGCACGGTTACCGTGAGCGAAGTGCTGGAGTTGAAGACCACGTTGGTGGCCGCCACCCCCCCAAACGACACGCTGCTAGTAGCCGCGAAGTTGGTGCCGGTGAGCGTTATGGTAGCGCCCGGCAGCTCGGCGCCGGGGCTGATGGCGGTAAGGGCCGGGGCCAGCGCCAGCTTAAAGATGCGCAGGGTATTGTCGTTACACGTCACGTAAGCATAGCTGCCGACGACAGTAAGGCCCGCCGGCGTGGCGCTCGTGCTGATGCTACCCACCGAAAACGGCGCGTTGGGATTGCTGAAATCCAGCACCTGAAGCGTGTTGACCGAACCTTGGTTGAGAACGTAGCCGAAGTGGTCGTCTACCATCGTCAGCACCCCGGCCGAGGCATCCAGCGTCAGGCTTCCTTTCAGCACGGGCGTCGGGCTACTGATATTGAGTACCTGGAGCAGGGGAGCCGATGGCGTATTGAAGTTCAGCACTGCGCCCAGCGTGCTGCCCACGGCAACCGCCCGGTTGCTGTTCGGATAAATATCTGTGCCAACCAATACTTCCCCACGCTTGGGGGCCGTGGTTGGCGTCAGGGTCATCACGTTTACCGGCGCGTAGCTGCTGCTGGCTGCGAGGGCGACACTCCCATTCACGGCAAAGGCAGTGGGGGTGTAGTGTCCGGTACTCGAATTTTGCCTGAGCACGGGGCTGGCCGGGGCGCTCAGGTCTACCACGGCTACCGTCCCGGCGCCACCGCCGAAGTTATCGCTCAGGGTGTAGGCCGTAGTACCCGTCATCCCCAACCCCGCCACATTATTACCCGGAATGTTAATGCTGCTTAGCTGCGGCAGCGCGGTAGTTGGTGTAGTGGCATCATACGTTGCCAAAGTCGATACCTGCACGCCATTGCGTCCGTACTGCTCGTTCAGGTTTAATACCGTAACCAGGTTGCCGGCCGCCGCCAGGTAGTGTGGGTAGGTGTTATCTGGTAAAGCCGTAACGGATGCCAGCGCCGGTGCGGCCGGAGTACTGATATCGAAAGCCAGGATGGCACCCCCATTAGTACCACCCTTACTGTTAAGCACATAAGCATAATTACCGACAACCGCCACACTGGTCGGGCTATTGCTGCTCACCGGGCTGGTAGTAGCAGTCGTACTACTCCCTACCAGTGTCAGCGGCCCGGCACTGGCGGTCAGGCGGGCCGGGTGCGCGGCTGCCGCAAGGGCAGGGAGGACGGTGGGCACGCTGGCCTCCACCCTTGCGATAGCCGCGCCGGGAAGTGCGCCAGCCCAGGCAAGCAGCCACAGGCTGGCACCCAGGACGAAGCGGGTTCTAAAAGTAGACAGGCTCCGGGCTGCCAGTTGGGCGTAATTGTAAAGAGGCACCATGCAGAAGATGAAGAAATAAAGAAGCATACTACGTCCCTTCTGCAATAATTGCGCAAACGGCGGTATTACTCATTGCAAAGATAATCAAAACAATGCGCGGAGGTTATTGCCCTGGTATTTATATAATAACATTACAATGCAAACTTTTATAATATTATTATATAAATACTGGCTTACCTGCTCAACCGATTTTCAGAAGCAAGCCGCCCGGCTGCGCAAGTGTGGCAGGGCGGCTTGGGCTACTAATTCAGGCAATGCGCTACACCAGCCCTTTGGCCACCAGGTACTCGGCAATCTGCACGGCGTTGGTGGCGGCCCCTTTGCGGAGGTTGTCAGCTACCACCCACATATTGAGAGTGTTGGGCTGGGTTTCGTCGCGGCGCAGGCGGCCCACCAGCACGGCGTCGCGGCCGTGGCTGTCTTTGGGCATGGGGTACACGTTTTGCGCGGGGTCGTCTACCACCTCCACGCCCGCAGTGCGACCCAGGATATCGCGCACTTCGGCGAGGTCGAAATCCTGCGCAAACTCTATATTCACCGACTCGGAGTGGCCGCCCATCACGGGCACGCGCACGCAGGTGGCGGTGACGCGGATACTATCGTCGCCCATGATTTTCTTCGTCTCATTCACCATTTTCAGCTCCTCTTTGGTGTAGCCGTTGGGCTGAAACACGTCGATATGGGGCAGCACGTTCAGGTCGATGGCGTGCGGGTAGGCGGGGCTGGTCACGGTCTCGCCCGCCCGCTCCTGCAGGAGCTGGTCAACGGCTTTTTTGCCGGTGCCGGTTACACTCTGATAGGTGCTGACGACGATGCGCTCGACCTTATATTTTTTGTGCAAGTCGTTGAGCGCCACTACCAATTGAATAGTTGAGCAGTTGGGATTGGCAATAATTTTATCTTCCTGGGTAAGCACCGCCGCGTTTACTTCGGGCACTACGAGCTTCTTGGTGGGGTCCATGCGCCAGGCCGAAGAGTTATCGACCACCACGGTACCTACCTCCGCAAACCGGGGCGCAAACTCCAGCGACACGCTGCCGCCGGCCGAGAAGATGGCAATGGCTGGCCGGGCCGCGATGGCCGCTTCCATGCTCACCACCGGGTAGTCTTTGCCTTGAAAATGAACCAGCTGGCCCACCGATTTGGCCGAAGCTACCGGCAGCAGCTCGGTTACGGGAAAGCGGCGCTCGGCCAGCACTTTCAGCATTTCGGTGCCCACCAGGCCGGTGGCACCCACGACAGCAATCTTCATGAGGGTAGCAGTTAATCAGCTCGTTAGTCGGGCAGCTGCGCGCCGGCCGCTAACGGGCAAATGTCGGAATAAATTCGTTACTTAGGCGCTAAAATTCAATTCGACTATTTTTTAATGAAGCAGCTTTACACTCTAGTACTTAGCCTATTTACCTTATTGCCGCAAGCCGGCCAGGCCCAGCTCGCCGAGACGTTTGCCGATGGCAATTTCACCCACAACCCGGCCTGGAGCGGCGACGTGGGCAGCTTTATAGTGACCAGCCAGACCCTGCAAAGCAACGGTCCGGCCGTTACGGGCACCCAGCTCCAGCTCGTGACCCCGTGCCAGGCCAGCATCGGCACTACCTGGGAATTCTGGGCCAATCTGAAGCTGGTCACCTCGTCGGGCAACCTGGCCGATGTGTGGCTGCTGGCCTCGCAGGCCGACCTCCGGAGCCCGGCCACCAAAGGCTACTTCGTGCGGCTGGGCGGCACCGGGGGCAAGGTCAGCCTGTTTCGCAAAGACTCGGCCCGCACGGCCGTGGCGCTTATCGACGGGCAAAGCGGCAGCCTCAGCACTACCAACAACCTGGTGCGGGTGCGCGTAACCCGCTCGGTGCAAGGGCAATGGACGCTGGCCCGCGACCTGAGCGGCGGCCGCAGCTTCGGGGCCGAGCCCAATTCGCCGGCCACCGACAACACCTATCAGCGCAGCGCCGCGGTAGGCGTGTCGCTGCTGTACTCGTCGGCCAATGGCCGGAATTTTTACTTCGACGATTTTTTTGTGACCGATACCACGCCGCCGCTGCTGGTACGGGCCGTCGCCGTGGATGCCCGCACCGTGGACGTGGTTTTTAACGAAGCCGTAGACTCTGCGGCCGCCAGCCAGCCGGCGCACTACCGGCTGGCTACGGGCGCAGTACCGGCCACGGCCCAGGTATCGGCGCTCAACCCGGCCGTAGTGCGGCTGACTTTCATGACAGATTTTTTCAGCACTAACCGGCTGGAAGTGCAGCAGGTAGCCGATTTGTATGGCAACCTCGCGGCGGGGCCGCTGGCGGCGACTTTTGCGGGCGTGCCAGTGGCCCCCAAGCCGGGCGAGCTGCTCATTACCGAGATAATGGCCCGCGAAACGCCGGTGGTGGGCCTGCCCGCGTCGGAGTTTGTGGAGCTTTATAATAATACGCCCGGCAAAGTACTGAGTCTGCGCGGGGTGCGCCTGCTGAAGCCCGGCAGCAGCACGGCCGCCGTGCTGCCCGATACCGCCCGGCTGCTGCCCGGCCAGTACGCCGTGGTGTGCGGCAGCACGCGCACCGCGCAGTTTGCGCCCTATGGCAAGGTGTATGGGCCGACCAACTTCCCCTCGCTCACTAATGCCGGCGACCAGCTGGTGCTGCGCGGCCGCGACGGCACTACCCTGTTTGAAGTAGCCTACGCTGATACCTGGTACCGCGACCAGCGCAAGGCCGCCGGCGGCTGGACCCTCGAAATGCTCGACCCCGCCAACTACTGCGGCGGGGCCGAAAACTGGCAGGCCAGCCAGGATGCCAGCGGCGGCACGCCTGGCCGCCGCAACAGCGTAGCCACCGCCAACCCCGACCGCACGCCGCCCACGCTGCTGCGCGCCGTGGCCCTCACCGCCAGCACCATCCGGGTGTATTTTGGCGAGAAGCTGGACAGTGTCGCGGCCGCCAACCCAGCCCTCTACGCCGTGCAGGGCAGCGCCAGCACGGTACCGGCTGTGCGCCGCGCTGCGCCGCTCGGCCCCGATTTCCGGGCCGTTGACCTGGCCGTGAGCCCCGCCCTGCAACCCAGCCAGCCCCTGACCGTGACCGTAGCCCGCGCCACCGACTGTGCCGGCAATGCCAGCGGGCCGCTCCGCGCTGCCAACGTGGCGCTGCCCGAGGCCGCCCAGCCTGGCGATGTGGTAGTAAATGAGGTGCTGTTCAACCACGCGCCCGGCGGCGTGTATTTCGTGGAGCTGCTCAACCGCTCGCTGTGCTACCTCAACCTGCAAGGCTATCAGCTTACTAACCAGAAGGCTGCCGGCACTGGCACGGCCGTTATCAGCCCAAATAGCCCGTACATACTGGTCCCCGGCCAGCTGGTGGCGCTCACTTCTGCTCCCGATATTCTGCAAGCGCAGTACCCCACGAGCAGCGACGCGGCGGCGCTGCTGGCCGTAAGTGGCTTTCCGGCCCTGGACAATAGCGCCAGCACTATATCGCTGTACGACCAGCGCGGCACCGAGCTCGACCATTATGAGTACGCTAAAAGCCAGCACCTTAGCCTGCTAAGCTCCCAGGTGGGCGTGTCGCTGGAGCGCATTCGGGCCGCCGGGCCGAGCCTGGCTGGCAACTTTCACTCGGCGGCCAGCGCGGCGGGCTCGGCCACGCCCGGCCGCCCCAACTCGCAGGCCCAGGATGCGGTGGGCAACGGCCAGGAGCTGAGCCTGGTGCCCGAGCTGTTTACGCCCGACGACGATGGCCAGCAGGATTTTACTACCCTCAACTACCAGCTCGACCAGCCCGGCTACGTGGGCTCCGTAACGGTGTATAATGCCCTGGGCCAGCTCACGCGCCGGCTGCTGCGCAACGAAAGCCTGCCCACCGCCGGCTTCGTGCAGTGGGATGGCCTGGATGAGCGCGGCCGCAAGGCGGCCATCGGATATTATATAGTATTTATTGAATTATTCAGACCCGGCGGCGAGCGGCGCGAGTATAAGAAAACCGTGGTGGTGGGCGCGCGGCTGTAACGGCCAATGAATAGCACGGATGCCAGCGCAGCTCCCAGGTTGGTCTACGGCTTGCGCGTCATCGCTTTTTTATTCAAATACTGGCATTAATTAACTTATTTGCAAAGCCTGAAAATAAACTGTATATCTTTTTGATTATCAGTATTTTTATGAGCAGAAAAACACCGTAGTAAAGTCTGATTGCGACAACTATTTAGTTGGCAGCAGCACTGGCGTATGGTAGGTTTGGCTCATTGAATTCAGCTGGCTGCCGCCTGCGCTGTTTGCGACCGGGTGAGGCCGGAGTAACGGCGGCAGTTCGGGGCGCTGCTGACCAATTGTCTCTTTTTCCTTTCACCTTTTCTTTTCCCCTTTTCCACGCATGAAAAAAAGATTATTGTGGCTACTCGTACTTATCGGAGCCCTGAGCGGGGGCACTACCCGCAGCTGGGGCCAGGCCAGGCGGCGCTCCCGCAGCAATTGCCGAATGCTGACGTGGGCAACCCGTGGAAGGAGCTTTGGGCTTCGCTGGCGGGCCTCAACCCGGACCGTATTCCGACCGGGGTGCTGCTCAACCGCACGGTTCAGCTTAGTAACCCGCACCGCTACGCCGGGCTAGGCGACACGGTGGCTTCCTATAGCACATTTGAGCAGCAGTACTGGCAGTTTTTTCACTCTGCGCTTGACACTACGCAGTTGACTTCGCTGGCCTCCTTACGCCAACGCGTAGCCCAGCGCACCCAACAAGGGGGCCTACCGCTACTGATGCTGAGCTACAGCTATAATGAGCTGACTGGCACGGCCGCTCGGGATAATCTTATTACCATCGACTCGGTAAACGGCCGGGTGTTCGACGGACCCGACATGAGCCGGAGCCCGTATACCAGCGGGCAGTTCTTTTCCGTCGCGCTGCCTACCCCTACTGCTACCGGTACTTTCAGCCTGTATGTGGGGCCCGAGTTCTGGCTGGGCAATACGGCGGCTCCAAGCTCCGTGCTTCTGGATTTTGGCGATGGGTGGGGCGCCCGGACCGTTGCGATGGGCAGCACGATACAGGTGCAGATTCCGACTGATACTCCGGTTAACACCACTCCGCAGCGGGTGCGGACTAACACCGGCATCTTCCCTGCTGACCCCATAACGCCCATTCAGATTCCGGCTCCCACCCTGGCCAGTGGAAGCCCCTTGCAGGTAACTAACCCGACTACAAGCGCCAGCGCTGCCGGAAGCTTTATATGGGGACCGCCCAATATTCCGAGCCTGCTGCCCGACCTGGCGCTGGGCCTGGTAGCGCAGCGTGCCTGGCCGGGGTATGTTTCCAATCACGGCGTTCACTTCCTGGACAATACTGGCACCCGCGCCACAGCCATTGCCTGGATAAAATACGCAGCCGGCAACACCAGCGGCAAGCTGCGCCGCCCGCTGGTATTTGTGGAAGGTATTGACTTCGACAGCTACCGCAATGGCCATCACTTCGCGGGTAACCAGCCTATTGCGCAGACCGGGCCTATTCCGCTCAGCCAGTTTACTACGTACCCGCTGTCGGCCGGTGGCTTTCGCAACGGGGCAGCCGGCTGGAACGAGGTGACGGACTACAACAAGGACTATCCTTCTCTGGAGAAATTTCCGGACCTGCGCGCGCAGCTACAGGCCTCGCAGGCGCTGCCCGATGGCTCCCAGGCCCCTGGCTATGACATTATCTACCTCGACTTCTCGGACGGAGCCAGCCTGATTCAGGACAATGCCATGGTACTGGTAGAACTATTGCAGTGGATAAACCAATCGACTAACCGCACCCCCGACGCCGAGGAGACGATGGTGATAGGGGCCAGCATGGGTGGCCAGGTGTCGCGCTTTGCCCTGGCCTGGATGGAGCAGCAGGGGCTGTGCCACAACAGCAAGCTCTGGATATCATTCGACTCGCCCCACCGGGGAGCAAATATCTCGCTGGGTATTCAGCACATGTTCGACCGCCTGCAGGGTATCTGGATTGGGAGCAGCAGCGCCGAAGACGTAGTGCAAAATAAGCTGTTGCGGGAAGCTACCGAGCAGATGGTCTTATTCCACTTTAGCCAGGATGCTACTACTTTGCGCCAGCAGTGGCAAAGCTGGCAAACCTCGGCCGGCAGCTATCCCTCACTGCTGCGAAAGGTAGCCATTGCTAACGGTAGTGGCCAGGCTGTGCCGCAAGCCGGCATGTACCCCGGCATCCTGCTGTTAAGTACGTCCCAGGCGGTTAGCACCTTTCTGACCGGACCAAACTTTGCCTACGCCCTGCCGGGCACCAGCAGTCTGGGGCACGACAACGTGGTGTTTCGCTACCACAAGCCCTATACGCTCCACGATAACTACCGCTACACGTACTGCGACCCTACCTGGAGCTACTTCGACCAGGCCCCCGGCTCCTTCCGCAGCACCTCGACCGATGCCGAACAGCAGTCGGACGGCGACCTGGTGTCCGAGTTTCCCTCCCAAACCTTCATGGCTACCATCAGCGCCCTCGATATTCAGGATGCCGGCGGGTTTAACCGACCGAATCTGGCGTACAATGTCCAACAGGAGATTCCCCTTAGCAATCTTCCAAATCGAGCCAAATACGCTTTTGATGCCTATTTTGCAGCAGGAGGTACCAACGAGCCGCACATTCAGCTAACCAACGGCCAGCCCTCGACGCAAGGCAACCCCTCGTACACGACCGACAACAGCACCTGGATTCAGAACGAGCTGCGCGAGTCGGCGCACCGGATGCCCGCCACCCTTACCGGCCCCTACAACTACGGCAGCCCCTACCGGCACCTGCTGCCCTCGGTGCAGGTGAACAGCGGCGGCCGGCTTTACCTCAATAACCCCGCCCTGCCCGCCAGCGGCGGCACTACGGCCACCCAGACAAGCCCTACGGCCGGCCTCTTTGAGGTGTATACCTCCAACTGCGCCACGGTGGTGCAGGTGAACAATGGCGGGCAGGTGCTGGTGGGCAACACCAGCACCTACCCGGCCCGGCTGGGCATGGCGGCCAACAGTCTGCTCGACCTGAGGGCCGGCAGCCGCCTCGACATCGGGCCGGGCTCGATGCTGCGCATCGCGGCCGGGGCTACCCTGGTGCTGCGCGCCGGCACGACCCTGAACCTGAACGGCCTGCTGGTGGTAGATGCCGGCGGCTACGTGTGCATCGAGAACCCGGCCAGCCTCGTAACCGGCCCCACCGGGCAGCTGAGCCTGAGCCCGCAGGCCAACTTTTTTGCCAACCCCGCCCTGAACCTGACCGGCCTGGCCTGCCAGGCCTGCCTGACCCAGGGCTACCTCACCCTCAACGACGGCAGTACCCCAGCGGCTACGTGCGCCCCCACCAGCGCCGTGTTCAGCATCAGCGCCAGCCAGGGCACCCAGGGCCCCTACACCTGGCAGGTGAGCCAGGGCACCATCGACTCGGGCCAGGGCACGAGCCAGATTACCGTCTCGGGCCTGCCCTTCCAGGCCTACACCCTGCAAGTGCAGGTGAGCGCGCCGGCCTCCTGCGCCGGGGCCGCCGACCTCACCCAGCAGCTCAGCCAGAGCTACTACACGCGCAGCCCCGACGGGAGCTTCTGCACCAACGACGGGGCCGACTTTGCCGCCCTCTACCCCAACCCCGCTACCGATGCCGTGGAGGTACACCTGACGGCCGCCACCACGACCAGCGCCGCGACCGCGCCCCTCACGGCCCGCCTCTTCGATGCTTACGGCCAGCCCAGGGCCGAGCAAACCAGCCACGGCGAGGCCGTGCTGCGCCTGAGCACCCGGCAGCTGCCGGCCGGTCTCTACTTCGTGCATCTGGTGCGCAAAGGCACCGTGATAGGCCGCCAGCAGCTCCGCATTGAGCGCTAAACGCAGGCTAGTAGTCAGGCCGGGCAACCCCAGCCTGACTACTACAATATCTTCTTCTCTTATTTCCACTCAGCTTACGCTATATGAAACGTCATTCCTTTTTCTCGTTCGGCTGCGGCCTCTGGCTATTGTGCCTATTGCTCACCGGCTGCCACAGCACCGACCCGACTACCGGCACCACTACGGTAAGCGGGCAGGTGGTGACGTACCAAACCAACAAGCCCGTACCCAACGCCACGGTGCAGGTCTATCACCTCAGTTCGGGCGGCGGCTACGTGCCCGTGGGCACGGGCTTTCCGGCTGATAAGCAAGGGCATTTCGCCTTCGACTTCAACGCCGACAACAAGTTTGGCTATTTGCTTATGGCTTCTGCGCCTCCTGGCTATATCACCGACTGGGGCCGGGCACCCAGCCTCACGGCTGGGCGTGCTAACGGAGACATCACTATCCCAACTTATGCCCCAGCCTGGTTTAAGCTCCAGCTTATGAATACCTCACACTTAAAAAGGTATTCTATTACCATACAAGGCTATTCAGGCTCTGGCGAGTTAATTTATAACCCTAAAGATACTGTCCTAATTCGTCCCACTCAAGCTATTGGAGTTAAGACATCTGTCGCGTGGGGAATCATAGACCAAGCAACCGGCAGTTCATCGCAAGGTTATCAAGAGGTAAAGCCTGGTCCGCTCGACACTGTGGCCGTGCAGATTCCCTTCTAACCGATGCGCTCCCTCCTTCCCCTCTGGCTGCTATGCCTATTGCTGGCCGGCTGCCACAGCACGGACCCGACCATCGGCACCACTACGGTAAGTGGGCAGGTGGTGACCTACCAGACCAACCAGCCCGTACCCAACGCCACGGTGCAGGTCTACCACCTCAGCTCGGGCGGCGGCTATGTACCCGTGGGCACTCCCTTCCCCGCCGATAAGCAGGGCCATTTTGCCTTCGACTTCAACGCCGACAACAAGTTTGGCTACCTGCTCATGGCCTCTGCGCCCCCCGGCTATATCACCGACTGGGGCACCGCCCCCAGTCTCACGGCTGGGCGTAGCAATACGGACGTGTTGCTCCCCGTGCTTGCCCCCGCCTGGGTTAGAATCCAATTGGTCGATGAACCGCCAAAGAGTCAGGTAGTAGTTCATACTCAAGGTTATGAGGGCTCTGGGGATACATTTTATTATCCAAAAGACACAACTGTGGTTCGTCCACTTTTTGCGGGCTCTGATTCTGCGGTATTCTGGTGGATTGATGAACAAGGACAGATAAGGTCTGATAATAAACATTTTCAATCCAAAGCCCTCGACACGGTCACAGTTCGCATTCCCTTCTAACCGATGCGCTCCCTCCTTCCCCTCTGGCTGCTATGCTTACTGCTCGCCGGCTGCCACAGCACGGACCCGACCACCGGCACCACTACGGTAAGTGGGCAGGTCGTGGAGAACCAGACCAACAAGCCTGTGCCCAACGCCACCGTGCAGGTCTATCACCTTAGCTCGGGCGGCGGCTACGTGCCCGTGGGCACTCCCTTCCCCGCCGATAAGCAGGGGCATTTTGCCTTCGACTTCAACGCCGACAGCAAGTTTGGCTACCTGCTCATGGCCTCTGCGCCCCCCGGCTATATCACCGACTGGGGCCGGGCGCCCAGCCTCACGGCTGGGCGTACGAACAACAATATTACTATCCCAACCTACGCCCCCGCCTGGGTCAAGCTCCAGCTTGTCGATGAGCCTCCTAAAAGTAGAATAAGCATTTACTTGTCCGGCTATGAAGGGAATGGTGATAGATTGTATTACCCACGCGATACTACCTTAATCCGGCCGAAACTCGCAAGTTTACCAGGGGAAATAGTTTGGGCGATAACAGAGAATGGTATGGACCGGCAGTCTTCGCAAGTCATCAACCCTGGTCCCCTCGACACGGTCACGGTACGCATTCCCTTCTAACCGATGCGCCCCCTACTTTCCCTCTGGCTGCTGTGCTTACTGCTCGCCGGCTGCCACAGCACGGACCCGACCACCGGCACCACTACGGTAAGCGGGCAGGTCGTGACGTACCAAACGTAGTAGTTCCCAGGTTAGGGAGCGGGGCGAAAAGCCAGCAGCCCGCCCCGCTCCCTAACCTGGGAACTGTTTTATTGCTTTTTGCAGCTAGTACCACGGCGGCTGGCTGCTCCATTAAACCTTGGCCGCTGATTAGCCTCCAACTGCCATGAACGCACAGCAGCTCCAGCATTTGTATTGGCGGGCCGGCTTCGGGCCGCGCCCCCAGGATGTGGCCGCCGGCCTCAGCCCCAGCAAGGCCCTGCGGCAGCTGCTGCACGAGGCCCGCACCTACGAGCCCATTACGAGCGCCGCACTTTCCTACAACGACCCCCAGGGAGCCGTGATGGCCGTGCCGGCGGCTCCGGCTACCTTGGCAGCCGGGCCGGCAGCGGCAGCGCCCGCGCCCGCCAGCTCGGCGCAGCCGGGCACCCTGAGCCCGGCCCGGATGGACGCGCCCCCGGCGGCCGTAGACGCGCTGCGCCCGCGCTCGGCGCTGGCCCTGCGCCGCCAGGGCGTGCCGCAGCTGCGCCGGGCCGACCTCACCCCCGAGCAGCGCAAGCTGCAAAATGAGGCCATCCGGGATGCTTTTATTGGCATGAGCACGGCCTGGATGGATAAGATGGCGACTTCGCCCGGCCAGCTCCGCGAGAAGGTAGCGCTGTTCTGGCACGGGCACTTTGCCTGCCGCACCCGCCGCCCCGACGACAGCCTGGCCCTGCTCAATACCATTCGGGAAAAGGCGCTGGGTAAGTTTCCCGACCTGCTACTGGCCGTGAGCCAGGAGCCGGCCATGCTGCAATTTCTGAACAACCAGCAAAACCGCAAGGAGCATCCCAACGAGAACTTCGCCCGCGAAGTAATGGAGCTCTTTACCCTGGGCCGGGGCAACTACACCGAAAACGACGTAAAAGAGGCGGCCCGCGCCTTTACCGGCTGGAGCTACGACGCGCAAAGCCGCTTCACGTTTCGGGAGCGCCAGCACGACGCCGGCCCCAAAACCCTGCTGGGGCAAACCGGCAATTTCGGGGGCGAAGACGCGCTGCGCATTATTATGCAGCAGCCGGCGGCGGCCACGTTCCTTGTGACGAAGCTGTACCGCTTCTTCGTGAACGACGTGCCCAACCCGGCCCACATCGAGCCGCTGGCCGCCGCTTTCCGCAAAAGCCACTACGACATCGGCGACCTGCTGGAGCGCATGTTCTCGGCCGACTGGTTTTACGAGCCGGCTGCTATGGCCACCATTATTAAGTCGCCGGTGGTGTTGGTGGCGGGCCTGCGCCGCACCCTCAACCTGAAGGTAGACAACGACAGGCAGCTGCTGGGCTACCAGAAAGCACTGGGCCAGACGCTTTTTATGCCGCCCAACGTGGCGGGCTGGCCCGGCGGCCGCGCCTGGATAGACTCGTCGTCGCTGCTGCTGCGCCTGCAGCTGCCGAGCATTCTGTTTAAAAATGCCGAGTTTGCCGTGCGCCTCAAAGACGATGAGAACGACATCACGCCCCAAACCACCGGCAGGGAGCGCACGGTAAAAACCACCGAGACTACCCACCTGCCGCTGGCCCCCATTCAGCAGCTGCTGGGCGGGGCACCACCGGAAAGCCAGCCGCAGCTGCTGGCCGATTTTCTGCTGCAAGCCCCGCTGCGCCCCGAAAACCTGGCCCTGGTGCAGCAGGCCGCCGCCAAAGCCGCCACGCCCGAAGAGCGCCTGCGCAATACGCTGGTGAGCTTGCTGAGTCTGCCCGAGTATCAGCTGGCATAGCAATGTTTTGTCGCGCTGTCAGTGCGTGACTGTGAAGCCTTAAAGGGTCGCTTTTAAAATATTAATAATATAGTATATTATGCAACGCCGCGACTTCCTCCAAGCCTCTGCCCTGGCCAGCACCTTGCTGTTGGTGCCCAAGTTTTTGCACGCCCTCGACCGGCCCGAGAACCAGCTGGCGGCCCGCCTGCGCGATGCGCCGGGCGGCGCGGCGCGGCGACTGATTGTGGTGCAGCTCGGCGGCGGCAATGATGGCCTGAATACCATCGTGCCGTTTCGCAACGACCTGTACTACAAGGCGCGGCCCACGCTGGCGCTCCGCGAAGCCGATGGCCTGCTGCCCGTGAGCGACGAGCTGGCGCTGCACCAGTCGATGAAGGGCCTGAAGGGCTTGTTTGACCAGGGGCAGCTGGCCATCTGCAACGCCGTGGGCTACCCCAACCCCGACCGCTCGCACTTCCGCTCGATGGACATCTGGCAGAGCGGCTCGGGTTCGGAGCAGCTGCTGAGCACCGGCTGGCTGGGCCGCTACCTCGACAGCAACTGCGCCGGCGGCGCGCCCGCCTACCAGGCCCTCGAAATAGACGATACGCTGAGTCTGGCGCTGAAGGGCGCGCAGCGCAACGGCCTGGCGCTTAAGAATCCAGGCAAGTTTCATCAGCTTACCCAAAGCCGCTACCTCAGCCGGCTAAGCCAGGAGAAGGCGGCCGCGCCGGCGGGCTCGGAGCTGGATTACCTGTACAAGACGCTGGCCGAAACCGCCTCGTCGGCCGACTACTTATACGAGAAGTCGAAAATCCACAACAGCACGGCCACCTACCCGAACACCGACTTTGGCCGCAACCTCAAAACCACCGCCGAGCTTATCGGCTCGGGCGTAGAGTCGCGGGTGTACTACCTGGCCTTATCGGGCTTCGACACCCACGTGGGGCAGCACGGCCGCCAGGCCCAGCTGCTGGGCGAGCTGTCTGATGGCCTCGCGGCCCTGGCCGCCGACCTGCAGAAAAGCAGCGAGTGGAACAATACCCTGGTGATGGTTTTCAGCGAATTTGGCCGGCGCGTGAGCCAGAATGCCAGCAACGGCACCGACCACGGCACCGCCAACAACGTGTTTCTGCTGAGCGGCGCGCTGCGCAAGCCCGGCCTGCTCAACCAACCCGCCAGCCTCCAGGACCTCGACCAGGGCGACCTGCGCTACCAGCTCGACTTCCGCAGCCTCTACGCCAGCATTCTCACCGATTGGCTCGGCGCCGACGACAAGCTCGTGCTGGGCCCCGGCATTGAGAAGCTGGCCGGGCTGGTTTAAAAGAGTTGTGAGTTATGAGTTAAAAGTTATGAATCAGGGGATAAGCTGGTCTTACCAACTCATAACTTTTAACTCATAACTCTTTTAAATCGGCACGTTAAACCCGAAGCCGTAAATCAGCTGGCCCGAGCCGAAATGGTGCGTAACGCGGCCCAGCCGGTCGGCCCCGATGTAGCTGTTGGTGTAGTTAGCAAACGCGCCCTGAAAGTCGGTATTCAGGAAAAAATAGCGGTAGAGCTCCAGGCGCAGGCCGCCGCTGGCCCCTACTACCCAACCTTCGTAGTGAAAAGGCCCCTCGGCGTGGCTGGTAAATATAGAGGAAATGGTATATGATATCATGGGGCCGCCGCCCACCTTGCCCACGGCGCTCAGGGTTACGTGGCGGCCGGCCGTGAGTTCGTGGCGCTTTACCAGGTTCACCATCAGGTAGTTGTTGCCATTGGTATGCTGCAAGTGCACAAAATTGGGCGTCACAAGCGTGTCGCGGTCGAACTTAAAGCCCCGGATTTCACCCGACACGCGCATCACCTGGTTGTCATCGACCACGTACTTGAGGTGGTTCCAGCTCACCTCGATTCCCAGGTCGTGCTTGTCGTGAAACATGTAGCCCACCGTGAGGTCGTACTGCGGCACGGTCAGGTTGTTGAGCTTCCAGAAGTCGCTCATACTGGGATGGTCGTGCGCTACGGCGTTGTGAAAGGTAAAGTCATAGTCATCCGACTTATCATTCTTAAAGCGAATATCCGATTTGGTATACCAGTCGCGGTTGTAGCTCCAGTTGAGGTATAGGCCGCCGTGGTCGCCGGGCAGCGCCGGCACGCCGGCCAGCGTAGCAGCAGGGCTAACAGGCGTAGTTGAAGCACCCTGGGCCTGGGCAACCGCTGCGTTGCTTAAGCCCAGCAATAAGGCTAGTGACAGTAAATAAGTAGTCATTAGAAATCAATCAGTAAACCGGAATTTATAGTTAAGGCCATACGAAGTTACTGTCGAGGCAGCGTATAGCCGAGGCTATGCCGGTAGACTGCGCCGCACAACCCGGTTTATTCGGGCCGGCATATGCTTAGCGCTGGGGCTGCATGAACTTGCCTAAGCTATATTGGGCCACGACTATTCACCAGCTATGCGGCATTTTTTTATTCAGCGGCTGTGCCGCCAGACGGTGGCCTGTTTCTCAGTCCTCTTTTGGGGGCTGGCAGCCTTTACCACACGTGCGCAAACGGCACCGGCCATGGCCCTGCTTGGCAACGACCCCACCGCTACGGCCTACACCGGCCCTCGCTTTCCGGGTGGACCCGACTCGTTGCAGGCTCTGCTCACGCGGGTGCAGCGCCAGGCCGGCCCGGCGCTGACTGGCGAGGTTTTTCTTCGCCTGGAGCTGGACGACCAGGGGCGGACTCAGAAATCTTATTTTTTGATGCCGCCCGCCGGCTCACCGGCTTTCGCCCTCACTTCTATGCCGGCAGTGCAGGTACTGGCCAGCCAGCTGGAGCAGCTGCTGCCCGCCTGGCAGCTCGGTACCGGTGCACCCGGCCAGAATAAATCAGCTCCCACTACCGTAGCGCTGCCTTTAACCTTTGGACCGGCTTTGGTGCCTCCGGCGCTCAATTACAGCGAAGAGAGCCCTACATTTCCGGCCCAGAAATTTCAGGGGCGGCCGGTATCCAGCCTTAGCTATTACGTGCAAACCCAGGTACGCTACCCCGTCGACGACCTGCGGCACGGCCGCCAGGGGGTAGTGTTCGCCTATTTTGAGGTGAGCGAGACCGGCGCACTGGAGCGGCGCCGCATCGTGGGCAGTGTCAGCCCCACCCTGGATGCGGAAATCCTACGCGTGCTCAACTCCCTACCCAATGCCCTGACCCCACCCCGCCAACAAGGCCGCCCGGTACGGGTAGGCTACGTGCTGCCTTTTACTTTCAGGATTCAATAGGCCACCTCCTTCACGCTGCAAAAACCGCCCCGGCCAGCGCCAGCACGGCCTGGCGGGTGGCCTCGGGCTGCTCCAGGTACGCCTGGTGGCCGCTGCCTTCCAGGAAGAGCGCCGCGCCCGTGGGCGCCAGCGCCGCTTGCGCAATAGAGTCGGCCAGAGGCACGGCCACGTCGTGCCTGCCAGCCACCAGCAGCACCGGAAAATGGGCCGTACGCAGCACGGCCGTGCGGTCGGGGCGGGCGGCCATGCCGCGCAGCGCTCCGGCAATAGTTGCTCCGGGCGTGGCCTTGCCAATGTCTTCGAGCAGGGCCAGGGCTTCGGGCAGGCGGTCGCGGTTGGCGGGGGCGAAGAGCGGGCGCACGAAGCTGTCCATAAACTTTTCAAGGCCGTGGCGCTCCACGAAGCCGATGTTTTTCTCGCGGTTCTGGCGCTTCTCGTCGGTGTCGGCGTAGGCCGTGGAGTTGAGGAGAGCCAGGCCGGCCACGCGGTCGGGGTAGCGCTCGGCCAGGGCCAGGGCCACGTAGCCGCCCATGCTGTGGCCCACCACCAGCACCGGGCCGGGGCAGCCTTTCTGGTCGAGGTAGCTGACTACGTAGCGCGCCTGGGCTTCCATGCTGAAGTCGGACACGGCGGCACGGTTGGTGCCGTGGCCCAGCAGATTGGGCGTGAGCAGGCGGTAGCCGGCCGGAAAAGGCCGGGTGAATTCCGTCCAGACCTCGCGGCTTTCGCCGAAGCCGTGCAGGAACAGGATGGTGGGCGGCGGAGCAGTAGACATAGCAATACTACCTTGCGAGCGGCAAGACTTGAGGCCAAAACTACGGTATGATTTCACGGCAGCGCTACCCGTTACTATTCGCCATTGGGCTGGGGCTGGTTTATGCGCTGGTTACCCACTGGCTATTTGACCCAGGCCATATTTACCAGCTCTTCGCTAACACCCCCTAAGCCTGGCCTTTCTGGCCGTAATTTCCCCGGGGCCTGAGGGCCGTTTCTGGCCGTGCTTAGCTTAGGCTTCATTATAAGCGAGCTTCGGCAGCGCATTTTGCCGGTGCTGAATCACCGCGGTGAAGTACGGAGCTAAGCGCGGCCCCGCGCAAGCCCCCATTTTCACCTGCCTCGTGGCATCGTTCCTATATGCTTGCTACCCTGCTGCGCTTTCTGCACAAACGCTTTCTGCTGACCGAAGACATGGCCGACCCGGCCGAGATTCGGACCTACGTGGAGACAGGTATTCCGTTTCAGGGCACCAACCTGTGGGTACTGCTTTTCGCCATACTGGTGGCTTCGGTGGGGCTGAACGTGAACTCGACGGCCGTCATTATCGGGGCCATGCTCATCTCGCCGCTCATGGGGCCCATCGTGGGCATTGGCTACGGCGCGGCCACCATGGAGCAGGCCCTGATTCGGCGCGGCCTCAAGAGCCTGCTCACGGCCACGGTACTGAGCCTGGTGGTGTCGGCGCTTTACTTTCGCCTCACGCCCCTTACCGACGCCGGCTCCGAGCTGCTGGCCCGCACCCAGCCCTCTACCTGGGATGTGCTCATCGCCTTGTTTGGCGGAGCCGCCGGGGCGGTAGGCCTTACCCGGCGCGAGCACAGCAACGTGATTCCGGGCGTGGCCATTGCCACGGCGCTCATGCCGCCGCTATGCACAGCCGGCTACGGGCTGGCCACCGCGCACTGGGCCTACGCCGGCGGCGCACTGTACTTATTTTCAATTAACTGCGTATTCATCAGCCTGTCTACTTTCCTGGTAGTGCGCATTCTGCCAGTACCCCGGCACACGTTTGACAGCCCGCGGCGCACCCGGCGCGTGCGGGTCATCATCTGGGGGCTGGCCCTGCTCACGGCCGCACCCAGCGTGTACCTGGCTGTTGGCATTGTGCGCGATGACACTTTCACCCACAACGCCGAGCGCTTTGTGGACGAGCAGCTGAATCAGCCCGGCACCTACGTGGTCACGAGCCGCATCTTGCCCGGCCCGCGCACCATCAACGTACTGCTGGCCGGCCAGCACCTCACGCTTGGCCAGCTCCGCGCCGCCCGTGCCCGGCTGGCCACCTACCGCCTGCAAGGCGTGCAGCTTACGGTGCGCCAGGGCCTGGCACGCGTCGACTCGGCCGATGCGCAGGCCATGCGCTCCAGCCTGCTCGAAGACCTGCGCAGCCGTAATGAGCACACCCTGCTGACCTACGAGAGCCGCCTGGCCCAGCTGCAACAGCTGCTGGCCAACCGGCCCGATACCCTGGCACCCCGCCTGCCAGCCGCCGCCACGCTGCTGCGCGAGGTGCAGGCTCAGCACCCAACCGTGCGCCAGCTGGGCCTGAGCTACCTGGTGCGGCCGGCCGCCGACTCGCTGCGCGCCGACACCACCGTGGTGGTGGCCCTGGGGGTGCGCCACCCACTGCCTGCCCCCGAGCAGCAGCGCCTGGCCGCCTGGCTGCGCGTGCGGCTCGGGGGCCGCCAGCCCGTGCAGCTGCTGACCACCCCCGAGCCGCCGGCCCATTAGCCCGCCCGCTGGCGCAACCCGCCGCACCTTTACTTGACTTTTACCGAAAAGTGGGGTCAGGCCCAACCTTCTCCCACTAGTTGCAGTTGGGGGAAGTGCTGACTGCAAGCTTTTCTTCAATCCTTTATCTCCTCGCCTTATGCGTTTCTTTTCTCCCCGCTACCTGCTGGCCGTGCCTGCTCTGGCCGGCAGCCTGGCGCTGCTCGCCAGCCAGACCAACGTCACGGTAGCCCCCGACCCCGACAATGCCGGCCTGAAGCTGCCCGCCGGCTTCGGCGCCCTCAAAGTGGCCGAAACCGGCGGCCGGGCCCGCCACATCGCCGTCACGCCCCAGGGAATTATATATGTAAAGCTGAATAAAGTAAAAGACGGTAAAGGCATCCTGGAGCTACGACCCCAGGCCAATGGCAAAGCCACCGTGACGGGCGGCTTCGGAGACTACGGCGGCACGGGCATGTACGAGAAAAACGGCTACCTCTACGCCTCGTCCGACCACGCCGTGTACCGCTACAAGCTCGACGCCAAGGGCGAAGTGACCGACCCCACCAAGCCCGAGCTGCTGGTGCGCGGCCTGAAAGTGGGCAGCCAGCACGAGTCGAAATCCATCGTGCTCGATAACGCCGACAACCTCTACGTCAACATCGGCGCCTACGCCAACGCCTGCCAGGAGCAGGACCGCACGCGCGGCTCGAAGGGTATTCCGAACTGCCCCATTCTGGACTCGGCCGGGGCATCTGGCAGTTTAAGGCCGATAAGCTCAACCAGCGCTACCCCGATGGCATCCGCTACGCCACCGGCCTGCGCAACGTGGTGGGCCTGGATTGGAATTCGCAGGACAACCAGCTCTTCGTGATGCAGCACGGCCGCGACCAGCTCTCCGATAACTGGCCCCAGTTCTACACCGAAAAGCAATCAGCCCAGCTGCCTGCCGAGTGCCTGTACGCTCTCAAGAAAGGCGACAACGCCGGCTGGCCCTACCTCTACTACGACCAGCTGCAACACAAGAAGATGCAGGGCCCCGAGTACGGCGGCGATGGCAAAAAAGAGGCTACCGGCAACTACATCGACCCGGCGGCGGCCTACCCTGGCCACATGGCGCCCGATGGGCTGCTCTTCTACACCGGCACGATGTTCCCGGCCAAGTACCGCAACGGCGCCTTCATCGCCTTCCACGGCTCCTGGAACCGTGCGCCCGAGCCGCAGGCCGGCTACTACGTGGTTTTTCAGCCGTTTAAGGATGGCAAGCCCAGCGGGCAGTGGGAAGTATTTGCCGATAACTTCTCGGGCTCGGCGGAGAAAACGGCCAGCGGCCGCGCCGACCACCGCCCCTGCGGCCTCGCCCAGGGTCCCGATGGCTCTCTTTACGTGAGCGACGACCAGAAAGGCACCATCTACCGCATCGTGTATACCGCTAAGAAATAATGACTTTCAAATCAGCTTTCCTGGCGCTAGCCTTGGCCGGCGGCGTGCTCTCGCTGCAAGCCCAGCACCGCCCGGCCCCGAAGAAAACCAGCACCAAAGCCAATCCGGCAATGGCCGCGTCTCTCACACGTGGCGCGGTGGTGTATAAGAACGTGTGCATCACCTGCCACATGGCCGATGGCGGCGGCGTACCCAACATGAACCCACCGCTCAGCAAAACCAGCTACGTGCTCGGCGACAAGGCCAAGCTGGCCCACATCGTGCTCGCCGGCCTGGCCGAGCCCATCGAAATCGACGGCAACGACTACAAGCAGCACATGCCCGCCCAGAACTACCTCACCGACCAGCAGATAGCCGACGTGCTCACCTACGTGCGCAACAACTTCGGCAACAAAGCCAGCGCCGTGCAGGTGGCCGACGTGAAAGCCGTGCGCGCCACGCTGCCCAAATAACTTATTTTTCGAATATTTACGCGGCGGCTCCGGCAACGGGGCCGCCGCGTTGTAGTTTTGGGCCTATTAACTAATTATCAACCTAAATTGATTCCTGATGCTTGAGAAAATCACAATCCGCAATTTTCTCCGCCTATCGGAATTTCATTTATCCAACGTAGGCAATATTAATTTAATTATTGGGGAGAACGATACGGGTAAAACGGGTGTGCTTCGACTATTATATGCGGCTAGCAAATCACTAGAAATTGTTAGTCGTAGTCGTTACGCAACCACTAAATCACCACTTTTCAAAAATACTTTCAGTGAAAAGCTCGATACCGTTTTTCAGCCTCGCGTTACCACTGGCATTGGTTCTCTTGTAACCAAAGGAAGTAAGGAGAAGCTTAGCTTAGAGCTAACTTTTAGTACAGTTGATGGACTTAAGCCACACTTAGTCGCTTCGTTCACAGAGTCGGCGCGTACTACTGTAGCTGATGTCAATGAGCATTTGGAATTGGCTGATGCTAGTTTCAATGCCCTTTTCATACCGGCTAAAGAAGTCTTAACTGCCTTCCGAGCTATTCGGTTCACCCGTGACCCAAACGATTTATTAGGATTTGATGACACTTACCTCGACTTAATCAATAGCCTAGATGTGCCAACTGGTCGGGGTGACTATGCCCAGGCATTGAAGCGCGTTAATACTGCATTAGAAGAATTATTTAGTGGTGAAATCCGTCAAACTGAAAAAGAGGAGAGGTTCGTTTTTTTCAAGGGCAAACAGGAATTCCCAATGGCTCTCACGGCAGAAGGCATCAAGAAAATTGGTATCTTGACTACGCTCATCCGCAACCGCCAGCTTCATAAAGGCACCATTCTATTTTTAGACGAACCCGAAACTGCTCTTCACCCTAAAGCCATCCGCGCCCTAATGGGTATGCTGGTAAACTTGGCAGAAGCTGGCGTACAGATATTCCTCACTTCGCATAATTACTTCGTGGCCAAACAACTTGTCATTTGTGCTCAGCAAAATCCTAAGCTTAGTATGCAATGCTGTTCGCTAGTACCACAAGCTACAGATGGCCTAGTACAACCTATGTTTTCTGATTTACGGGATGGCTTACCGGCTAATCCTATTGTAGATGCGGCGCTTGAAATGTTTGACCAGGAAATAGCTGCCGCACTGAGCAAATGAAACAAAATTTCACCATGCCATTTACCGAGTCAGCGATTACGCTTGACCTGACCGGCTATGAATATTTTGCTTTTGAAAATTGTGTTGGCTACCAACGCCGCTCTGCTCATAACCTAGGTGAAATGGATATAGGCTGGTATGAGCCTAGCAACCAACATCTTTACATCGCTGAGCTAAAGGACTATTCTGTTTGGCTGCAAGCCACCGAACCTAAACTAGGCAACCGGGCGGTTGATTTATTTCATAAATCTCTATCGGTCATTGCGATGCTTACTGCCGTGCGTACTGCCCTCGCCTCTAGCCTAGATATTGACGCATGTTTACCACCATCTTGGCCGCGGTCTAACCCTGCACACTTAATTCATATAATCCACTGTGCGCCAGCCGACGAAATAAAATTATCATTCGTAAATGACAAGCTTAAGGAGATTATGCGCCCCCAGTATCTAGAGCTTTTCAATATTGTTAATTGCCTTGTAATCTCTCATCGACAGGCGAAGACTGCGTTCCCGGACATCATTAGCTAGCGTAGCACACCATAACCTTTCGCCCCGCCCCGGCTTATAAAACCTGCACTCACCCCGCATTTTATCTGCTAATGGCCGCTCCCTCCTTCCGCCGCGTTTTCCAGGTTATTGATGGCAACAAAAAAGCCGTTGGCGACGGCTTCGACGTGACCAGCCCCATGCCGGGGCCGCGCATCCGGCAGCTGAGCCCGTATTTGCTTATCGACCACATCGGGCCGATGCAGATTGCGCCCACCGACACGCCGCTGGGCTCGCCGCCCCATCCGCACCGGGGCTTCGAAACGGTGACCGTGGTGTACGATGGCTACCTCGCTCACCGCGACACAGCCGGCCACGATGGCACCATCGGCCCCGGCGACGTGCAGTGGATGACCGCCGGCGCCGGCCTGCGCCACGCCGAAATGTACGACCGCGACTTTGCCCGGCGCGGCGGCACCCTCGAATTGTTGCAGCTGTGGGTGAATATGCCGAAAGCCGATAAGCTGGTAGCACCCAAGTACCAGGAGCTGCGGGCGGCCCGCATTCCGAGCGTGCCGGTGCCGGGCGGCCAGGGCAGCATCCGCGTTATTGCGGGCAGCTATGGTGGGGCGACTGGGCCAGCCAGTACGTTTTCGCCCCTCACGCTTCTCGATTTGCAGCTGAGGAAAGCCGATGACTTCGTGCTGACGCTGCCCGCCGCCTACAACGTGGGCCTCTACGTGGTGCGCGGCGCGGTGCTGGTCAACGGCGACCGGCCCGCCCACACCCACCAGCTCGTGGTGCTGGGCTGGAACTCGGCCGACGTGCAGCTCACGGCCACTGAAGACAGCCTCGTGCTGGTGCTGGCCGGCGCGCCCATCGAAGAGCCGCTGGCTACCTACGGGCCGTTCGTGATGAATACCAATGAGGAGCTGATGGCGGCCATTGCCGACTTCGAGAGCGGCAATATGGGCAAGTTTCCGGAGGACGAGTAAAGGCGTTTTCACTCGGCCTACGCGTAATCAATAATGAAAAAAGAACGTCATGCTGAGCTTGTCGAAGCATCTCTACCGCACCGCTTCCAATGACGCGATAGAGATGCTTCGACAAGCTCAGCATGACGCTTTTTTTAATGGCTGATAATTATAACCCGCCCAACTAAGCCCGACGTAACCTGCTCACCAGGCCAGCGGTATGCTGAAAGACCCTTTCTCTTTTCCGCATGACTACCGACCGGCTGACTTCTGCTTCTTCCCGCCGCGATTTCCTGCGCAGGCTCTCGCTCGGCGCGGGCGCTACGCTGGCCGGCACTTCAGTGCTGGCCAGCCCGCTCACTTGGCTGGCGCCCTACCGCAAGCTGGGGGTGGCGCTGGTGGGCCTGGGCAACTACAGCACCGGCGAGCTGGCCCCGGCCTTGCAGCAAACCAAGTACTGCCAGCTGGCGGGCGTGGTTACGGGCTCGCCGGCCAAGGCGGCGCAGTGGCAGAAGCAGTACGGTATTCCGGCCAAAAACTGCTACGACTACCAGACCTTCGACCGCATGATTGACAACCCGGCCATCGACATTGTGTACGTGGTGCTGCCCAATGCCTTGCACGCCGAGTACGTGGTGCGGGCGGCGCAGGCCGGCAAGCACGTCATCTGCGAAAAGCCAATGGCGACCTCAGTGGCCGATGCCCGGCGCATGATTGCGGCGATGGAAAAGGCCGGCAAGAAATTCAGCATCGGCTACCGGCTGCACTTCGAGCCGCACAACCAGGCCATGATGCGCCTGGGCCAGACGCAGGCGTATGGCAACATCACCCGCCTGGCGGCCGACAACGGCTTCAAATTCAACAACGGCACACCCTGGCGGGTAAATAAAAAACTTAGCGGCGGCGGCCCGCTCATGGACATGGGCATCTACTGCCTGCAAGGCTGTCTCTATACCAAAGGCCAGGTGCCGGTTTCGGTCACGGCGAAGTTCACTCCCGAAACCGGCACCGGCTACTTCAAAGAAGTGGAGGCCGGCGTGAGCTGGCAGATGCGGTTCGCCGATGGCACGGTGGCCGACTGCCGCACCAGCTACACCGAAAACATGCAAGGCCGCCTGCGGGCCGACGCGGCGAATGGGTGGTTTGAGCTGGAGCCCGCCTTCGGCTATGGCGGACTAGCTGGCCGCACCAGCAAGAATGATGGGCTGCTCAACCTACCCAACATCAACCAGCAGGCCGCCCAGCTGGACGATTTTGCCCAGTGTGTATTGCTGAACAAGCCCACCCGCGTGCCCGGCCAGATGGGCCTGCGCGACGTGCAGCTGCTCGAAGCTATCTACCGCGCTGCCGAAACCGGCCATTCGGTTTCAACCAAAGACGTGGTGCAGCTCATCGACCGCACCAACACCCACTAGCGCGTCGGCACCGGAAACTTCCTGAACAGCTCGGCCACGCCCTCGTCAATCTGCCGCGCCGACTTGCTGGTGTTGCGCGAGAGCACGCGGGTGGTAGTGCCCTGCCACACCTGCTCTTTGCGGGCGGCATCCACCAGCTCGATGGTGGCGGTGCCTTCCTGGTACTGGCCCGTCACGACTTCCTGCGCCTGCCAGTGGTAGTTGCGCTGGCCGATGTACTGCGGAGCTCCGTCGGTGCGGAAGTCAGTTTGTCGGGTCTGGTCTTTCTGCTGGGTTACGATGCCAATATTCACCCACAGGTCGGGCTGGGCAGCCCGCCGAAAGCCCCGGCTTTCCAGCTCGTGCGCCACGGCCCGCTTTAAATCAAAAATACCCGAGCCCGAATGCTGAAAAGCAGAATCGTTGCGGGCCGTTTCGTCCATAAAATTGTACGTCTGGTAACTCGCCAGATTAACGCCTGTTTTCTGGTCGGTCTGCGTCAGCTGCTCGGCCGAGCAGGCGCCGAGGCCCAGCGCCAACGCCAGCAAGGGCATTTTAAGAAACTTTGGGAGCGTACGCATAGCAGCTTGCCTAAGAGGAATGACAAAAGCCGAGCAACATAGTTTTTAGTGAATATTCAGCCAATGCCTCATCTATTCAACAAACCCTATGTTGCCCGGCTTTCTCTAACGCGCATCGGCGCTTTGGCGTTACGCCGCCTTTAGCTTGTCGAGGGCCGCCATGTCTTCGGCCGAAAGCTGAATATCAGCAGTTTTCATATTCTCTTCCAGATGTTTCACCTTTGAGGTGCCGGGAATGAGCAGGATATTGGGCGAGTAGTGCAGCAGCCAGCTCAGGGCAATCTGTTGCTGAGTAGCACCGTGCTTTTGGGCTACGTGGTCGAGCGCGGCCAGGGCCTCGGCGTTGCCGCCCGCCAGCGGAAACCACGGAATGAAGGCCATATGCTGCTCGCGGGTGTAGTCGAGCACGGCTTCCCACTTGCGGTTGTCGACGCTGTACATATTCTGCACCGACACGATTTCGACGAACTCCCGCGCTTTCTTAATCTGGTCCACATCGACTTCCGAGAGGCCAATGTGTTTAATCAAGCCGTCTTTCTGAGCCTTTTGCAGGAAGCGCAGCGTATCCTCAAACGGCACCTTGGGGTCGACGCGGTGCAGCTGGTATAAGTCAATCTGGTCGAGCTTGAGGCGCTTGAGGCTGCCGTGCAGCACTTCTTCGAGGTGCTTGGGGCTGGCATCCATTGGCCATTGGTCGGGGCCGGTGCGCAGCAGCCCGCCCTTGGTACCGATAACCAGGCCCTGCCGGTAAGGATGCAGCGCCTCGGCAATCAATTCTTCCGACACGTTCGGACCGTAGCTATCGGCAGTGTCGATAAAATTCACGCCCAGTTCCACGGCGCGTTTCAGCACCCGGATAGACTCGTCGTGGTCCTGGGGTGGGCCCCAGATACCTTTGCCGGTGATGCGCATGGCCCCGTAGCCGAGGCGGTTCACAGTAAGGTCGCCGCCAATGGTGAACGTGGCGGGGTAAGCAGTGGTAGTAGCCATTAGTGGAAAAGGAAGTAAGTATGAACGCCACCAGCCGGCCGAGGCCCCGCTGGTGGCGTTCAGTAAGACAATTCCAATCGGGCTATTGTTTGGCCTGGCAGCCGGGCAGCCAGCTTCAGCAGAGGCCAGGGGTATGGTCCCGGAGGATGGTGGGGACGCGAATAAAGTTACCAGGATTTTTTCGCCATTCAGCATAAACAGTTTCGTTGGGGGCAGGTAGGAGGCCTTGTTCTGCCGACGGCCGCCGCTGGTGCGCCGAGCCGGCGGCTGACCGGTCAGTGCCGACACTCCTGCAAAACAACCTCTTTATGTGCTGGCGCCGGGTAAGACCGGGGTAGCCCTGTGCCCTGTCATTCCGCATCGCCCCCGCCTTTGGGGAAGCGCAGGCTCCAGTGGGGATGCCCTACCCGGATACCGCTACGCCCAGCCTGGATTTTACGGTGTTCTTGATGACATCTTTAGAGTCCGCGCGTCTAGGCCATCGCATGTTTATGCGATACCGCCGCGCTGAAAGGGCCGGTACCTTTGTCGGGTTGTTAGGTGGGAAGCGTGATTTCGGGGCCGGGCGCCGACCCCGTTGCGCTTTTCCGCGCACCTGAAGCACCCGGCCACCCCCTAAGCCAGGCACTTGCTCCTTATCCACCACTACTGTACGCTTTATGACTACTTTCTCTTGCTGGCTTGTCGCAACGTTGCGCCAATGTTTTCTTGGCCGGCCGGTTGGGCTAGCGGTACTGCTGCTGGTATCCCTGGTCAGCCAGGCCGGACTGCCGTCGGCCCGCCGCCTGCCGCCCAACGGCCAGCTTGCCGCAGGCAGCGCCCACTCGCTGCTGGTGAGGCCTGATGGCAGCCTCTATGCCTGGGGCGCCAACGGCAGCGGCCAGCTCGGCAATGGCAGCACCACCACCAGCAGCACGCCAGTGGCTGTGAGCTCGGGGGCTATGCCCACCGGCACCCGCCTGGTCCAAGTGGCGGCCGGCAAACTGTTTTCGCTGGCCCTGGCCGCCGATGGCACCGCCTACGCCTGGGGCGACAATGCCAGCGGCCAGCTAGGCAATAGCACCACAGCCTCCAGCCAGGTACCCGTGGCGGTGAGCTTGCCCACGGGCGGGCGCTTCGTGCAGGTAGCCGCCGGGCAGCTGCACGCCCTGGCCCTGGCCGCCGACGGCAGCCTCTACGCCTGGGGCGGCAACACCAGCGGCCAGCTCGGCAACGGCACCACGGCCCCGAGCACGATACCGGTGTCGGTGAGCCAGGGCGCCGCCCCGGCCGGCACTCGCTTTGTGCAGGTGGCGGCCGGGGCCACGCATTCGCTGGCCCTGGCCACCGATGGCACCCTCTACGCCTGGGGCGATAACACCAGCGGCCAGCTCGGCAACACCTCCAACACCAGCAGCAGTACGCCGGTGGCCGTGAGCCAGGGCGCCGCACCGGCTGGCACCCGCTTTGTGCAGGTGGCCGCCGGGCAGGGCTTCTCGCTGGCCCTGGCTGCCGACGGCACGGTCTATGCCTGGGGCCTGAACAGCGCTGGCCAGCTCGGCACCACTACCCCCGCTTCGAGCAACGCCCCGCTGGCGGCGGCCATGCCGGCCGGCACTCGCTTTGTGCAGGTGGCGGCCGGGGCCATGCATTCGCTGGCCCTAGCCGCCGACGGCAGCCTCTACGCCTGGGGCGACAACGCCAGCGGCCAGCTGGGCACCAACAACGCCCCCACCGGCAGCCCGGTGCCGGTGGCCGTGAGCCAGGGCGCCGCCCCGGCCGGTCTGCTCTTTGGGCAGGTGGCGGCCGGCAGCCAGGCCGCGCACTCGCTGGCGCTGGCGGCCGACGGCATGCCCTACGCCTGGGGAACCAACGGCAGCGGCCAGCTGGGCAGCGGCTCGACCACGCTGGCCACCACGCCGGTGGCGGTAGCCGGGCTGGTCCAGCCGCGCGGCTACGTGCAGGCCGCCGTGGGCAGCCGGCACACGGTGGCCGTGCAAGCCAGCGGCGTTCTGGGCGCCTGGGGCAGCAATACCCACGGCGAGTTGGGCAATGGCACCACCAACAGCACCGCCAATAGTACGCCCGTGGCCGTCGGGCAGGGCGCCATGCCTGCGGGCACGCGCCTGGTGCAGGTAGCGGCCGGCGACTTCACCACCATAGCCCTGTCCGCTAGCGGCACAGCCTACACCTGGGGCTATAATAACTTCGGCCAACTAGGTAACGGCAGTACCACCAGCAGCAGCACGCCGGGGGCAGTGAGCCAGGGGGCCATGCCCACGGGCACGCGCCTGGTACAGGTGGCGGCTGGTCCCTCGCACATGCTGGCGCTGGCCGCCGATGGCACGGCTTATGCCTGGGGCTCGAATAGTAGTGGCCAACTGGGCAACGGCACTACCACCACCAGCAGCACGCCGGTAGCCGTGAGCCTGCCGGCCGGTGTGCGCCTGGTGCAGGTGGCCGTCGGCAGCAGCTACTCGCTGGCCCTGGCCGCCGATGGCACCGCCTACGCCTGGGGCTTGAATAGTAGTGGCTACCTGGGCAACGGCAGCACCACTAGCAGTAGCACGCCCGTGGCCGTGAGCCAGGGGGCAATGCCCACGGGCACGCGCCTGGTGCAGATAGCGGCCGGCAACTACCACGCGGTGGCGCTGGCCGCCGATGGCACTACCTACGCCTGGGGCCAGAACATCTACGGCCAGCTGGGCAATGGCACCACCACCACCAGCACCACGCCAGTGGCCGTGAGTCAGGGGGCACTGCCGGCCGGCACCCGCCTGGTGCAGGTGATGGCCAACAACTACATTTCGCAGGCCCTGGCGGCCGATGGCAGGCTCTACACCTGGGGCTATAATACCTACGGCCAGCTGGGCATCAACTCAACAACCAATAGCACGACTCCGGCGGCCGAATACAGCGGCCTGACGCAGTGGCGTGGGCTGGCGGTGGGGCCGGGGGCCAACCACGCACTGGTGCTGGGCCAGAGCGCGGCGGTCTTTATGGCTGGTTACAACAGTCTTGGTCAGCTTGGTGATGGCACGACCACCAACTCACTGGTCTACATTCGCAACCAAGCCCCGCTGCCGGTGGTGCTTACCGCCTTCACGGCCACGGCCGCCGGGCCGGCGGCCGTGCGCCTGGCCTGGGCCACGGCTTCGGAGAAAAGTAGCGATTTCTTTGAGGTAGAGCGCAGCCCCGATGGCACCAGTTTCGCGCGCATCGGCACGTTGGCGGCCGCGGGCAGCAGCAGCAGCCCCCACCACTACGAGCTGCTTGATGCCGCTCTGCCCGCTGGCGCGGGCACCGCCTACTACCGCCTGCGGCAAGTAGATATCGATGGCACGCTCAGCTACTCGCCGGTGCGGGTAGTGACGCTGGCTGCCCAAGCCGGCCTGGCCCTGTACCCCAACCCGGCCACCGCGCCGGGGGCCACGCTCAGGGGCGCGCTGCCCGGCACGGTGGTGATGATGTACGACGCGCTGGGCCGCCTCGTGGCCTCGGCCCCGGCCGATGCGGCGGGCACGGCCGCGCTGGCGCTGCCGACCGGGCTGCCGGCCGGCGTGTACGTGGTGCGCGCCGGCGCTCATGCCCTGCGCCTGGCGGTAGAGTAGCCGCTGCGACCGGTTAACCAAAACTGCCACCGGCGGCGTGTAAAGCCGCAAGCAGGGCTCACCCTTGTGGCACTTAATGAAGCCTCTGGCCGCATGGCCAGAGGCTTTTTCGTGAATGTTATAATGTTATAAGAGGGGTACTTGCGCCATGCTTCCCCGTTGCAGCGGTCAATCTTTGTTGTGCGACACGCGCCAAACCCGGCAGAAGCAGACGCAGTAAGTTCAGGCCGCCTGTAGCTCGTCCGCGCGGTAGCAATCACAATAGCCGTTATCGAGGTAGTAGACGTTGATGCGGTGGACCAAGCCAGGGGGCTACCTTCGGGTGGGAGGTGCAGTACCGCTACCAGTTTGCACCTCCCGGCAACCCGCAAGGCAACTACCAACAGCGCCAATGGGGCTGGTTGGTACCCGGGTCGGTGTACGGCTGCAACGCTACCTGGCTGCTTCAGGGGTGGTTTGTCGAGGCAGGCTTGTCGGCACGCTCGTACACCTGCTTGCCCCCAAACATGCCTTCCCCGGTCAGCTGCACCAGGCCACGCTCGCGCGAAATCACGAATTCGCGCCAGAACTCATAGTCGCTGACGCCATAATAATCTTCCTGAAAAGCCAGCACGTACAACAGCTCGCCAGCGTCCGTGCGCTTTATTTCGCGCAGCTCAGTAGTTACGGTATTCCACTTGTGCGCCCAGCTGTAAGAAGATAAACACGTCCACTTGGTGCCGACGGCCGCGCCGAAGCGAAAGAAAGTGCCTTCCAGCCGCCCTGAGCCGAGGCTATCGAGCAAACGGGCCCGGCAAGCCGCTGGCACGAAGTCGTATACCACGAGGGGCATGAGCAGGCTATCGCCAGCCAGCCGCAACCGGAATGGCAGCGGGCCGCTTCCAGCAGGCTTTTTGCCCATCTTCTCTTCGAAGGCAGTATAGCTTTTCCCGTTCACTTGCGCCTCTTGCCGGGTAATGACCAGCGGGCTGAAACTCCCTCGAAAATGCGGACGACTACCTATCACCTTAAATCGGGTAACAGGTGCCATCTCCGGAAAAACCAACGGAGCAGCCTGCCCCCACGCTGCTCCGCAACTCATTCCGAGCAAAAGCCCAAGCCACCAGCGGCACTTGGGCTGTTGTAGGGTCGGGCAGGCTAGCGGCATTAGACCATTACGGACTCGCGGGCCACCACCTGGGCGCCCAGCTCGCGCACGGCCTGGGCAATACCCTCAGCATCGAACCCACACTCTTTATAGAGCTGGTCCTGGGTGCCGTGCTCCACCACGCGGTCGGGGATGCCGAGGCGGCGCACGGGCAGGTGCTGGCCGTGGTCGGCCAGAAACTCCAGTACTGCCGAGCCGAAGCCGCCTTGCAGGCAGCCATCTTCCACCGTTACAATGGCGCGGTAGCGGCGGGCCACGGCCAGCAGCATTTCCTCATCGAGCGGCTTGCAGAAGCGCAGGTCGTAGTGGCCCGCGCTGAGGCCTTCGGCGGCCAGCGCCTCGGTGGCCTTCACGGCATAGTTGCCGATGTGGCCGATGCTGAGGATGGCCACGCCGCCCGCCTCGCCTTCGCGCACCACGCGGCCCGTGCCGATGGCCACCCGCTGCAAGGGCGTGCGCCACTCGGGCATTACCCCTTCGCCACGCGGGTAGCGAATGCTGAACGGGCCGGCATTTTCGGGCAGTTGGGCCGTGTACATCAGGTTGCGCAGCTCCTGCTCATTCATGGGAGCCGACACCACGATGTTAGGGATGCAGCGCAGGTAAGCCAGGTCGTAGCAGCCGTGGTGGGTGGGGCCGTCGGCGCCGGCAAAGCCGGCGCGGTCGAGGCAGAACACCACGTGCAGATTTTGCAGCGCCACGTCGTGCACCACTTGGTCGTAGCCGCGCTGCATAAACGACGAGTAGATGTTGCAGAACGGCACCAGGCCCTGCGTAGCCAGGCCGGCCGAGAACGTCACGGCGTGCTGCTCGGCAATGCCCACGTCGAAGGCGCGCTCGGGCATGGCCGCCATCATAATGTTCAAGGACGAGCCGCTGGGCATGGCCGGCGTCACGCCCATTAGCTTATCGTTGGCCTGGGCCAGCTCGACGAGGGTATGACCGAACACGTCCTGGTACTTCGGTGGCTGGGGCTTATCAGGGGTTTTACTATATATTTCGCCCGTAATTTTATCAAACAAGCCCGGCGCGTGCCACAGCGTCTGGTCTTTCTCGGCCAGCGCGTAGCCTTTGCCCTTCACCGTTACGCAGTGCAGCAGCTTGGGGCCGGGAATACTTTTGAGGTCGTTGAGTACGGCTACCAGGTGCTGCACGTCGTGCCCGTCCACGGGCCCGAAGTAGCGGAAGTTCAGCGCCTCAAACAGGTTGCTTTGCTTGAGCAGCGTAGCCTTCATGGCGGCTTCTACCTTGCGGGCAATCTGCTGGGGGTTGGGGCCAAACTTGCTGAGCTTGCCCAGCACGTTCCAGAGCTCGTCGCGCACTTTGTTGTAGGTGCGCGAGGTCGTGATGTCGGTAAGATACTCCTTGAGCGCGCCCACGTTGGGGTCGATGCTCATGCAGTTGTCGTTGAGCACCACAATCATGTTGTTGCGAATAGCTCCAGCCTGGTTGAGCGCCTCAAAGCTCATGCCGGCCGTCATGGCGCCATCACCAATCACGGCAATGTGCTGGCGGTCAAACTCCTTTTTATAATCGGAAGCCACCGCCATGCCCAGCGCCGCCCCGATGCTGGTGCTGCTGTGGCCCACCCCAAAGGCGTCGTACTGGCTTTCCGACATTTTCGGGAAGCCCGACATGCCCCCGTAGCGGCGGTTGGTAGGAAAGCGGTCGCGCCGGCCGGTCAGGATTTTGTGGCCGTAGGCCTGGTGGCCCACGTCCCACACCAGCTGGTCGTAGGGGGTGTTAAAAACGTAGTGCAGGGCCACCGTGAGCTCGACCACGCCGAGCGAGGCGCCGAAGTGCCCGCCGTAGATGCTCACCGTGTCGATGATAAAGTCGCGCAGCTCGGTGCTTACCTGCACTAACTGCTCGGGGGCGAGCTTTTTAAGGTCGTCGGGCGAGGATATCGCCGCCAGGAGCGGGCCGGGTTCAATTATCATCGGGGCAGGCAGAAGAGAGAGCGCAGTAGCTAACCGCTAAGCAGGCTAAAAGATTGGCCCGCCGCCCCCAAAGGTACGACAAGGGTGCGCGGGCGGTTCTTACGGACCGACCTTTGCGCCAGCCTTTGGTCGGGATAATACTCGTTCTCGTCGGCGAATCAACAAAAACCGGCTGCCAGGTGCAACCATTTCTGGTTAATTACGCACTTTGGCCGTTATGAATTTTATGAGCAAGAATACGCTACCCACAGCTGGGTTCCTTACCGCTGTTTTATTAGCCAGCCCCTTGCTGGGCTACAGCCAGGCCGGCGGCCGGCCGGCCACAACGGCCGCCGCGCGCAGCACGGCGGGCCGGCTCTCGGGCACCGTAACCGATGCTGCTACGGGCAAGCCGGTATCGTACGCCACCGTGAATGTAATCAACCCCACCACCAATAGCCCCGTGAACGGTGGCGTGGCGGGCGACGATGGCAAGTTTGTCCTGCCCGTGCCGGCCGGTACCTACCGCGTGGAGGTAAGCTTTATCGGCTACCAGACGCAGGTCCGCAACAACATAGTGGTTCCGGCCAGCGGGGGCAACGTGGCCCTGGGCACGGTAGCGATGGCCGCTGCGGCCCAAAAGCTGGGCGAAGTAGTGGTAACCGGCAAAAAGCCGCTCATTGAGGAGCGCGTAGACCGTACCATCTACAACGCTGATGTGGACAAAACTACCGCCGGCGGCGATGCCACCGATGTGCTCAAGCGCGTGCCGCTGCTGAGCGTGGACCTGGATGGCAACGTGAGCCTGCGCGGCTCAAGCAATATTCGGGTACTGATTAATAACAAGCCCTCGACCATCGCGGCCAGCAGCGTGGCCGACGCGCTGAAGCAGATTCCGGCCGACCAGATTCAGACCGTGGAGGTGATTACCTCGCCCTCGGCCAAATACGATGCCGAAGGCTCGGGCGGCATTATCAACATCGTTACGAAGAGTGACAACCTGCGAGGCGGCTCGCTGGGCATCAATACCAGCGCGGGCATGCGGGCCAGCAACCTGGGCCTGAACGGCAACTACCGCAACGGCAAGTTTGGCGTCTCGCTGGGCGGCTTTGGGCGCACCAGCTACAATCAGCCGGGCAGCTTCGAGAACACTCAGAATAGCATCAGCCTGACCAATGGCGACCGCACCACGGTGGAGCAGTCGGCCGATACCCGGCGCCGCGATGCCTTTGGGCGCTACACGCTGGGGCTGACCTACGACTTCGATAAGCATAACTCGCTGGCCGGCTCGCTGGCCTACGGCGTGCGCAACTCCGACAACTACCAGGATGGGTTGCTGAGCCGCATTGGCACTAACGGCGGCTCGCTGACCGCCAACTCGCTGCGCGATGTGGTTTCGACCAATCAGTCGAACACCATTGATGCTAGCCTCAACTTTACCCACACCTACCAAACCGAGCAGCGCGAGCTGAGTATACTGACACTGTTTAGCCGCAACAATCAGACGAACAACTTCACCAACAGCGTATTTGACCCCAGCGACCTGTCGAAAGGCAAGTATCTCGGCCAGCTGGGCAACGACAACAACAGCTACAACCAGGAATCCACCGCCCAGCTCGACTACCAGACGCCCACCGTCAAAAATCAGCTGCTGGAGCTCGGAGCCAAGGACATCGTCCGGCGCGTGAGCAGCGACTACAGCTACTTCTACGACCCGTCGTTGCAGCCACCTGCCGGCAGTGCCTCGCTCAACAACTCGTTTCTCTACCGCCAGAACATAACGGCCGCCTACGCCACCTACACCATCGGGCTGCCTAAAGGCTTTACCCTGAAACCGGGCGCGCGCTTCGAGTACACGACCATTTCGGCCGACTTTACCAATAACAAAGGCGTGCTCACCAACACTGCTATTCCCAACTACGGGGTGCTGGTGCCGAGCGTCAACTTTTCGCGCAAGCTGGAAAACGGCAACGTGCTGAAGCTGTCGTACAACCGCCGTATTCAGCGGCCATCGCTGCAGTTCCTCAACCCCAACGTGCAGGCCAGCAACCCGCTCAACGCCTCGGCCGGTAACCCCACGCTGCGGCCCGAGTACACCAACAACTACGAGCTGGGCTACAGCACCACCGTAAAGCAGAAGGTGAATCTGAACCTGACGGCCTTCATGCGCAATACCACCGGCGCTATCCAAACCGTGCGGGTGCCCCTGCCCGACTCACTCAACCCCAACCACATCCAGGGCGCGCTGCTAAGCACTTTCCGCAATGCGGGCACCGAAAACGCTTATGGCGGCAGCTTCTTCGCGGGGGCCAACTCGGGCAAGCTCTCGCTCAATGCCAGCACGGATGTATACTATGCCGTGCTGCGCAACAACGATGAAAGCAAGCTCTATAACTCCAGCAACCAGGGCTTTGTGATAAATGCCCGGGCCTTCGGCTCCTACGACCTGGGCAACAGCTATTCGCTGCAGCTCTTTGGCTTTTACCGGGGCCAGCAGGTGCAGCTCCAGGGCTACCAGAGCGGCTTTGGTATCTATAGCCTGAGCTTGCAGAAGAGCTTTGCCGAGAAGCGGGGCAGCATCGGCTTCGGGGCGGAGAACTTCTTCACCGGCCAGATTCGCATCCACACCGACGTTTCGACGCCTTATGTCGACAGCTACGAGTACAACGGCACGAACGTGCCCATCAACGGCCCGGTGCTGACCCAGAACAGCACCAACGTTATTCATAACCTGAACTTTAAAATTAACTTCAGCTACCGCATTGGCAAGCTGACGGCCGGCGACACCGGGCGCCGCGGCAAGGGCGTCAACAACGACGACCTGAAAGAAGGCGGCGATACGGGTGGTGGCCTGGGCGGCGACCTGGGCGGCGTCGGCGCTGGTGGTGCTGGTGGTGCCGGCGGCCAGGGAGGCGGCCGGCCAAACGGCCAGGGTAGCGGACGCCCCGGTGGTTATCCGGGCGCCGGGCAGCGGCCCGGCGGCGGGGGCCGTCCGGCCAGCGCTACCGACTCCACGCGCCGCACCATTCCGGCCGACTCGCTCCAGCAGTTGCGTAACCAGGCGGCCTACCCGGCGGGCACTACCGGCCGCCCGGCTTCCGCCGCGCCCGGCGCTACAACTCCGGCCAGCCCTGGCCTGCCCGCTACCCAGCAGCCCGCCGACAGCTCGGCCGTGAAGCCCCGCACGCCGGCCGCCGCGCCCGTCAACAGCACGCCGGCCAATGCGCCCTCGCCGGGCACTACCTCGCCGGGCGGCATCACCCCGGCGGGTAGTCCAGGCGGGCGCCCGTAGCCGGCCACTTGCTTTAATGCTCTGATTAAAAAGCCCTGCCGCAGCACTTGCGGCAGGGCTTTTTCAGGAGCCGGCAAGCGGGCCGGGCAAGCGGCAGTATTTTTGCCCGACCTTTCCCTGCCTATGCTGCCAGCCTCGCCTACTCCGCCCCCAGCCCATGCCCGCCAGGAAGCCGACTTAATGCGGCAGCTTCGGCCGTCGCGCATTGTGCTGCCGGCGCTGATTGGGCTGAGCGTAGTAGCCTTTCTGTTTTGGCGCTCCTACAAGCCCGGCGACCTCGCCCCGCTGCTTCATGCCAAATGGCAATGGCTCTTTATCACGCTGCTGGTGCTCTGGGCCCGCGACCTGGGGTATATATATAGAATACGCAGCATCTCGGAGCGCGAGCTAAGCTGGCGGCAGGCCTTTTCGGTAATTGTAGTCTGGGAGTTTGCCTCCTGCGTGCTGCCTTCGGCCGCGGGCGGCACGGCGGCCGCGCCGGTCATTCTCACCCGCGAAGGCATTCCGCTGGGCAAAGCGCTGGCCTACACCATCGTAACGGCTTTCCTCGATAACCTCTACTATGTCCTGATGGTGCCCCTGGTGGTGTGGCTCGCCGCCGATGGCCTGTACCCGCACGGCCTGCAGTCGGCATTTGTGCAAACGCTACGGGTACTATTCATTTTCAGCTATGTAGCCGTGTCGGCCTACGCGGGCCTGCTTCTTTACGCCTTGTTTGTGAATCCGCATTCGGTGCGGCGGTTGCTGGTGCGGCTTACTTCCCTGCGGTTCATCCGGCGGTTTCGGCGGCTGGCTTACCGCCAGGGGCAGGAAATGGTTAATGCCTCGGCCCAGCTGCGCGATGCGGGCGCGGCCTACTGGTGGCGGGCCTGCCTGAGCACGGCTTTTGTGTGGACGGCCCGCTACGCCGTTATCGGCTGCCTCATCGCCGCTTTCGCCCCCATGACTACCGGCACCTTTCTGTTCATCTTCGCCCGCAACATCACCTACAAAGTTATTCTGCTGCTGGCCATTACGCCGGGAGGCGCGGGCATTGCCGAAGGCGCATTTCCGACGTTCTTCGGCCGCTTTATGGGCACGGCTGCCATGACGAGCTTCCTGGTGCTGCTCTACCGCATCGTGACGTACTACTTCTACCTGGCGCTGGGTGTGGCCTACCTGCCCCGCTGGCTCGCTGGCCGGGGCCATAAAAAAGGCCCCGCCCCGATAACGGAGCGAGGCCAATAGGCGGGCATAAGCCCTTCGTAATCAGCCAGTACGTGCTACTTTGCTTTCAGCATCAGCTTGGCCCCGCTGGTGCCTACCAGCGTCAGCTTGCTGTCGGTCAGGGTTTCTACGTTAAACGTGTTGCTGGTAGGGCTGCCCTCAGGAGTGAGGGTAATGGTTTTGGCGGCCTGGTCGAATGTGTACTTGCCGCTTTGCGTGCCGGCATACGTGCCATTCGAGGCAAAGCTTATCTCCATGTCCTGGGCAGCGGCATCCTGCTTCACTTTATCGCCGGCGGCATCGGTCTGCTTGTCGGTTACCCACACTTTGCTGCTTGAGCCGTAGAGCATGCTCACGCCCTCCACTTTGCCTTTATCGCTGCCACAAGACGAAACCATAACTAGCAAAGCCAGCACACTCAGCAGCGAGGCAAAATAAGACCGGAAAGAAACGGGTGAAAGATTCATGAGAAAAGGGGAAAGGGTGTGAAGAAAAGCGGCGTTGGTATGGCTGTGCTTACGCATCCTTATTTTTTTAGTTATCCGTGGTAACCCTATCAGTCCGCCGCCGTAAAAAGCTCACCAAGGCACCCTGCCCGCCTGGGCATTCTGTTCTCTTTCACACTCATTTAACTGCACTTGTCGCATGGGCCTGCTCGATTTTTTAAATAATGAGGGTGACAAAAAGCCCGCTGCCCCCGCGCAGCCGGCTGCTGGCACCGGCGCTGGTACCGACTTTTTCGGTAACAACGCGGCTGGGGTTACCCCTGCCGCTGCGGGCACTACCTACACGGTTGTAAGCGGCGACTCGCTCTCCAAGATTGCTAAAAACCACTACGGCGATGCCGCCAAGTGGCACCAGATATACGAGGCCAATCAGGCCATCATCGGCAGTAACCCCGACCACATTGAAGTGGGCCAGGAGTTAACCCTACCTAGTATCTAGGTACTTTTTGCAGAAAAAAGGTGAGAAAAGCCACTCCAGCATTGGGGTGGCCTTTTTGTTTATAAACGACCCCGGTCTTCCCGGCCCTGTTTCGGATGTTCGCCGGCTTTTCAGAATTATTCCGCAGCTTTCAGCAAAAAAATTTGCGCAACCGGTCGCTGCCCCTATCTTTGCGCTTACCAAACCGGTACTCCCCCGCAGCAGGCGGGGCAGTTATTGTAAGTTTTATACAGAAGCGGCGAGAGATTAGGCTCCCTGACCCGCTGGCAACCTTCACTAGCTGAAAGGTGCCAATTCCTACCCCGGCAGCTGCCACGCAGCCCGGGGGGCTATAAATCGAGTACCATGCCACACGCATTCTCCTCCGCTGTCTTCCCCGCTTCCGGCACTTTCGTGCGCGGCCGCGGCCACCGTTCCCCTTCTGCTTTGGCCGGCTCTGGCAGCCCCGCCCGGCGAATGCGAATGTGCTGTTGTTGCCAAGGCTAAGCCTTTCGGCCCGGCACTCCCTTTCCTTCTTCGCGGGTACTAATTACTGCGGGCCGTGCGTGAGCAGGCCGGCACCGGGGCGCGCTGCGCCACACACCGTTAGTTATGCGCCTCATAATCAGCTTTTTGATTACGGAAGAAGTTTTCCGAAAGTAGTAGCCAGGCTTTCTCTACCTGATTTCCAGCTTACTCACTTTTTAATTTCTTCCCCCTCATGGCTACGCAGAAACTGCATTTCGACACCCTTCAGCTGCACGCCGGGCAGCAGCCCGACCCCACCACTGGCTCGCGGGCAGTGCCCCTGTACCAGACTACCAGCTACGTGTTTAAGAACGCCGAGCACGGTGCCAACCTGTTTGCCCTGAAGGAGTTTGGCAACATCTACACCCGCTTGATGAACCCTACTACCGACGTATTCGAGCAGCGCATTGCGGCGCTCGAAGGCGGCGTGGCGGCGCTGGCCGTGGGCTCGGGGCAGGCAGCACAGTTTATTGCCCTCAACAACATTCTCCAGGCCGGCGACAACCTGGTTTCCAGCTCGTTCCTCTACGGGGGCAGCTACAACCAGTTTAAGGTGGCTTTCAAGCGCCTGGGCATTGAGACGCGCTTTGCCGACGGCGACGACGCCGACAGCCTGGAAGCACTCATTGATGAGAAAACGCGCGCTATCTATGTCGAAACTATTGGCAACCCCAGCTTCAGTGTGCCTGATTTTGAGCGCATTGCAGCCGTGGCCAAAAAGCACGACCTGCCGCTGGTAGTTGATAATACCTTTGGGGCGGGCGGCTACCTGTTCCGGCCCCTTGAGCACGGCGCCCACATTGTGGTAGAGTCGGCCACGAAGTGGATTGGCGGGCATGGCACCAGCATTGGGGGCGTGATTGTGGACGGCGGCACCTACGACTTCGGCAACGGCAAGTACCCGCAGTTTACCGAGCCCAGCGAAGGCTACCACGGCCTGGTTTTCAACGATGTGTTCGGTAAAAACGGACCGTTTGGCAATATTGCCTTCATCATTCGCGCCCGCGTGGAAGGCCTGCGCGACTTCGGCCCGGCTATTAGTCCGTTCAACTCCTTTTTGCTGCTGCAAGGCGTCGAAACCCTGAGCCTGCGCGTGGAGCGCACCGTAGAAAACGCCCTGAAAGTGGCGCAGTGGCTGGAGCAGCACCCACAGGTGGCCAGCGTCAACTACCCTGGCTTGCCCAGCAGCCCGCACCATAAAAACGCGGCCAAATACCTGAAGCGGGGCTTCGGCGGCGTGCTGTCGTTTGCGCTGCACGGCAGCAAGGAAACTGCCTCTGCGCTTATCGACAACCTAAAGATTATCAGCCACCTGGCCAACGTTGGCGATGCCAAGACGCTCATCATTCAGCCTTCGGCTACCACCCACCAGCAGCTGAGTGAGCAGGAGCAGCTGGCCTCGGGCGTGACGCCGACGCTGCTGCGCCTATCGGTCGGCATCGAGCACTTCGAAGATATTCGGGCCGACCTGGAGCAGGCCATAGCCGCCGCTACCAAGGCCGCCCCGCAGGGCGAGGCCGACGAAGCCGCCGCTGTTCCGGAAGCGGTAGCCGAGCACGCCCAGCCGCTGGAGGTGTAGCCCGAGTTGCTGGCCCGCAGTGGGCACGGAGGCTTCTGAAAAAGTCCCCGTGCCCGCTGCGGGCTACGTTATTTTGTTAGTATATGAAAAATAATATATTATTACTACCGGACCCTTTCCCTCTGGAAAGCGGCGCGACGCTGGCCGGCGCTCGGGTAGCCTACCGCACCTGGGGCCAGCTCAACGCGGCCCGCGACAACGTGGTGTGGGTGTGCCACGCCCTTACGGCCAACGCCGACGTGCTGGACTGGTGGGCCGGCCTATTCGGAGCAGGCTGTTTTTTTGACCCGGCTAACTGGTTTATCGTGTGTGCCAACGTGCTGGGCTCGTGCTATGGCAGCACTGGCCCCCTCAGCCCCGACCCCGCTACCGGCGCCCCGCGCTACGAGGAGTTTCCTTTGCTCACCATCCGCGACCTGGCCGCCGCGCATGAGGCGCTGCGCCAACACCTGGGGCTGGCCCGGATTCATACGCTCATCGGTGGCTCGCTGGGCGGGCAGCAGGCGCTGGAATGGGCCGTTGCGCAGCCCGAGGAGATGCAGCACCTGGCCGTTATCGCTACCAATGCCCGGCACTCGGCTTGGGGCATTGCCTTCAACGAAGCACAGCGGCTGGCCATCGAAGCCGACCCTACGTACCTGGCGCACGCTGAGCAGGGCGGTAGCGCGGGCCTGCGCGCAGCCCGCGCTACCGCCCTGCTCAGCTACCGTGGCTACGAGGCGTACAGGGCCACCCAAACCGATGAGGCCGACGACCCTCGCCTGCGCGACTACCGCGCCAGCAGCTACCAGCGCTACCAGGGCGATAAGCTCGTGGCCCGCTTCGATGCGTATAGCTACGTCGCCCTTAGCCGGGCCATGGATACGCACCACCTAGGCCGCCAGCGCGGTAGCGTGGCCGCCGCGCTGGCCCGCATCCGGGCGCGCACGCTGGTTTTGGGGATTACATCCGATGTGCTGTTTCCGCTTAGTGAGCAGCGCGAGCTGGCAGCCGGTATTACCGGGGCCACCTACGGCGAGTTGGACTCTGGCTACGGGCACGACGGCTTCTTACTGGAAGTCAACCAGATAGCCCAGCATCTGGAACACTTCTATGCCGCGCAGCTCGCGGCGGCTGAGTAAGCGGCACCGGAAATCCAAAAGGATTTGAGTGGGGAAAAGCACGAGGCTTTATTCGCCGCAGCTACTCGAATACCACCCGCGTGGGAGTTTGCCCGGCAAACCGCAGCGAGTAGATACCGGGGGCCAGACTGCCGCGCAGCAGCTGCAGCTGCTGGGACTGGGGCTTCAGCTGCTGCACTACGCGGCCGGTCAGGTCGATTAGCTGCGCTTCGCCGAGGTCGCGCCAGTTTTCGGGCAGGGCAAGCTGCACCGCGTCGCGGGCGGGCGTGGGATAGGCGAAGGCAATAGGCACCGCCGGACTGGCCGTACGCGTTGCCAAAGCCGTACCGGGCAGCCGCAGCAGCGGCCGTAAAAAGTCGCGCACGGTCCAGAAAACCGTGTCGGCGTAGGCGGCATTGGTTTCAAAAGGAACGTGGTCGGCCCCTTTTAGCGGCCGCAGGGTATTGCGGATGCCCACTGCCGTAGCGCGGGGGTTGAGGCGACCGCTGCCATACACATACTTAGGTGGCAGCAGCGAGCCAATGCGGCCCTGCAAATACGGAACCGTCGCATCGCGGGTGCCGTGTACGCTGCATAGCGGCGCGTTACCGGGCTCTATGATGTTCGGGCTTTCGGTAGCGCCGCTTAAGCTGAGCACGGCGGCCACGGCGTTGCTGTAGCCGGGGTTGCCGCTGGTGCCATCCACGCCCCCCAGCGCCGTGAGGTCGAGGTAGCTGGGCACTTCGCTGGCTTTATCGAGATAGCCGGTTTCGAGGGCCGCAAAGGCGCCGGCCGACGAGCCGCTCACAATAATGTAATTACTGAATACTCGATACATACGCGCCGTGGCGGCATCTTTGCGAAAGAACCGCACGGCGGCTTTCATATCCTGGGCTCCCCGCAGGGCGGCCTGCGCAATCTTGGGCGTATCGGCCGGCGCGGCAAAGCCCGTGAAGGCAAAACCAAGTCGGTATTCGATGCTCGCCGTCACGTACCCCAGCCTGGCCAGGCGGGTGCAAAAAGCTACCGGGTAGCTATCCATTTTGCTGCCCGCTACAAAGCCGCCGCCGTGGGCAAAGATGATAAGCGGCCGGCGCTTTACGGTATCGCCGGCGGGCTCATAGATGTCCATCATCAGCTGCTGGGTAGTGCCATCATACTTGGTAGCCGAGCCGTAAGCAACGTTGCTCGTGACGGTTACATTCGAAAAAACCGGCCGGTAGTAGCGCCCGCCGGTGGTGTCGATGGGTGCCAGCTGGGCCGAAGCCAGGCGCGGGGCTGCCCCCAGCAGAAAAGTCAGTAAAAAGTAGAGCAGTCGTTTCATAGAGATAAATGTCGCCGCTGCGCGACCAGCCTGAGCGTGAGAAGAGTAAAAAGGTCCGTAACTGCCAACGGACGTTTTGTACGCAAGGTTGGCCTGCTGGCTAGGGTTTGTGTATGAACTTTGGCCCCTCAGCTTCTACGACGTGTTTATGCCCTCAATTGCTCCTCCTTTTTTGCAAGCCGGCCAGCGCGTGGCCATCGTGGCCACGGCCCGCAAAATCAGCACGGCCGAGGTCAGCTTTGCCCGCCAGCTACTCACCAGCTGGGGCCTGGAGGTAATATTGGGCGAGAGTATTGAGGCTACCCACCACCAGTTTGCCGGTGAGGATGCGCTGCGCCGCCGCGACTTGCAGCGCCAGCTCGACGACCCCGGCATTCGGGCCATCTTGTGCGCCAAAGGTGGCTACGGCACGGCCCGGCTGGTCGATGAGCTGGACTTCAGTCGCTTTGCCGAAAGCCCGAAATGGCTAGCCGGCTTTTCGGATATTACCGTGCTGCACAGCCATTTACTGCGCCTGGGCTACCAGAGTATTCACAGCGTGATGCCGGGGCTGTTTGGCCAGGCCGGGGGCGAGGCTGCTGTGCAAAGCCTGCGCCGCGCGCTGTTTGGCGAGCCGCTTCGCTACGACGCTCCGGCGCACCCGCTTAACCGGGCCGGCACCGCCCAGGGCGAGCTGGTAGGCGGCAACCTCAGCCTGTTGCATACGCTCACGGGCACTTCTTCGCAGGCCAGCTTCACGGGGCGCATCTTATTTCTCGAAGACCTGGATGAGTACCTCTACCACATCGACCGCATGCTGCTGCACCTACACCGCAGCGGGCAGCTAACTGGCCTGGCCGGACTGGTAGTCGGCCATTTTTCGCAGATGCGTGACAACGCTATTCCTTTCGGCCAGACGGCTTATGAGATTATCGACCACTACGCCCAACGCTATAGTTTCCCGGTAGGCTACGGCTTCCCTACCGGCCACGAAGCTGATAACCAGGCCCTGATAATAGGCCGGGCCGCCACCCTCACGGTAGGCTCCACGGGCAGCCACCTGCTTCAATAGACTTTTTCCTATATTATTTGCGCGCCTTCCGCAGGGCCTGGGCCACGGCACCGGCTACCAGCCCACCAAAGGTGTACCAGGCTACGGTCATGGCCTGGGTTTGGGGCGTGCGGTTGCTGGGGGCCTCGCCCAGGCCCAGTGGGCCGGGCAGCAGCACGCCTCCCACCCCGGCCGCTGCGCCCAACAGCAGCCCGCGCCGCAGGCTATGCCTGCCACTACCTACTACGGTGTAGTATAACCCGTTGCTTACTATATCGCCGAGCATAGTGGCCGTGTAGAGCGTACCGCCGTCGGGCTGGGGCAGGTCGGCCAGGCCCAGTACTTTGCGCAGGCCGCGCTCGCCGAGCACATCCATGCGTGGCGCATCCTGGGGACGCAGGCGGCGGGCGGTTTCGTGCAGCAGCGTAAGCGCGGCGGCCCCGGCAAAGCCGGCCGCCAGAGAAGGCAGCATTTTCATAGAGGTTATGTAAGGAGTTTCCAGTGTCAGACGTACCACAGGCAGCGGGGTTGCGTAAAATTTCGGCAAGGGTTGCGCCGCGACCAGCCGGCACCCTATATTTGCAGCCCAAACGGCGCAGGCCGGCCCAGGGAAATGCCGATTTAGCTCAGCTGGTAGAGCAGCTCATTCGTAATGAGCAGGTCGTTGGTTCGAGTCCAATAATCGGCTCACATAGCAAACCCGGAAAGCAACCTTCGTTTAGAAGCTGCTTTCCGGGTTTTTGCGTTTGAGTCATTTGGCACGAACAGGGGTGCATAAGGTGCTTATTTCTCGGCGTCACGACACCGTTGACAAACCATATTTCTTGAGAAAATTAAAGTTTTATTATGCTGAATACTAATTCCGAAAAACGTGTTTTCAGCAGCAGCTATACTTTTACTGAATTTGGCGGCCAACTGGTATTTAAGTAAAAACATGCCTAAAATAGCTGACTTCCGGCCTTTTACTCGGCTAGTCAGCTAGCAGAGCCATTATTTCAACGATAATTCAGGAGTTTTGAGCGAGAAACAGCAACGCGCTCGCTTGGCGTTTGCGGCTTGGGTGTATGTTTGTAACCTGAAAAGGTGTTCCCACCCCATCCTGTTTTCTTTCTATTCTTTTTTGCACTCCTCCCGTGTCAATCGAACTAGAACTCGCCTCTGCTCTGGCCGCTGCTCCCGGCTTTTCGCCCGCCAGCCGGCCCGCTCCCACCCGCCCCAGCTACGACCAGGTTGTGCTGCCCGGCGATTACCCCGACCCGACCGTTTTTAAGGTGGGCGATACCTACTGGGCCAGCGCTACTACGGCCGAGTGGGGTGCCATCTTCCCCCTGTTTACTTCTAAAAACCTACTGGACTGGGAGCTGGTTGGCCACGTTTTCCCCGATAAGCTTCCCGATTGGGCGGGCTCCAACTTCTGGGCCCCCGAGTTTTACCAGGAAAACGGCCGCTTTTACGTGTACTACACGGCCCGCAAGAAAGGCGGGATGCTGTGTGTGGCCGTGGCCAGCGCCGACCGCCCCGAAGGGCCTTACCACGACCACGGCCCGCTGGTGGGCCAGGAAGCCGGCTCTATCGACGGCTTTGCCATGCCCGATGAGCACGGCGACCTCTACCTCATCTGGAAGGAGGATGGCAATAGCATTCAGCAGGATACGCCCATCTGGGCGCAGCGCCTCAACGACGAGCGCACCGCCCTTATCGGCGAAGCTACCGAGCTGTTTGGCAACGACGCCAGGTGGGAAGGCCCGCTGGTAGAAGGCTCGGCGCTGGTGCGCCACCAGGGCTGGTTCTACATGTTTTACGCCGGCAACAGCTGCTGCGGCAAGGGCTGCAACTACGCTACCGGCGTGGCCCGCTCGCGCCACCTGCTGGGGCCCTGGGAAAAATATTCGCAAAACCCTATATTAAGCAGCAATACCACCTGGAAATGCCCCGGCCACGGCACAGTAGCCGAGCTGGATGGCCGCTGGTTTTTGCTGCACCACGCTTATTTTGCCCAGAGCCACGAGTTTGTGGGTCGGCAGGGCCTGCTTAGCGAGTTTACCTGGAATGCCGACGGCTGGCCCGAGTTTGTGCGGCGCAGCCCGCAGGCCCTGCCCATTACCGATATGGGCCGCCTGCATATTGCCGAAGAATTTGCCGGCGCAGAGCTGGGCCTCGAGTGGCAATGGCCGCTGGGGGCAGCGCGCCCGCGCACTGCCGTGCACCAGGGCCAGCTGCGGCTGGGGGCGAGCCCGGTACGGCTGGGGGCGGTGGTGGCGCGGCGCACGCACGTAGCCTCTTATAAAGCCGCTACAACCCTCCATTTTGCCGATTTGCCGGCTGATACCTTCGCGGGCCTGGCCGCGGTCGGCGACCCTTACAACGCCCTGGCTCTGATGGCCGGCAACGGGCAGCTGCAAGTGTGGCACCTCAAAAGCGGCAAGCAGCACTGCCTGGTGCAGGAATTTGTGGCGCCCTGCGCCACCATTACCCTGCGCCTCGAAGTGTGGGGCGGGCAGCGCTACCGCTTCGCTTACAGCACCGATGGCGCTACCTGGCAAGCCCTACCCACCGAAAATTTTACGGTTAATGGCACCTACCTGCCGCCCTGGGACCGGGGCGTGCGCGTGGCGCTGGTAGCCCAGGGCGCCGAGGACAGTACGGTAGTATTCAACAACTTTATCATGCGCAGCCAGCGCTAAGCTGGCTGCGCATGAGCTTGCCTTTTAGAATGCGGCGCGCGTAATGCCCAGCTCCAGGCCGCGCAGCTCGGCCAGCCCGCGCAGGCGGCCGATGGCCGAGTAGCCGGGGTTGGTTTGCTTGTGCAGGTCATCGAGCAGCTGGTGGCCGTGGTCGGGGCGCATGGGCAGGCGCACCTGGCGCTGCTGCATCACGGCAATCAGCTCGCGCATCACGGCGTACATATCTACATCGCCTTCCAGGTGGTTGGCCTCGTAGAAATTGCCCTCCGCATCGCGCTGGGTGCTGCGCAAGTGAATAAAGTGAATGCGGCCGGCAAACTGGCGCACCATGGCGGGCAGGTCGTTGTCGGGCCGCACGCCAAACGAGCCGGTGCAAAAGCACAGCCCATTGCGCACCGAGGGCACCGCGTCGAGCAGGGCCTGCACGTCGGAGGCGGTGCTTACCACCCGCGGCAGCCCCAGAATGGGGTAGGGCGGGTCGTCGGGGTGCAGGGCGAGGTTCACGCCCACCTCCTCGGCCACCGGCACAATAGCCTGCAAGAAAAGTATTAGATGGTGGCGCAGCCGGGCGGCATCCATGCCCTGATAGGTATCGAGCGCCGTCTGAAACTGGGCGAGCGTAAAGCTTTCCTCGCTGCCCGGCAGGCCGGCAATCACGTTGCGCTCCAGCTGCTGGCGCTCGGGCGCGCTCATGGCCGCCAGGCGCGACTCGGCGCGGGCCAGCTCGGCGGCGGAATAGTCGTGCGCGGCGCCCGGCCGCCGGAGCAGCAGCGCATCGAAGGCGACGAAGGCGGCCTTTTCAAAGCGCAGCGCCCGCGAGCCGTCGGCCACCGGAAAAGCCAGGTCGGTGCGCGTCCAGTCGAGCACTGGCATAAAATTGTAGGTAACCGTGTAGATGCCGCAAGCCGCCAGGTTACGAACAGACTGCTGGTAGTTCGCAATGTAGTGCTGGTGGTTGCCGGTGCGGGTCTTGATGTTTTCGTGCACCGGCACGCTCTCGACAACGCTCCACGTCAGCCCGGCCTGGCGAATAATCTCCTGGCGCTCACGGATATCGGCCACCGGCCATACTTCGCCATTCGGGATATAGTGTAAAGCAGATACTACGTCGGTTGCGCCGGCCTGGCGGATATCGGCCAGGCTTACCGGGTCGTTGGGGCCAAACCAGCGCCAGCTTTGAAGAAGAGGCATGAGGAGTATGCGTATGTTTAATCGACCGTCCGGCTTGCCTGGTCAGACCAGCAATCTTAGTTAGCGTCGTATTTCAGGGCCTGCTGGCGGTAATATTCCTGCAAGACAAAAAACGCTTTCTTCTTCGTGCCATCACTGGAAATCAAGCCTTTCCGATTGAAGCCCTGCTGAAACACCGGGTGCTGCCGGCGGGTGGCCCGAAAGTCGGCCAGAATCCAGGGCGTCATGCCGCGCAGGCCAGGGATGCCACTCAGCATTCGGAGCTGATTTACGTAGAGCGCTTCCTGGTACTCCTCGCTCCAGCGGGTGTCGGCATCGCCGTGGTAGCCGGCCAGCGCATCGCCCCCAAACTCGCTGATGATAACGGGCTTATCGTACTTAATAGCGAACTTGAACTGGGTAATCTCGCTGGGCTTGCCGCCCCAGTACCAGCCGGCATACTCGTTGAAGCTGGTGAGGTCCAGCTCGGCCCCGAGCGGGTCGTCCACGGTCACGGCGTAGCCATCGCGGCGCAGCTCCAGCGCCGCCGACACCAGGCGGGTATCGTCGAGGCTGCGCGCTTTGTGCACCAGGCTGGTCATAAACTTGAGGCGCGGCGCGCTGGGCGGCGTTTCATTGCCCACCGACCACACCCCGATGCTGGCGCGGTTTTTTCCCACCGAGATGAGGTCAGTGAGCTGGGCTTCGGCGTTCTGGTAGGTGGCCGGGTTTTCCCAGGCAATGGTCCAGTACACCGGCACTTCGGCCCACACCAGCAGGCCCATCTCGTCGGCCAGGCGCAGCATAATTTCGTTGTGGGGGTAGTGGGCCAGGCGCACGTAGTTGCAACCCAGCTCCTTGGCCCAGGTCAGCAGCATGCGCAGGTCGCCCTCGCCCCGCGCCCGGCCCGGAATGAGCGGGTTCTCATCATGCATCGAAATGCCGCGCAGGAATATGGGCTTGCCATTAAGCAGAATATCCTGGCCCCGCGTCTGGATGGTGCGGAAGCCGATGCGGTCCTGCACCACGTCGGGGCCACTGGCCAAGCTCACGGCATAGAGCTTCGGGCGCTGGGGCGACCACCGCTGGAGCTTTTTAGCCGGCACGCGAAACGTGGCACGGCCGTCGGTGTCAGTTTTGAGAGTTTGCCGAAGGCCGGCCTCGGCGATGGTGAGCGTAACCGTCTGGCCGGCCCGCTCATCGCCAGCGAGCTGCACGTAACCGGCCAGCGTGGTCGGGTCATTTTTGGCCAGCTGCACCTGGTAGTCGGCAATGTACGTGGCCGGCGTTTCGGCAATAAACACCTCGCGGGTGATGCCGCCGTAGTTCCACCAGTCGGTATTGATGGTTGGCACGGCGTCGGCGTGGCGGGTATTATCGGCCTTGACAATGACGAAGTTATCACCCGTCTGGCTCAGCTTATCGGTGATGTCGTACTGAATGGGCGTGAAGCCGCCCCGGTGCATACCCAGCTTTTTGCCATTCAGGTAGATATGCGCCTCGTAGTTGACGGCCCCAAAATATAGAAAATACCTTTTATTTGCCTTCGGAGTCAGCGTAAAGCTCTTTTTATACCAGATGGTGCCTTCGTAGTACAGCAGCCTGGAGTCCTGCGAGTTCCAGTCGCCGGGCACCTGCAGCGTGGCCGCCTGGTCGAAATCATACTCAATCAGCTCGGGCTGCTGCTTCGAGCTGGGCTTTTGGTTGTCGTAGTAGCCGCCCTTACCCGAGGGCGACTGGTCGAAGGCCTCGCGGCGGTAGTCGTAAAACCCTGTCTCGTACGGGTCAATGATGTAGTTCCAGCGTCCGTCGAGGCTGAGCACGCTTCGGCCGGAAGCATGCTGGAGCAGTGGAGTCTGGGCCCGCAGGGGGCGGCCCGTGAAGGTGCTGGCAAGCAGCAGTACTGCGGTGGCCGTCCTTAGCAGGAAAGAGTAAGTCATGGAAAAAAAGGCGGGCAGTGACAGGCAGTTCCGGTATCTCCTCAGCACCGATGGCTGGCCTTGTATGGCAGAAAGTTGTTTAAAATTAAGGGCTGGGCTTTGCCAGGAGCGGCAGAGCTGTTTTCTTTACCCCATGTCAATGCCTGAAATTACTTCTTCTGCTGGCTTCAGCCGGGTGCCGGGCTTGCTGGTGCTGGCCGGGCTTTTGCTGATTACCACCGTCCGGGCCGTGCCGCCGGGGGCGGTAAAGGTCGAAATCAGCCATGCCAATGGCCGCTACCAGCTCCTGCGCGCGGGCAAGCCTTACTTTGTGCGCGGCGCGGGCGGCAGCCAGTTCCCGGAGCGCATTGCCGCCTACGGCGGCAACTCCATCCGCACCTGGAGCACCGCCGAGGCCCCGCAGGTATTGCAGGCCGCTCATGCCAATGGCCTGACCGTGATGATGGGCCTCGACGTGGCCCGCGAGCGCCACGGCTTCAACTACGACGACCCGCAGGCCGTGGCAGCGCAGCTCCAGAAGGTTAAGGCCGAAGTACTTAAGTACAAAGATGACCCGGCCGTGCTGCTGTGGGGCATCGGCAACGAGCTGAACCTGGAGTACACCAACCCCAAGGTGTGGGACGCCGTGAACGACATCGCCCGCATGATTCATGAAGTCGACCCCAACCACCCGACTTCGACCGTCCTGGCCGGCCTGAATGCCCGCGAGGTAACCCGCATCAAAGCCCAGTGCCCGGCGGTTGATATTTTGTCTATCAACACGTACGCGGGCCTGGCCGCCATTCCGCAGCAGGTGCGCACTACCGGCTGGACCGGCCCCTACCTCGTAACCGAGTGGGGGCCCACCGGCCACTGGGAAAGCCAGCAGCTGCCCTGGAAAGCCGCCGTGGAAGAAACCAGCAGCCAGAAAGCGGCCGTCTACAAAAGCCGCTACGAGGCTTCTGTAGAGCAGGACAAAACCCAGTGCCTGGGTACTTACGTGTTTTTGTGGGGCCAGAAGCAGGAGCGCACGCCCACCTGGTACGGCATTTTTACGGAAGACGGGCAGGAAACGGAAGTGGTCGACGTGATGCAGTACCTGTGGAGCGGGCACTGGCCCCGCAACCGCGCCCCACACCTGGCCTCCCTGCGCCTCAACGGCCGCCAGGCCGCCGATACCGTGTACCTGAAAGCCAGCCAGCCCTATCCGGCCGCGGCCGTCGTCACCGACCCCGATAAGGACCCGCTGACGTATCGCTGGGAGCTGCTGCCCGAAAGCACCGACCTCAAAAACGGGGGCGACCGCGAGAGTCGCCCCGCCCCGATTGCGGGCTTGCTGTCGGCCGAAAGCGCCGGCAAGGCGCAGCTGCAAGCGCCGGCCAAGGCCGGCGCCTACCGCCTGTTTCTGTACGCGTCGGATGGCCACGGCAACGTCGCAACCGGCAATATTCCTTTTTATGTAAAGGCGCAATAAGGCTGCGCCAGGTTTCTTCCATCCGTACCGAAAGCCGGCCGGGCCCAACCTCGCCCCACCCGGCGCGTACATAGGGGCTTCCTATGTCAGCATCCTCTTCTTCCAAGCTCTCCCTTTATGGCGGTATTGCCGCCAACGTAGCCATTGCCGTCAGCAAATTTGTAGCGGCCTACCTCACCGGCTCGTCGGCGATGCTCTCCGAAGGAATTCACTCACTGGTTGATACCGGCAACGGTGGCCTGCTGCTGTATGGCCTGAGCCGCAGCCAGCGCCCGGCCGATGAGCAGCACCCATTCGGCCACGGCAAAGAGCTGTATTTCTGGGCGTTGATTGTGGCTGTGCTCATTTTTTCCATTGGCGGCGGCATGTCTTTTTACGAAGGCATCCAGCACCTGCGGCACCCTGAGCCGCTCGAAAACCCACTGTGGAACTATATAGTACTGGGGGTATCTATTTTTTTTGAGGGCGCCGCGGCGTGGCTGGCCATTCGGGCCCTGCTGGAAAAGCGGCTGGCCGGCAGCAGCTTCTGGCACACCCTGCGCACGAGCCGCGACCCGGCCGTGTTTGCCTCGGTGCTCGAAAACGTGGCGGCCGTAGCCGGCCTGCTCGTTGCCTTGCTGGGCGTATACCTGGGGCACTTGCTCCGTAACCCCGCGTTCGACGGGGCGGCGTCCTTGGTCATCGGCCTGCTGCTGATGGGCGTGGCCGTATTGCTGGTGTCGCGCACCAAAGCGCTGCTGGTGGGCGAAGGCATCACTGCAGAAGCCGCGCAGCAGGTGCTGGCGCTGGCCCGCCAAACGCCCGGCGTAACGCTGGTGCGCCCGCCCCTGACGATGTACCTCGCCCCCGACGATGTGGTGCTGGCGCTCGACGTGGAGTTTGATGACCACCTCACGGCCACCCAGGTTGAGGGGGCGGTAGAAGCCGTGCAGGACGCCATCCGGACTGAGTTTCCGGAGTTTAAGCGCATTTTTATTGAAGCCAAGTCGCTGGCCGGGCGCGTATAGCGCGGGTGGTTTCCAGCTCCCTGGCCTCTATTCATTCTTTTGTATATGAAACCATTACGAACAGAAACACCCTTTAAATCCTTTTGGTGGGGCGGCTACGAGTGTACCGACCAGCTCAACGCCTTTGGCAACCGGGTCGACTTTCTGCCCCTCACCGGCCACCTGCCGCTGCTCGACGAAGACTATGCCGACCTGGCGCAGTTCAACGTCAAGACCGTGCGCGAGGGAATTCGCTGGGCGATGATTGAGAAAACGCCCTACCAGTACGACTGGAGCACGGTAAAAGTCATGCTTGATGCGGGGCAGCGCCACGGCATTCAGCAGGTGTGGGACTTGTGCCATTTCGGCTACCCCGACGACCTGACGCCGCTGCACCCCATGTTTGCCCGGCGCTTCGCGGCGCTCTGTCGGGCATTCGTAGACTTTTACCGCTCGGAGCGGCCCGAGGGTACGCTCATCGTGACGCCGATTAACGAAGTAAGCTTTATGTCGTGGCTCGGCGGCGACGCCCGGGGCACCTCGCCCTACTGCGTGGGCCAGGGCTGGGAGGTAAAGTACGGCCTGATGCGTGCCTACATCGAAGGCAGCTGGGCCCTGCGCGAGGCCGACCCCGGCATTCGCTTTCTCAGCACCGAGCCCCTCATCAACATCGTGCCCCCGCCCAACCCCTGGCTGAGCCACCAGCGCGAAGCCAGGCGTATGCACCGCGACCAGTTTCAGGCCACCGACATCCTGGCGGGCCGCCTGTGCCCCGAGCTGGGCGGCCACGAAAGCCTGCTCGACATCGTGGGCTTCAACTACTACTACGACAACCAGTGGCAGCTGCATCCGCACCGCCACCTGGGCTGGAACGACCCCGTAATGGACCCCCGCTGGGTGCCGCTGAGCGAGCTGCTGGCCCAGGCTTATAAACGCTACAAGCGCCCTTTCGTGGTAACCGAAACCAGCCACCCGGGCGTAGACCGTCCCCTGTGGTGGCAGATGATTGGCCGCGAGTGCGCCAAGACCCTGAGCAAGGGCCTGCCGCTGCTCGGGGCTTGTATTTACCCCATCATAGACCGCCCCGACTGGGATTTCCTGGACAACTGGCACCGCTCGGGCCTCTGGGATGCTGAGCTGCGGCCCGATGGCCCACCCCGCCGCGTGCTGCACGAGCCCAGCGCTGAGGCACTGCGCGCCGCCCAGGCGATGGTGCAGCAGGCGCAGCCCACTAGGGTGAAAGCCGCCCAGCTCGTGCTGGGCTAAGAAGCCAAAACACTCTTTTTCAGGACTTACATAAGATTACCTGCTGGGCGGGCTATTTTGTGTAAGTCCTGTTTATTTCTACGCCTCCTCTTGCCTTACCTTGCGGCCTTATGGACGCGCTCGCCTATCTGCACTCTCCCATTGGCACGCTGGCCCTGCACGCTTCCGATGCGGGGCTGCACGCCGTGCAGTTTCTTGACCCGGACGCGCACGCCCCGACGCCCGCCGCTGGCCTGGCGGCTTGCCTGCAAGAGCCCTACCGCCAGCTGCAAGCGTATTTTGGCAGGGAGCTGCGCGAATTTGACCTGGCCTGCGCCCCGCGCACCGGCACCGATTTTCAGCGGCAGGTGTGGGCCGCGCTGGGCAGCATTGCCCACGGCCGCACTGCCTCATACCTCGACATAGCCCAACGCCTGAACAACCCGAAATCGGTGCGGGCCGTGGGCGCGGCCAATGGCCAGAATCCGCTGGCTATCGTGTGGCCCTGTCACCGCGTTATCGGGGCCGATGGCTCGCTTACCGGCTACGCGGGAGGGCTGGCGCGCAAGCGCTGGCTGCTGGCCTTCGAGCAACCTCAGCGCCAGGGCGCACTCTTTGGCTGACAATTGTTTTCGGGCTTTTTTGTGACTGTCTTTTACAAACGCAGCACAGCAGTTGAGTTTCCTCTTTCCCTTTTTTCTATGAAATACCTTTTCCCGACTTTCGCGCTTGCGCTGCTGGCCGCCGGGCCGGCCGTCGCGCAAACAGTAGCTACCATCAAGCCCCTGCCCTACCCACAGACGCGCAAGGTGGATACCGTCACGACGTACTTCGGCACCAAGGTGGCCGACCCCTACCGCTGGCTCGAAAACGACCAAGCGGCCGATACCAAAGCCTGGGTGCAGGCCGAAAACCGGGTGACGCAGGATTATCTGGGTAAAATCCCTTACCGCGAGGCCATCCGCGAGCGGCTCACCAAGCTCTGGAACTACGAAAAATACTCTTCGCCTACCAAGGAGGGCAAGTACACCTATTTCTCGAAGAATACCGGTCTGCAAAGCCAGTACGTGCTGTATAGGCAGCTCGGCGCGGGCGCGCCGGAGGTGTTCCTCGACCCGAATACGTTCTCGAAAGACGGCACCACTTCCCTGGCCGGCATCGAGTTTACGCACGACGGCAGCCTGGCCGCCTACCAGATTTCGGAAGGCGGCTCCGACTGGCGCAAGGTTATCGTGCTGCGTACCGCCGATAAGCACATCGTGGGCGATACGCTCAAGGACGTGAAATTCTCGGGCCTGGCCTGGAAGGGCAACGCCGGCTTTTACTACAGCAGCTACGACAAGCCCAAGGCCGGCAGCCAGCTGGCCGGTAAAACCCAGATTCACAAGCTCTACTATCACCAGCTGGGCACGCCGCAAAGCACCGACAAGCTGATTTTTGGTGGTGAGAAAAGCCCGCACCGCTACATCGGGGCGCACCTCACGGAGGACGAGCGCTTCCTCGTCATCACCGGCGCGAATACCACCAGCGGCAACGAGCTGTACGTGCAGGACCTGAGCAAGCCCGGCAGCGCCATTGTGAGCGTAGTGCCCGACGAGCAGAGCATTTCGCACGTGGTGGAGAACGTGGGCAGCAAGCTCTACATCTACACCAATTACAAAGCGCCCAACTTTCGGCTCGTAACGGTGGAGGCCACCGCGCCCAGGCAGGCCAACTGGCACGACCTCATTCCGGAAACCAAGAATGTGCTCAGCGTATCGACCGTGGGCGGCAAAATTTTCGCTACTTACCTCAAAGATGCGACCTCGCTGGTGGAGCAGTACGATATGAGCGGCAAGAAAGAGCACGCCATTCAGCTGCCCGGCCTGGGCTCGGCCAGCGGCTTCAACGGCAAGAAGGCCGAAAAGGAGACGTATTACACGTTTACGTCTTACATCTATCCGCCCACCATTTTTAAGTACAACATTGCCACGGGCACATCGAGCGTGTACAAAAAGGCCGGCGTGGCCTTCGACCCCAGCAAGTTTGAGTCGAAGCAGGTGTTTTACACCTCCAAGGACGGCACCCGCATTCCGATGCTGCTTACCTATAAAAAGGGTCTTGTGCTGAACGGCAAAAACCCCACGCTGCTCTATGCCTACGGCGGCTTCAATATCAGCGTCACGCCCAGCTTCAACACGTCCAATATCATTTTGCTCGAAAATGGCGGCGTGTATGCCGTGCCCAACCTGCGCGGCGGCGGCGAGTATGGCGAAACCTGGCACCTGGCCGGTACCAAGCTCCGGAAGCAGAATGTGTTCGACGACTACATAGCCGCTGCTGAATATTTAATCAAGAATAACTATACCTCGAAGGACTACCTCGCCATCTCGGGCGGCTCGAACGGCGGCCTGCTCGTGGGCGCTACCATGAGCCAGCGGCCCGAGCTGTTTAAGGTGGCTTTCCCGGCCGTGGGCGTTATGGATATGCTGCGCTACAACCAGTTTACGGCCGGCGCGGGCTGGGCCTACGACTACGGCACGGCCCAGGACTCGCCCGAGATGTTTCAGTACCTCTACAAGTACTCGCCCTACCACGCCCTCAAGCCGGCCGTGTACCCGGCCACGCTCATCACCACCGCCGACCACGACGACCGCGTGGTGCCGGCGCACTCGTTTAAGTTTGCTTCGCGCCTGCAGGAAGACCAGCAGGGCCCGGCCCCGGTGCTCATCCGCATCGAAACCAAAGCCGGCCACGGCGCGGGCCGCTCCACGGCCCAGGTTATCGGCGAGCAGACCGACAAGTGGGCTTTCCTGTTCGAGAATATGGGCCTGAAGTACCCCATGGCCCAGTAGCGCACGGCTGCGAAAGCGCCTATTTTTAAACCTCATGCTGCGCGGTGCGCAGCATGAGGTTCTTTTTGGGGCCTTACTGAGCTAATCTTTCCAGCTCGGCATACAGCTGGTTTTTCTCAAACAAGAGCTGCGTCACCATCCCGATATGCTTCTTGCCGGGCAGCACGGTGTAGCGGGGTGCTTCGCCCAGCTGCGCCAGCCGCTGCCGGAACTTCTCGCCGCTGCTGCTAATACTTGGGTACGTATCGCCGCCGATATATATACTAAACGCCGGAGCCCCGGCCCGCATATGGTAGAGCGCCGAAGCCTGCCGCCACACCGCCGGGTCTTTGCTGAAGGGCACCAGGTACTGTGCATCATTAGGATACTGCATCTTGGTGAGGTAGTCGAGCATGTCGAGGCCGGCCGGGTCGTCGAGCAGCACCGCGTGGGCGGCGTGGGCGGGCAGGCCGTGCCGGGCCAGCAGCGTATCGGAGCCCGTGGCCAGCAGCGCGGCCAGCCCGCCCCCGGCCGAGTGCCCCATGAGGACGATGCGGGCCGGGTCGCCGCCATACGCGCTAATGTGCGCCACCGTCCAGGCCAGGGCGCGGGCACAGTCGTCGGCCTGCTGCGGCACCAGCACCTGCGGCGCAAGCCGGTAGCTGATAACCACGCCCACAAAGCCCCGGCGGGCCAGCCGCCGGCCAATAGCCCGGTACAGAATATCGTCTTTGCTGCCGCTGTTCCAGCTCCCGCCATGAATAAAAAGTACCACCGGCCGGGCCGCCGCGGCTTTTTTGGTAGGCTGGTAAATATCGAGACGGTGGCGCCTGGCGTCGAAATCGGGGGCGGAGGCCGCTACGTAGGGCACATCGGCAATGCGGTGGCTGCTGCGAGCCACGGCCCACTCGTTGGCCAGCAGCAGGGTTACGGTAGCCAGCAGCAGGCCCAGCGGCGGTAGGGCGAGCCGGCGAAAAGAAAGCTTCATAAAGGGCTGAAAAGCCGGCACGGCCGGGTGGTAACCAGGCACTCTTAACACGCCGGTAATAGTAGTTGTCGGGCTTTCTACGTAAATTACATAATTCGGCCCTTTTTTACCAGCCTTCCTCTCCTATGCGACCCTATACCTCCTCTCCCACGTCGACCGTTACCACTGCCCGCACGCGCACCCACGAGCTTCAGCTCTGGACGCCCTGCTTCACGGCCGTAGCGGCTGGCACCAAGCCTTTCGACGTGCGCGAAAACGACTGCGACTTTCAGGTCGGCGACGCCTTGTTAATCAGGGAATATGACCCCGACACTCACATTTACAGCGGCCAGACGCTCCTGCGCTGGGTTAGCTACGTAATGCCCGGCGGCGCCTTTGGCGTGGAAGCCGGCTGGTGCGTGCTGGGCCTGGGCAGCATAGCGCCGCTGCCGCCCGGCATCACCGACACCCGCCTGTGGTAGGCAAAGCGCGCCGGCAGGCAGTGGCAGGCGCCCTTGCCGCCGGTGCCTGCGGCGTCCTTTTCCTACTTCCTTCGCTTCGCCTTATTTTTGTCTGGCCCCGGCTTAGCCGTTTTCCTTTTACCAGACTTTCTAACTAGCTATCTACGTGTTTTTTTGGCTAACTCCCGGTGCCCGGCGCGGCGCGGCTCTCCTCTTGTTATTAGCGGCGCTCGGGCTGCCGGCCCACGCCCAAAAAGGCAGCAAAAACACCCCGCCACCGGCGGGACCGCAGCGCTTGCAGCCGCTTTTTGGGGGCCTCACGCTGGCCCAGGCGCAGCAGCTGGTGGGGCCCGCCGTGCTGGCCGATGTAGACCGCAGCTTTCCCTCGCGGCCCGAAGCCAGCAAGTTTTTCAGCCAGAAGGGCTATGAATATCTACAGGAAAACCAGCCCGATACAGCAGTAGTGCGCTTTAACCTGGCCTGGGTGCTCGACCCCAAAAACCCCGAGCCTTACCGGGGCCTGGCCGTGGTGCTGAGCCAGCGGCCCAATACCCCTACCGAAGCCATTCAGGCCCTGGTGCTGCAAGGCCTGGCCGTAGCGCCCACCAACCCGCTGCTGCTCACCGATGCCGCCAATACCGCGCTGGGCCGCTACGAGCAAACCAAGAAGAAGAAGGAGCTGACCCAGGCCAGCGACTACGCCCAGCGGGCCCTGCTGGCCGACTCTTCCAATGCCAACGCCTGGCAAACGCAGGCGCGCGTGCGCTACTACCAGGAAAACTACGCCGGGGCCTGGAAAGCCCTCCATAAAGGGCAGAATCTCAGCCTATCCAGCCTCGATTTTCAGTTCCTGACCGAGCTCATGGCCAAGCAGCCCGACCCGGAAGGGAAGTTTAAGTAATGGTCAATGGTTAATGTTGTTCTGTAATCCCTAGGTCCAGCACAACACTAACCATTGACCATTAAGTCATTAATCATTAAAACAGTCCGGCTGCTACGCGGCGAATAGACTCCGCTTTGCCCATTGAGTAGTAGTGCAGGCAGGGTACGCCGTGGGCCATCAGCTCGCGGCTCTGGTTGAGGCACCACTCGATGCCGACCTCGCGGGCGGCGGCGTTGTCTTTGGCCTGGTGAATGGCCTCGGCCAGCGCCTCCGGAATGCTGAGGAAGAACGCGCGCGGCAAGCCAATAAGCTGGCTTTTAGTGGTTAACGGCTTGAGGCCCGGAATGATGGGTACCGTAATGCCCGCCGTCCGGCAGCGCTTCTCAAACTTGAAGAATTCCTCGTTGTCGAAAAACATCTGGGTCACGATATAGTCGGCGCCCCGGTCTATTTTTTCCTTCAGGAAACGAATGTCCGAACCCATATTGGGCGCCTCGAAATGCTTTTCCGGGTAGCCGGCCGTGCCAATGCAGAAATCGGTGCACAGAATCGGCTCCGCGCCTTCGGGCTGGTACTGCTCGTCGTGGTCGTGGTAGCGGCCGTGGTTGAGGGCCGCAATCTGGCTGATGAGGTCGCAGGCGTAGGTGTGGCCATCGGGGTGCGGCTGAAAGTGGCCTTCGCTCTTAATTGGGTCGCCGCGCAGGGCCAGCACGTTATCAATGCCCAGAAAGTGCAGGTCAATCAGCGCGTTCTCGGTTTCTTCCTTGGCAAAGCCGCCGCAGATAAGGTGCGGCACGGTATCTACATCAAAGCGGTTTTTGATGGCCGCGCAGATGCCCACCGTGCCCGGCCGCTTGCGCACGGCCTTGCGCTGCAACAACCCGCCCGGCCGCTCGCGCAGCACAAACTCCTCGCGGTGGTACGTGACGTCAATAAATGGCGGCTTAAACTCCATCAGCGGCTCGATATTCGCAAACAGGCTGTGGATATTTTCGCCCTTGCGCGGGGGCAGCACCTCAAAGGAAAACAGGGTTTTGCCGTTGGCACGGCGCAGGTGTTCAGTTACTTTCATACACGTAGCGCGGACTCTGCGAGTCCGCGCGTAATAACGTTCGGGTGATGACACGCGCGGACTCGCCGAGTCCGCGCTACATTAGGCCGGGTCGTAGTTCAGGTTCGGCATCAGCCAGCGCTCCAGCTCGGGCAGCGGCATTTTTTTCCGTTCGGCTATATCGGCCACCTGGTCGCGCCCGATTTTGCCGAGGCCAAAATACCGGGCGGCCGGGTGAGCGTAGTACAGGCCGCTCACGGCCGCCGTGGGGTACATGGCCAGGTTTTCGGTGAGCGTAATACCCGTCTGCTTCTCAGCGTCGAGCAAGCGGAAAAGCGTAATTTTCTCGGTATGGTCGGGGCAGCCGGGATAGCCGGGCGCCGGCCGGATGCCCCGGTACTCCTCCTTAATCAGCGCCTCGCCGCTCAGGTTCTCATTGGGCGAATACCCCCAGAACTCTTCCCGCACGCGCTGATGCAGGCGCTCGGCAAAGGCTTCGGCCAGGCGGTCGGCCAGGGCCTTTATCATGATGCTGGAGTAGTCGTCGTGGTCGGCCTCGTACTGCTCAATCAGCTTCTCGATGCCCAGGCCGGCCGTTACGGCAAAGCCGCCGAGGTAGTCGGCCCGGCCGGTTTCTTTCGGGGCTAAATAATCAGAAAATGCTATATTATGCACGCCGGGCGCCTTTTCGCCCTGCTGGCGCAGGGTAAAGAACTCGTCGCGCACCTGCTGGCGGGTATCGTCCTCGTACACCTCGATGGTATCGTAATCGACGGTGTTGGCGGGCCAGAAGCCCAGCACGGCGCGGGCCGTGAGGCTCTTGTTGGCAATGACTTCGGCCAGCATCTTCTGGGCATCGTCGAAGAGGCGGCGGGCGGCCTCGCCCAGGTTCTCATCGTCCAGAATGCGCGGGTAGCGGCCCTTCAGCTCCCAGGTATGGAAGAAGGGCGTCCAGTCGATGTAGCGGGCCAGCTCGTCGAGCGGGTAGTTATCCAGCACCTGCGTACCCAGGAAGCTGGGCCGGGTGATGGGCGCCGTTTCCCAGTCGGCCCGGAAGCCGTTTTGGCGGGCGGCTTCGATGCTGAGGTAGCTTTTCTCGCGCTGGCGGCTGGCGTGGTCTTCGCGCAGAGCCTGGTACTCGTCGCGGATGGTCTGGGTATAGGCCGCTTTGCCCGAGCCGAGCAGGCTGGCCGCCACACCTACTGAGCGCGAGGCATCGTTTACGTAAACCGCTGAGCCCGAGTAAGCGGGCGCAATCTTCACGGCCGTGTGCAGGCGCGAGGTCGTGGCCCCGCCGATGAGCAGCGGCACTTGCAGCCGGCGCTTTTCCATCTCGCGGGCCACGTACACCATCTCATCGAGCGAGGGCGTGATGAGGCCGCTCAGGCCGATAATGTCGGCCCCCTGCTTCTGGGCTTCGTCCAGAATGCGCTCCAGCGGCACCATCACGCCCAGGTCCACGATGTCGAAGTTGTTGCAGGCCAGCACCACGCCCACGATGTTCTTACCGATGTCATGCACGTCGCCTTTCACGGTGGCCAGCAGGATTTTACCGGCCGTCTGGCGCTCCTGGCCGCGCTTGTCGGCCAGCAGGTAGGGCTCGAGGTAGGCCACGGCTTTTTTCATCACGCGGGCCGATTTCACCACCTGCGGCAAAAACATCTTGCCGGCTCCGAACAGGTCGCCGACCACGTTCATGCCGGCCATCAGCGGGCCCTCAATCACATCGAGCGGGCGGGCCAGCTGCTGGCGCACCTCCTCGGTGTCCTGGTCGATAAACTCGGTGATGCCGCGCACCAGGGCGTGCTGCAGGCGCTCGGCCACGGGCAGGCTGCGCCAAGCATCGGCCACCACTTCTACTTTGCCTTTCTGCTTCACCGTTTCGGCAAAGTCCACGAGGCGCTCGGTGGCATCGGGCCGACGGTTGAGCAGCACGTCTTCGCACAGCTCCAGCAAGTCTTTCGGAATCTCGTCGTACACCGCCAGCTGGCCGGCGTTCACGATGCCCATATCGAGCCCCGCCCGGATGGCGTGGTAGAGGAAGGCCGCGTGCATGGCCTCGCGCACCACGTCGTTGCCGCGGTACGAGAAGGAGATATTACTCACACCGCCGCTGGTGCGCACGCCGGGCAGGTTCGCCTTTATCCACTTCACCGCCGCGATAAAGTCGAGCGCGTAGTTGCGGTGCTCTTCCAGGCCCGTGCCCACGGTCAGGATGTTCGGGTCGAAGATGATATCCCCGGCCGGGAAGCCTACTTCCTGGGTCAGAATATCATACGAGCGCTGGCAGATTTCAATGCGCCGCTCGTAGCTGTCGGCCTGGCCGTTTTCGTCGAAGGCCATCACCACCACGGCCGCGCCGTACTGGCGCACCAGCCGGGCGTGGTGCCGAAAGCGCTCCTCGCCCTCTTTCAAAGATATGGAATTTACTATACTCTTGCCCTGCACGCACTTCAGCCCGGCCTCAATCACGCTCCACTTCGAGGAGTCAATCATGATGGGCAGGCGGGCAATGTCGGGCTCCGAGGCGATGAGGTGCAGGAAGGTCGTCATCACGGCCTCCGAGTCGAGCATGCCCTCGTCCATGTTGATGTCGAGCACCTGCGCACCGTTTTCTACCTGGTCGCGGGCCACGGCCAGCGCCGCCTCGTAGTCGCCCGCCCGAATGAGCCGCGCAAACGCCCGCGAGCCCGTCACGTTGCAGCGCTCGCCGATGTTGACAAACAGGCTCTCGGGCGTGATGTTGAAGGGTTCGAGGCCGGCGAGGCTAAGCGACGTATGCGGATTGAGCGTCGCCCCATCCACGAGGCCATCCACCGACACTTCAACACTTTCGGAGGCCACCGTCCGCGCCGGGTACTTAGCGGCCAGCTTTTTCAGCTCGGCAATGTGCTGGGGCGTGGTGCCGCAGCAGCCGCCCACCACGTTGAGCAGGCCTTCCCTGAGGTAGTCCTCGACCAGCGCCGCAAATTCCTGGGCGCTCTCGTCGTAGCCGCCGAAGGCATTGGGCAGGCCCGCGTTGGGGTAGGCCGACACGGGCACGTCGGCCAGGCGGGCCAGCTCGCGCACGTACCCCTTCAGCTGGTCGGCGCCAAGCGCACAGTTGAGGCCCACGCTCAGCAAAGGCAAGTGCTTGATGCTGTGCCAAAAAGCCTCCACCGTTTGGCCGCTCAGGGTGCGGCCCGAGGCATCGGTGATGGTGCCCGAAATCATAACCGGCACCACCCGGCCGCCCTCGTTGAAAAACTGCTGCACCGCGAAGAGCGCGGCCTTGGCGTTGAGCGTATCGAAGATGGTTTCGATGAGCAGCGCATCGACGCCGCCTTCCACAAGGCCGCGCGCCTGCTCCAGGTAGGCGGTAGCCAGCTCGTCAAACGTCACGGCCCGGAAGCCGGGGCGATTCACATCGGGCGAGAGCGAGGCGGTGCGGTTGGTAGGGCCGATGGCGCCGGCCACGAAGCGCGGCTGCCCCGGTGTGCGGGCCGTAAACTCGTCGGCCACCTCGCGGGCCAGGCGCGCCGACTCGTAGTTCAGCTCATATACTATGTGCTCCAGGCCGTAGTCGGCCTGCGCAATGGTAGTGCCCGAGAAGGTGTTGGTTTCGACCATATCGGCCCCGGCCTCAAAATATTCGGCATGAATGGCCCGGATAATGTCGGGCCGCGTCAGGCTCAGCAGGTCGTTGTTGCCGCGCAGCGGGCGCGGATGGTCGGCAAAGCGGGCACCCCGAAAGTCTTCTTCTTCGAGCGGGTAGCGCTGAATCATGGTGCCCATGGCACCATCCAGCACGAGCAGGCGCTGGCGCATAAGCGCAGGCAGCGGAGAAACAGCGGTAGAGTCTGGGGCAACAGCGGCAGCGGCGGACATATTCTTTCTGAAAGCAAAACAGGTGCAAGCAGCTCCTATCCAGAAAGAAAGCCGCGCCGGGCGGCGCAGGTTCCGGCTGATATCTTCTCCGGCCTAAGTGACTGGCCGAACAGGAGTTGGCACCTACTCGGGGTAGGTTGCCAAGACGTCATCGGGCCTGGTCCCTCGGTCTTTCTGGATAGCAGCGACTACGAAGATAAGCACGCGGCGCGAAATGCCGACTATCGTAGTCCAGCGCGGTTTCGGCCTCCGTGCATGGCCGGGCAGTAGCGCGGGCTTTCAGTCCGCGAGTACCCCAAGCCTCCCACAGCAAAGTAGGGCCCTGTAGAGACGCATCCTTGCGTCTCGGCGTTGAACGACCAGAGCTGCGCTTTCAACAACGCCCAGACGCTGCACCCGGCTATATATTGCTCCCTGATTTGCTTTAACTCGCGGACTAAAAGTCCGCGCTACCGGAAAGCTACCAAGCAGCTACCAACCCTAAAAAAAGCGCCTCCAGTTCGGGAGGCGCTTTTCAGTCAGCTTCAATACCGGAGCTACAACTTAGGGCAGCAGCACGCCCCGGTAAATGTTGGGGTCCAGGCTCGGGATAGTTGAGCCGTAGTAATTGTTAATTACCCGAATCCACTCGTTGGCCACTACGGCGTAGCCGCGGGGCGTGGGGTGCACCCCATCGAGGGAGAAAAGGTTGCCGGTCACGAAGGCAGCCGAGTTGTTTACGGCATTGGTCGTAATACCCCGCGTGGCAATACTGGTAAAGAACGTGCTCATATCTACAACCGGCACTTTAAAGCGCAGGGCAGTTTTAGCAATAATCGTGTTGAGCTGCGCCGTGCGCGCTACTACTGCGGCAGCTTCCGTAGCATCGAGCACATACTTGCTGGGCAGGGGGTTGGCCTGCGTAGCCGAATAACCCACGCCCACTGGGAAAGGGTTAGTGGTGCTGGGCGTACCAATAACGGACTGGGCCGGCAGCGTCAACAGGTCGGCCGAGGTAGCCTCACGCACGGTGCCGGTGCCCGTGGTGATGTACAGGCTGGCGCCCGCTGCATTGGGCAGGGCCGGGTTGGCCTTGATACCGGCAATTACTGTGGCAACCGGCACCGTGGTGAAATACGGAATATTCGTCACGTTCGGGATATTCGCCACCGCACCCTTCACCGTACCAGCTTTGGTAATGGTAGAGAGAATATCGCGGTAGCCCCGCCCGAAGCTGGTGGTATCGGTCATGTTGCTGAACGGGTTGGCCGGGTCTACCACGCCGCCATTGGTGGCGTAGGTAAGCACGTCGTTATTACCCAGCCAGCAGGTGAAAAAAGTCGGATTTTTCTGCCCGATGTACGTCACGTAGTCCTTGCTGCCCCGGTCGGCCGGCGGCAGCAGGCGCTGGTAAAAGTTATTGAGGGTGCCGTAGGCCTGAGCAGCCCCGGCTATCAGGGGCACCGTAGAGGCTTTGGCACTGGCGCTTAGCACCGAAATACCGGGCACTCCCAGGTTGTCGGGCTGGTTGCCGGTATAGGCTTCCAGCTCAGACGGGAAGGTAGGGTTAGCCCCCGTGTAAGCTACTTGCTCACCTAAGTAGCTATTGGCAGCCGACGGCACCACCGGAGCCAGCGCGCCATTTACCACTTGCAGCTTAATGTAGCCCGAGCCATCTTTTTTGGCGCTCGAAAAGGCGGGCTGCACGAAGTTGGCCGGGCCCTTGCCGGTAGTGCCAAACTGCTGAGCCAGCAAAGCCGGGTAAGAAACGGCCTGCACTTCGTTGTAGAGGCCACCGTCGCTGTAGCCCGAGGTGAGCGAGTTGCCGATTGCTACGTAGCTCGTGAAGTCGAGCGGGCCGGCCGAAGCAGCCGGGGCAGTTGCGTCCAGGTTAGACTGGCAGCCGGCCAGACCCAGGCCCAGGCCTAGTAGCGCCAGCGCCGGCCGGGCAGTTTTATGCAGAGGGAATAAAGTCGTCATGGGTAGGAAAATGACAGGATTAGAATTTCATGTACAGCCCTACGCCGGGCACGCTGATGGTCGTTTTGTAGGTGCCGGCCACGCGGTCGGTCGTACCATTGCTGATGAGGTCATCCTGCGTCTGGCTGCGCTTCATAAAGTCTTCGAACAGGAAGGAGGCATCGAGGCCAAAGCGCTGACCGAAGGCGTACGTGAAGCCGGCAGTCAGGCCCAGGCGGTCGGCATCGGGCGTTTCGGGCGTTACGAAGCCGTCCCGCACGCAGCTCATGTCGTAGAAGGTACCGGCCCGCACTGTAAAGTTGTCGGTAATCTTGTACTGCGCTCCCACCCGGAAAGCCAGGGCGTCCTGGTACTCGCGCTTGGAAGAAGAAGTAGCGGCTCCTCCCAGCACCCCGCCGGCGTACGTAAAGTCGAGCGACTGGTAGCGGCTCCAGCCCACGAGGTTGGCGTCGAAAGCCAGCGTCAGCTTATCGTTGGGGCGGATACCCAGGCCTACGCTATATACATCGGGCAGGGGCAGCGTCACGTCGAAGCTGGTTGCCGAGAAGTTGCTGCGGGCCGAGGCCGGCAGGTTGGTCAGTGTAATGTCGCCGCTGCCCACGTGCGCATCAATAGCCGAGCGGTAGCTGATGCCCAGGCTTAGCTTTTCCGATGGCTTAAACAGAATGCCGGCATTATAGCCCAGCTTGTGGTCGGCATTGCCGGTGAGCTGCGCGTGCGCCGGCGTCGTGCTGCCCTGCGCCTGCAGGGGTATATCACGCTGCAGGTCTACGCTGCCCATAGCCAGCATCACGAGGCCCGCGCCCACGCTCACCTGAGGCGTGATGGCATAGGCCGCCGTAGCCTGCACAAATACCGAGCGCAGGTTGATGTCGGTGAGCGCATAGCGCCCTTCCCAGCCCGGCTGGTAATGCACCTCGCTGCCAAAAGGCGTGTACACGCCGGCCCCAAGGCGCCATTTGCCTTCCTTCGGGCCGAAGCCGATGAAGCCGCTAAAGGGGAATACATTGGTATTCTGCAAATTACGCTGCCCCTGGTCGGCCGCATCGGGCCGAAAGGAGATGCGCGGAATAGCCATGTTGCCGCCCACCTGAAAGCCGGTAGGCGCAAACGCAAACGCGCCGGGGTTGTAAAACTGCGAAGCCTGGTCGAGGTACAAGCCAGTACCGGTGCCGCCCATAGCCACGTTCTTCTGGCCGGTGAGGCCTACCTGGAAGCCGCTGGCCTGGGCTCCCGATGAGGCTGCCAGCAGCGCCCCCCCTGCGAGGAGTATAGATTTGACTTGCATAGAATGCAAAAAGTTAGGTGGGGAAGAATGAGGTGCTAAATGTAATGCGGTTTTTTAAATAAAGTAGTAGGCGCGCCTACTACTTTAAGCTTAATCCAGCACGAATCTACACGATTTACGCTACTCACCCGAGCCAGCGCAAAAAAGTAAGCAATTTGGAAACAGTAAGGCCGCATGAATATAAGGTGAAAAATACTATTTTTGCCGGGTAGTAAATCCATCAGCTGTTCACCTTCTTTCCTCTGTTTCCACATGATGAAATGTTTCCGCTCTTTTGGCCTGGCCGGCAGCCTGCTGCTGGCTGCGCTTGGGGTCAGGGCCCAGGCTACGCTTGGCACCAGCCCCTACGTCGAGAATTTCGACAATTTATCGCGTGGCTTACCAACGGGCTTCAGCGTATACACCAATGCGTCGGCTACCAGCCTGGGCACGGCGCCCACCGCGGCGCAGCTTATCCTCACGCCGGGCACCACCACGGCCTGGACGGCTACCGGCGCAGGCTTCAAGAACTTTGCCTCGGCCACGGGCCTGGGTAGCGCCGCCACCATTGCGGCCCAGACGGCCGCGCCCAACCGCGCCCTGGGCGTGCGCCAGACGGGCTCGTTTGGTGATGGCACCAGCACGGCTACCCCGCCCACGGGCGCCGGCCCGGCCTTTGTGTTTCAGGCCGCCAACACGACCGGCAAAACCGACTTCTCACTGACTTTTAAGCTGCAATCGCTGGACAGCACGTCTACCCGCACGGCTACCTGGCAGGTTGACTATGGCCTGGGTGCCGCCCCAACCTCGTTTACCCCGGTAGCCTCAAGCACGGCCACTACCGGCAATGCGACGTTCTCCAACAACACCGTAACCGTCAGCTTCGACACCCAGCTCGACGACCAGAGCGGGCCGGTAACCATCCGCATTATCGCTCCCAATTCCACCATTGGCTCGCTCAACCGCCCCAGCTCGGCTATCGACGACTTTTCGCTGAGCTGGAACACGCCTTCCGCCACTACGCCCACCCTCAAGGCTACGCCCAACACGCTGGCCTTCGGCAGCCAGAACATCACGACCTCGTCGGCGGCCCAGACCTACCAGCTCACCGGCGCCAACCTGACGACGGCCACCACGCTGACAGCTACCGGGCCATTTACGCTTTCCAAAAACAACACTACCTACAGCGCTTCGCTGAGCTACACCCCCGCCGAGCTGGCTACTGCCCAAACGGTGTACGTGAAGTTTGCGCCTACCGCCGTGGGTACCACCACGGGCAGCATTACCCATACCAGCACCGGGGCCGTTACGCGCACCGTTACGCTGACCGGTATCGGGGCCGACCCCAACCAGACGCTGTTTGAGTTTAATACCTGCGCCACTACGCTCACCGATGGCTGGAGCCAATACAGCGTAACCGGAGCCCAAACCTGGAGCTGCACCAGCTACGGCCGCGACCCGCAGGCCCCGGCCGGCGCCGCGCCGGCCCCCTACGGCGTGCAGATGAACGGCTACGCTTCGGGCAATATTGAGAACGAAGACTGGTTTATCTCGCCGGCTTTCGACCTTACCAGCTACCCCTACCCGCTGCTCTCGTTCTGGAGCCGCACCGCCTTCAACGGCCCCGGCCTGAAGCTGCGCGTATCGACCAACTACAGCGGCACGGGCGCGCCCAGCGCCGCCACCTGGACCGACCTCAACGTGCCGTTCCCGGCCATGGGCTCCGATATCTGGACGCAGACCGCCAACATCAACCTGGCAGCCTTTAAAGGGGCCAAAGTCTATGTAGCGTTCGTGTATGCTTCGACTACGTCGGCCGCCGCCCGCTGGACGCTTGACGATATTTCGCTGACCAAATCGGCCACGCCGCCTGCCCCCACGGTGCTGACCGACGTGAACCGGCTGGCCTTCGGCTACCAGGCCGTGAGCACCAGCAGCACCCAGACGGTGAACGTATCGGCCAACGACCTTACCGGCGACGTAACCCTCACCGCGTCGAACGCCGGCTTCACGCTCTCCAAAGACGGCACCACCTTTGCCAGCACCCTCACCCTGACCAAAGCCGAGGTGAATGCCACCAGCAAGCCCGTTACGGTGCGCTTTCTGCCCACTACAGCCCAAACCACCTACAGCGCTACCCTTACGGTGACCACGGCCGGGGCAGCCGCGCCAGCCACCGTAGCCCTGAGCGGCGACACGTATGACCTGAACAAGACCCTGGAGCTGGTAAACTGGAACGTGGAATGGTTTGGCTCAGTAGTAGCAGGCCACGGCCCCACCGATAAAGCCCTGCAGCAAACCAATATTGCAAAGGTGCTGACCACGCTCAACGCCGACGTGTATGCGCTGGCCGAAGTAGTAGATACCGTACGCCTGCAAAATGTGGTAGCCCAGCTCTCGACGGCTACCGGCCATCCGTATAGCTTCCAGGTATCGCGCTACGGCTCCTACGGCGACAGCCCCTCCGACCCCGACTACGTGGACGACCAGAAGCTGGCTTTCGTGTACCGTACCGATGTCGTGAGCAACCCCACTTTTATGGGGATGCTGCGCTGCACTGAGGTGCAGGCCTGCCCGGCCTACAATGCCTGGGCCGGCGGCCGCTTCCCGTACAAGATGACGGCCAACGTTACGCTCGATGGCGTAACCAAGAAAGTAAATTTCATCGTGATTCATGCCAAGGCCAATGCCGCCAGCACCTCGCCCAACGACTACGCCCGCCGCAAGCTGGCCTCGGAGCTGCTGAAGGCCGAGCTGGACACAAACCACGCCAATGAGAACACTGTTATCGTGGGCGACTACAACGACGTGCTCAACGGCACCATTGCCACCGGGGTAACGCCGGCCGTTTCGTCGTACAACAATTTCATGGTCGATGCCAGCTACCTGCCCATCACGCTGCCGCTGGCCCAGGCCGGCCTGCAATCGACGGCCAGCTTCAAAACGGTGATTGACAACGTTATCGCCAACAAAAACATGGCTCCGTACTACCTCAATGGCACGGCAGCCGTGCGCACCGATGTAGCGGCCCAGATTGCCGGCTACAGCACGACCACGTCGGACCACTACCCGGTTTTCTCGCGCTATACCTTCACCGGCAACGCGCTGGCTACCCAGGCCGCGCGCACCGTCTCGCTGGGCCTGTACCCCAACCCGGTAACCAATACCCTACGCCTGGAGGTACCTGAAGCCGGTACCAGCCTGAGCCTGAGCGTGTATACCACCACGGGCAGCCTCGTGCTGAAGGGCACCGGCTCGGTCGAGCAGCTTAGCCAGCAGCTCAGCCAGCGTGTGGGCAGCCTGGCCGCCGGCCTATACGTGGTGCGCGTTATCGGCACGCAGCAAACCTATACCAGCCGCTTCCAGAAGCAATAGCAGTTATCAGCAGCCTGCCCAAGGGCTGCGACAGCGATGAAAAGGGTTCTGACCTGGCGGTCAGAACCCTTTTTTATGCATTTTTTACCCGCCGGCCGGCACTTGCCAGGCAGCTGTGCAACGATTGCAGGCCAGCGCTCTACCTTGCAGCCTCCACGCTTACCGCCACGGCTATGCAGTTGCAAAATATATTTAAAAACGTATACCTCCCCCGCCTTTGCCAGCCTTTGCTGCTAGTGCTGCCAGCCGTGGGGCTGGCCGCCCCGCCGGCGGCGCTACCCTCGTTTTCGGAGCCGGGTATCTCGCCCGACCGCCAGGAAATCGCTTTCGTATCGGGCGGTGATATCTGGACGGTGCCGGTGGCCGGCGGCGAGGCCCGGCTGCTGGTGGCCCACCCCGCCACCGAGAGCCGCCCGCTGTATGCGCCCGATGGCAAGTCGCTGGCGTTCATCTCGACGCGCACCGGCAACGGCGACATCTACCTGCTCACCTTCGCCTCGGGCGAGCTCAAGCGGCTGACCTTCGACGACGGCCTCGACCAGCTCGACGGGTGGTCGGCCGACGGCAAGTATCTGTACTACTCCTCGACCAGCCGCGATATATCGGGCATGAACGATATTTACCGCGTGCCGGTAGGCGGCGGCACCCCCACGGCCGTATCGGCCGACCGCTACGCCAATGAGTTTTTTGCCGCTCCCAGTCCGGATGGCAAAACGCTGGCTTTTGCGGCGCGGGGCGTGGCCTCCGGCCAGTGGTGGCGGCACGGCCACAGCCACCTCGACGAGTCGGAAATCTGGCTGCGACAGGAGGGCAAGAGTGGCCCCACCTACACCGGCCTCACCCACGGGGGCTTTAAGGCTCTGTGGCCCATGTGGGGCCCGGCCGGCCAAAAGCTGTTTTTCACCAGCGACCAGGGCGGGGCGGAAAACATCTGGACCATCGGCCTGGATAAGGTGGCCTCGCAGCCGGTAACAAATTTCAAGGATGGCCGGGTGCTGTGGCCCAGCATTTCGGCCGATGGCAAGCTCGTGGTATTTGAGCGCGACTTCGCCATCTGGACCCTGAATACGGAGAATGGCCAAGCGCAGCCGGTGGCCATTCGGCGGCGGGGCGCGCCGGCCAGCCCGAGCGTGGAGCGCCAGCGCTTCACCGACCGCCTGCAGGAGCTGGCGCTCTCGCCCGATGGCAAGAAAGTGGCCTTTATTGTGCACGGCGAGGTGTTTGCGGCCTCGGCCGCCGACGGCGGCGAGGCCACCCGCCTCACCACGACCGTGACGGCCGAAACCGACCTGGCCTGGACGCCCGACAGCCGCCGCCTGGTGTATGCCTCGGCCCGCGACGGGGCCCGGCATTTGTACAGCTACACCTTCGCCACCGGCCAAGAAACCCGCCTTACCAATGCCGCCAAGAACGATGCGCAGCCCCGCTTTTCGCCCGATGGCAAGCTGCTGGCCTTCGAGCGCGACGCCAAAGAACTGCGGGTGCTGGACCTGGCCAGCAAGCAGGAGCGGGTGGTAGGCACCGGCCGCTTTGGCCGCCCGCCGCTGAGCGCCGAGCGCTCGTTCGTGTGGTCGCCCGATGGCCGGTGGCTGGCCTTTGCGCCGGCTGGCGCCCGAGGCTTCACCAACGTAGAAGTGGTGCCCGCGGCCGGCGGCGCAGCCCGCCCGGTGAGCTTTTTGGCAAATACCAATAGCAACTCGCTTTCGTGGAGCCCCGATGGCAAGTACCTGCTTTTTGATACCGGCCAGCGTACTGAGGATGCCCAGATAGCCCGCGTCGACTTGCAGCTGCGCACGCCGCGCTTCCGCGAAGACCAGTTCCGCGACCTGTTTAAGGAGCCGGTGCCCGGCCCCGTTTCTCCCGATAAAAACCAGAATCCGCCCGCCAAGCCCGCCGCGCCGGCTACCCCGGCTCCCCTGCCAGTGGCGGCGGCCGACTCGGCAAAGCCAGCAAGCCGCGCGACTGCCAGGGCCGGCAAAGGCCGGAAAGGTGCGCTGGCTACCGCCGGCACTCCGCCGGCCAAACCGCCCGTTACTATCACTTTCGACGATATTCGGCGCCGGCTGAGCCTCGTGCCGGTGGGGGTCGATGTGCGCTCGCAGCGCATCAGTCCGGACGGCAAGTGGCTGCTGCTCACGGCCACGGTGTCGAACCAGACCAATCTTTATGTTTACCCGCTCGATGAGCTGAGCAAGGAGCCCACCACCGCCCGCCAGATTACCTCTACGGCCGGTCCCAAGCGCGAGGCCCAGTTTTCGCCCGACAGCAAGGAAGTCTATTTTCTCGACCAGGGCCGCATTCAGGTGGTGCCTGTGGAAACCGGTAAGGGTACGCCCCGCGCCGTGGCCGTGGCAGCCGAGCTGGACGTGGACTTTGAGCAGGAGAAAAACGTGGTGTTTGACGAAGCCTGGACCTACCTGCGCGACTTCTTCAACGATGCTACCTTCAACGGCACCGATTGGCCGGCGCAACACGCGAAGTTCGCGCCCTACATCGCCGGGGCCCGCACCCCGGATGAGGTACGCCGCCTGGTAAACCTGATGATTGGCGAACTCAATGCCTCGCACTCGGGCATGGGCCCGGCGGCGCCGCCCACCGGCACCGTAGCTCCGGCCACGGGCCGCCTGGGGGTGCGCTTCGATGCTACCGAATACGAGCAAAACGGCCGCCTGCGCCTCACTACCGTGCTGCCGCTGGGCGCGGCGGCGCTGGCGGGCCTCAAGCCCGGCGACGTGCTGCTGGCCGTGGATGGCCACCCCCTCACGGGCACTACCAACCTCGACGAGTTGCTGCAATACAAGGTGGGCCGCCGCACCACGCTGCGCGTTTCGGCGGCCGATGGCAAGGAGCGGGAGGTAGTGGTGCGCCCGCTCAGCCGCGAGACGGAGAAGGCCCTTGACTACCGGCAGTGGGTAGAAGAGCGCCGCGCCTACGTGGCCCAGGCCAGCGGCGGCCGGCTCGGCTACGTGCACATGTTCGATATGTCGGCGGCCTCGCTCTCGCAGCTCTACCTCGACCTCGATGCGGAAAACATGACCCGCGACGGGGTAGTGGTAGACGTACGCAACAACAACGGCGGCTTCGTGAACGTGTACGCCATTGATGTGCTGGCCCGGCGCAGCTACCTCAGCATGGCCAGCCGCGACATGGCCACGCCCGTGCCGGCCCGCAGTGCCCTCGGCCAGCGCAGCCTGGAGCTGCCCACGGTGCTCGTCACCAACCAGCACTCCCTGTCGGATGCCGAGGATTTCAGCGAAGGCTACCGGGCCTCGAAGCTGGGCAAAATCGTGGGCGAGCCCACTGGCGGCTGGATTATCTTCACCTCCGGCACCACCCTGCTCGACGGCTCCTCGCTACGCCTGCCCACCAGCACCGTGCGCTCGACCCGCGACGGCAAGGTGATGGAAATGAACCCCCGCCCCGTCGATGTGCCCGTAACCCGTCCCATCGGCGAGAGCTACACCAGCCACGACTCCCAGCTCGATACGGCCGTGAAGGAATTGCTGGGTCAGCTTGGCAAGTAGTTTACATAGTTATTTTTTAATATTTACTAAATTCAAGACGGCATCCTGCTGAACTTGTCGAAGCAGGATGCCCTCTTAAATTCAGTAGTCCTAAACCGCTTCATTAACTAAAAATCATTTCACAACATCAACCGCGGCCTCCCCACTGCTGGCCGCTACGGGCGGCAGCTGCACATCGAACGCCACTTTTGCCGCAAGCGGCAGCTTGGGCAGCAGCACGTAATACACAACGTTGGTAGCGGTGCTGCCTCCGTCGGAGGCCAGCTTGACGGTGTAGATGTAGCCGGTGCAGGTCTGGGTTACCTGCTGCGCCAGCAAGTGGCAGCCGGCGGGCGTCCGGGTTTTGCCGGCCAGTAGGGTATGGGTCGTAAAATCTATCGCGGGCAGCTTTTTGCAGGCAAAAAGCGCCTGGTACTCGGCTTTGGAGTTGATAATGTACTCGTTGGTTTGCCCCACGTTGGGTACGGGCTCGATAATGTTGAGCTGCAGGCCGGTCACCTGGGCGGTCGTCACGTCGGCCGAGGCATTGCAAGGCACCACATCGTCCTCTTTTTTGCAGCTGTTGCTCATCGTCAGCAGGCTAAGACTACCGAGCGCAAGGAGTTGACTTACTTTCATAAACGGGCAACCTCGGGTGAGAAAGGGAGAGCGGGCAAGAAATATAGCAGCCAGCGCGCGAAAGTCAACCCCTGCGTAAAGTGACACTCGGAGCAGCCCTGCCGCCCTGCTTTTACGCGGCAGGGTTTGAAAGAGCGACAGCAAGCCCGGAGCAAAGAATTTTTAAGCTAATTCGGCAGCAGGAGCAAGCCGGGGCTGCAACGTGCCAGCAGGCAGGCTGTCTTTTTCGTGAAAAAAATGCCATCTTGCCGGCCGGTTTTTGTCGGCTGCCTTTAATTTATTTTCCGCTTTGAAACGACGCGATTTTGTGGGCCTTACTGGCCTTGCCACCGGCGCGCTGCTGCTGCCCAATTTTCCCGGCTTCGGCGGCACGCTGGTTGACCCCGCCCGCCTGCTGGAGCCCGGCCTCGATGTGGCTCAGAAAAAGCGCCTGGCCGACGTGGCCCTGAACGCCGCCAAAAGCGCCGGCGCCAGCTACGCCGACGTGCGCATCGGCCGCTACCTCAACCAGAGCATCTTTACCCGCGAAAAGCAGGTGCAGAACATTGCCAGCGGCGAGAGCTTCGGGGCCGGTGTGCGCGTGATTGCCAGTGGCAGCTGGGGCTTCGCCGCTACCAACAACGTGAGCGACGCTGGCCTGGCTCAGGCCGCCCGGCTGGCCGTAGCCATGGCCAAAGCCAACGCCAAAACTCAGAAAGAGCCGGTAAACCTGGCTCCGCAAAAGGGCTACGGGGAGGTAAGCTGGAAAACGCCCATCAAACAGAATGCCTTTGAGGTGCCGGTAGCCCAGAAGGCCGACCTGCTGCTGGCCGCCAACGCCGCCGCGCTCGGCAACGGGGCCAACTTCGTCAATTCTTCGCTCTTTCAAATTAATGAGCAGAAGTACTTTGCCAGCACCGACGGCTCGTACATCGACCAGGATGTGCACCGCATCTGGCCCACGTTCTCGGTCACGGCCATCGACCGGGCCAGCGGCAAGTTTAAGACCCGCGACGCGCTGAGCTCGCCCATGGGCCTGGGCTACGAGTACCTCGCGCCCCAGGCCGCCGACAAGGTAGCCGGGCCCGCCGGCACCGGCCTGGTGGGCTACCGTAACAGCTACGACATTTTGGAAGACGCGGCCCTGGCTGCCCGCCAGGCCAAGGCCAAGCTTACGGCCACCTCGGTGCTGGCCGGCAAGTACGACCTCGTGCTCGACCCCAACCACCTGGGCCTCACCATTCACGAGAGCATCGGCCACCCGCTGGAGCTCGACCGCGTGCTGGGCTACGAGGCCAACTACGCGGGCACCAGCTTCGCCACGCTCGACTGGAAGAAGAAGAATATCCCCTACGGCTCGAAGAACGTGACCATTGTAGCCGACAAGCTGCAACCCGGCTCGCTGGGGGCGGTGGGCTACGACGACGAGGGCGTGAAAACCAAGGAGTGGACGCTCATCGACCAGGGCAAGCTGGTGGATTATGAGAAAATCCGCGACCAGGCGCACATTGTGGGCCAAACCGCCTCCGACGGCTGCTGCTACGCCGACTCGTGGGGCACGGTGCAGTTCCAGCGCATGCCCAACGTGAGCCTGCGCCCCGGCGCGGCCAAAATGAGCGTGGATGAGTTAATCAGCAAGGTTGACAAAGGCATCTATATTGCCGGACGCGGCTCTTACTCCATTGACCAGCAGCGCTATAACTTTCAGTTTGGCGGTCAGGTGTTCTACGCCATCGAAAAAGGCAAGATTGCCGGTATGCTCGACGACGTAGCCTACCAGGCCAATACCCAGGAGTTCTGGAACTCGTGCGCGGCCGTGTGCGACCAGAGCGACTACCGCTTGTTCGGCTCGTTCTTCGACGGCAAGGGCCAGCCCTCGCAGGTATCGGCCGTGAGCCACGGCTCGGCTACCTCGCGCTTTAATGCGGTGAACGTCATTAATACGGGGCGCAAGATTGGATAATTTTAAATGTGAAAATGTGGCCGATGTGGAAATGTGGGAAATGAGCTGCTTGGTACCGACTATCGTTTCAGCTACTCCCACAACTATTATACTGCTCATTTTCAAGTTTTTACATTAAAATATTTTCTACATTTACTCCCTTTCCCTTGAACAGACGCGACTTTACCGCCCTCACCGGCCTCGCCGCCGGAGCCCTGTGGCTCCCCGGTTTTCCGAGCCTGGCCGGCAACCACGTAGACCCGGCGCAGCTGCTGGAGCCAGGCCTCGATGTGGCCGCCAAAAAGCGAATGGCCGATGTAGCCCTGAACGCCGCCAGGGCGGCCGGCGCTACCTACGCCGACATCCGCATTCAGCGCACGCTCAACCAGAGTATTTTCACCCGCGAAAAGCAGGTGCAGGGCATTGCGAATATCGAGAGCCTGGGGGTGGGCATCCGGGTGATTGCCAACGGCACCTGGGGCTTTGCCTCGACCAATAACATGACCGACGCGGGCATCGCCAAAACAGCCCAGTACGCGGTAGCCATTGCCAAGGCCAACTCGAAGGTGCAGAAGGAGCCCGTGAAGCTGGCCCCCCAAAAGGGCTACGGCGACGTGGCCTGGAAAACGCCGATTGAGAAAAATGCTTTCGAAGTGCCCATCAAGGAGAAGGCCGATTTGCTGCTGGCCGCCAACGCGGCCGCTACCGACAACGGCGCCTCGTTCGTAAACTCAGCGCTGTTCCAAGTAAATGAGCAGAAGTACTTTGCCAGCACCGACGGCTCATACATCGACCAGGATATTCACCGCATCTGGCCCACGTTTGGGGTAACGGTGGTAGACCGGGCCAGCGGCAAGTTCCGCTCGCGCCAGAGCCTGAGCGTGCCGATGGGCATGGGCTACGAGTACCTCACGCCCAAGGCCGCCGACAAGATTGCCGGCCCGGCCGGCTCGGACGTCATCGGCTACAAAAACAGCTACGATATCCTGGAAGACGCCACCCGCGCCGCCAAGCAAACCAAGCAGAAGCTGACCTGCAAGAGCGTGGTGCCGGGCAAGTACGACCTCATCCTGGACCCGCACCACCTGGGCCTGACCATCCACGAATCGGTGGGCCACCCCACCGAGCTCGACCGCGTGCTGGGTTACGAGGCCAACTTTGCCGGCACCAGCTTCGCCACCCTGGAGTGGCGCAAGAAGGGCATTCCCTACGGCTCGAAAAACGTGACCATCGTGGCCGATAAGCTCCAGCACAACTCGCTGGGCGCGGTGGGCTACGACGACGAAGGCGTGAAAACCAAGGAATGGACGCTCATCGACCAGGGCAAGCTCATCGACTACCAGAAAATCCGCGACCAGGCGGCCATCGTGGGCCAGAACGCCTCGGATGGCTGCTGCTACTCGCAGTCGTGGCGCGATGTGCAGTTTCAGCGCATGGCCAACGTGAGTTTGCGCCCCAGCGCCACCAAGCGCAGCGTGGATGAGCTGGTGAGCGGCGTCGACAAGGGAATCTACATTGCCGGCAACGGCTCGTTCAGCATCGACCAGCAGCGCTACAACTCGCAGTTTGGCGGCCAGGTATTCTACGCCATCGAGAAAGGCAAAATCACCGAAATGCTCGAAGACGTGGCTTACCAGACCAACACGCTCGAATTCTGGGGCGCCTGCGCCGGCTCGTGCGACCAGAGCGACTACCGCTTCGCGGGCTTCTTCAACGACGGCAAGGGCCAGCCCTCCCAAAGCTCGGCCGTGAGCCACGGCTCGGCCACCACGCGCTTCAACGGCGTGAATGTGATTAATACGGCGCGCAAAATCGGTTAAATTTTAAATGTGAAAATGTGGAAGATGTGAAAAATGTGGGTGTTGACTCAGCTATGCTGGAAGGCGAATGGCTAGTGGCCGAAACGAGCCTGCCCGTTTATGGCAGCGACAACGCGGTAGTCCGTCTTTCTTTTCAGTTGGCGCTAACGGTACTGGCTTATGTAAGCGAACTGGAAGGCGCTCGCCACTACGTGGTAGCCCGACAATTAGTACGCTGTGGCACCTCGGTAGGCACTAACGTGCGCGAAGCGCAGCACGCGGAGAGCCGAGCAGATTTTATCCATAAGTGTAAAATCGCCGCTAAGGAAGCCGAGGAAACGGGCTATTGGCTGCAGCTCTGTACCCACGCGCCCAACTACCCCACGCCGCCCGTCTCACTCACCGATACCCTGCTGAGTGTGCGCCGCCTGCTAGCGCGTATCATCATTTCCAGCAAGGCGAAGGCCAGCAATGCCACCGCAGGCAGCTGACCAGAAGCATTTTCACATCTGCACATTTTCAAATCTCCCCCATTAATATAGTATGGCAATCCTCTCCCAAACCGAAGCCCAGGACATTCTCAAGAAGGTCATCGGCTTCAGCACCGCCGACGAGTGCGACGCGACGCTCAACGGCAGCCTCGAAGGCAACGTGCGCTCGGCGCGTAACTCCATCAGCACGGCCGGCGCCGTCGACAACGTGTCGCTGGCCGTGACCTCGTACTTCGGCAAGCGCTCGGGCACCGCTACTTGCAACCAGTTTGACGACGCCACCCTGCGCCGCTGCGTGCAGCGCGCCGAAGAAATAGCGCGCCTCGCCCCCGAAAGCCCCGAGTACATGCCGCTGCTCGGGCCGCAGACGTATCAGTCGTCGCCGCTGTCGTTTGCGGCCAGCACGGCGGGCATTACCCCCGACTACCGCGCCAGCCAGATGGCGGCCAGCATGCAGTACTGCGACAGCAAAAAGCTGTCGTCGGCCGGCTTTCTGAACGACCAGGCCGGCTTCGTAGCCAAGCGCAACTCCAAGGGCCTCGAAGCCTACCAGCGCACCACCAACCTCGATTTCAGCATCACCGTGCGCACGCTTGATGGCCTGGGCTCGGGCTACGCGGCTACCGACTTCACGGATATCAAGAATTTCGATGCGGCGCGCCTCACGGCGGTGGCGGCCAGCAAAGCGTCGTCGTCGGTGGGCGCCAAGGCGATTGAACCGGGCAAGTACACCGTCATTCTGGAGCCCAACGCGCTGGTATCGGGCTCCGATGCCTCGCTGCTGGCCGCGCTCATGCGCTCGTTCGACGCCCGCGCCGCCGACGAAGGCCGCAGCTTCCTGAGCAAGAAGGGCGGCGGCAATCGCAAGGGCGAAAAGCTGTTTGATGAGCGCGTTACGATTTATTCGGACCCCACCAACGCCGAGGTGCCTGACCTGACTTTTTCGGGCGATGGCCGCCCGCAGCAGCGCACCACCTGGATTGAGAAGGGCGTCGTAAAAAACCTGTACAGCTCGCGCTACTGGGCGCAGAAATCGGGCATTCCTGACCTGCCCAGCCCCGGCGGCTTCATCATGGAAGGCGGTACGCAGAGCACCGCCGACCTCATCAAGAGTACGGCCAAGGGCATTCTGGTCACGCGCCTGTGGTATATCCGCCCCGTCGACCCGCAAACGCTCCTGTTTACGGGCCTGACGCGCGACGGTACGTTCTACATCGAAAACGGCGCTATCAAGTTTCCGGTCAAGAATTTCCGCTTCAACGAGAGCCCGATTATTATGCTCAACAACCTGGAGGCCATCGGCCGCCCGGTGCGGCTGGCCGGCAACCTGGTGCCGCCGCTCAAGATTCGCGACTTCACGTTTACCAGCTTGTCGGACGCAGTGTAGACAATTTAAATAATATCATATTCTATATATTTAAAAACCTCTTCACCTTCCCGGTGCGGAGGTTTTTGCTTTCTGCGCGCACTACATTGAGCAACGCTTTGTGCCCGACTCACATCTGTTAGCAGTGGTACCCGGCTTTTGAAGGCATAACTCTGCCAAGTTTTGCCTAACTAGCAGTGGATTCCACTGCCTCCTTCATTTTCTCCTTTTCTCTGCCATGAACCGACGTGACTTTGTGGGCCTCACCGGCCTGGGCGCCACGGCCCTGCTGCTGCCCGGCCTGCCCGGCTTCGGCGCCCAGCGCGTGGACCCCAGCCGCCTGCTGGAGCCCGGCGCCGATACCATCCTGAAAAAGCGCCTGGCCGACGCCGCGCTGAATGCCGCCAAGAGCGCCGGCGCCAGCTACGCCGACGTGCGCATCGGCCGCTCGCTCAACCAGTACGTGTTTACCCGCGAAAAGCAGGTGCAGAACATTGTGAGCACCGAGAGCTACGGCGTAGGCATCCGGGTGCTGGTAAACGGCTGCTGGGGCTTCGCCTCCACGAGCGTGGTAACTGAGGCCAGCCTGGCCGCCACTGCCCGCCTGGCCGCCGATATTGCCAAGGCCGACCGCCTCGTGATGAAGGAGCCCGTGCAGCTGGCCCCGCAGCAGGGCTACGGCGAGGTGAGCTGGCGCACGCCTATCCAGCAGAGCGCCTTCGAAGTGCCGGTGAAGCAGAAGGCCGACCTGCTGCTGGCCGCCAACGCGGCGGCGCTCGACGCCGGGGCCAGCTACATCAACTCGGCCCTTTTTCAGGTGAATGAGCAGAAGTACTTTGCCAGCACCGATGGCTCGTACATCGACCAGGACGTGCACCGCCTCTGGCCCACCTTCAACGCCACGGCGGTCGATACCAAAACCGGCAAGTTCCGCTCGCGCGAGGCGCTGAGCGCGCCCGTGGGGCTGGGCTACGAGTACCTCACGCCCAGCGCCAATGAGCAGGTGTACGGCCCGCAGGGCACCGATACGGTGGGCTACAAGCTGCGCTACGACATCCTGGCCGATGCGGCGCTGGCCGGCAAGCAGGCCAAGGCCAAGCTGGGCATGAGGTCGGTGACGCCCGGCAAGTACGACCTCGTGCTCGACCCCGGCCACCTGGGCCTGACCATTCACGAATCGGTGGGCCACCCCACCGAGCTCGACCGCGTGCTGGGCTACGAGGCCAACTTTGCCGGCACCAGCTTCGCCACCCTGGAGTGGAAGGCCAAGAACCTGCCCTACGGCTCGCCGCAGGTCAACATCGTGGCCGACAAGCTGCAACCGGGCGCGGTGGGCACCGTGGGCTACGACGACGAGGGCGTGAAAACCAAGGAGTGGGACATCATCCGGGCCGGTAAGCTGGTCGACTACCAGAAAATCCGCGACCAGGCGCACATCGTGGGCCAGAAGGCATCCGACGGCTGCTGCTACGCGCAGTCGTGGGAAGACGTCCAGTTTCAGCGCATGGCCAACATCAGCCTCAGGCCCGGCCCCGCCAAAATGAGCCCCGACGAGATGATAAGCAAGGTTGACAAGGGCATTTACATTGCCGGCGCGGGCTCGTTCAGCATCGACCAGCAGCGGTTTAACTTTCAGTTTGGCGGGCAGCTGTTTTTCGCCATCGAGAAGGGCAAAATCACGGAGCCGCTCGAAGACGTAGCCTATCAAGCGAATACCCAGGAGTTTTGGGGCGCCTGCCAGGGCTCGTGCGACCAGAGCGACTACCGCCTCTTTGGCACCTTCTTCGACGGCAAAGGCCAGCCGGCCCAGGTGTCGTCGGTGAGCCACGGCTCGGCCACTACGCGCTTTAATGCAGTGAACGTGATTAACACGGCCCGCAAAGTGTAGGAAATGTGTGCAATATGATTGCTGTACTGGCTGTGAGAATGAATTGTTGAAGACGAAGGAAGGCGGCTGTCAGAGCGCCAGCTACGCCATTTTCACATCTTTTGCATTTCCCACGGCCGGCTTATGCTTTCAATACACATTCTCTCATGCTACACATTTCCACATTATAAAAATCAATGGCCATTCTCTCCCAAGACGAAGCCCAGGCTTTACTGCAGAAAGTGCTCACGTACAGCACCGCCGATGAATGCGCGGTATCGCTCAACGGGCGCACCACCGGCAATATCCGCTACGCCCGCAACAGCGTGAGCACGGCCGGCGCCCAGGACACTATTTCGCTGGCCGTGGAGTCGCGGTTTGGCAAGCGTGCGGGCATTGCCACGTGCAACGAGTTTGACGAGGCCACACTGCGGCGCTGCGTGCAGCGCGCCGAAGAGATTGCCCACCTGGCCCCCGAAAGCCCGGAATACGTGCCGCTGCTCGGCCCCCAAACGTATTTGAGCCCGCCTTCGGCCGTCACTACCCTGCTCACGCCCGCCACCCGTGCCCAGGCCGCGGCCGACAGCATGACGCTGTGCGCGGCCAAAAACCTGGCATCGGCCGGCTTTTTGGATGGTGGGGTGCGGTTTCAGGCCCTGCGCAATTCGAAAGGGCTGGCGGCGTATCAGCAATCGACCAACACCGACTTCTCGGTGACGGTGCGCACGGCCGACGGCCGCGGCTCGGGCTACGCCATTGCCGACGTAACTGACCCCGCCAAGCTGAATACCAAAGTCTTAACGCAGCGCGCCGCCGATAAAGCTATCGGCTCGGTGAATGCCAAAGCCATTGAGCCCGGCAAGTACACCGTGATACTGGAGCCGGCCGCGCTCATGGCCGGCGACGACCTCTCGCTGCTGGGCGGCCTGCTCGGCGGCCTCGACGCCCGCTCGGCCGACGAGGGCCGCAGCTTTATGACCAAAAAGGGCGGCGGCAACCGCAAAGGCGAAAAGCTGTTTGACGAGCGCGTCAACATCTACTCTGACCCGCTCAATGCCGAGGTTCCCGGCAATGCCTTCGACAACGAAGGCCTGCCCACGCAGCGCCTGAGCTGGGTGGAGAAAGGCATAGTAAAAAACCTATATTACTCGCGCTTCTGGGCCGAGAAAAACAAGGTGGCCCCCACGGCCTACCCCAGCGGCTTCGTGATGAGCGGCGGCACCCAAAGCACCGCCGAGCTGATAAAAGGCACCGCCAAGGGCATTCTGGTAACGCGCCTGTGGTACATCCGCGAAGTTGACCCCCAAACGCTGCTCTACACCGGCCTCACGCGCGACGGCACGTTCTACATCGAGAACGGCGCCATCAAGTTTCCCATTAAAAACATGCGCTTCAACGAGAGCCCGATTATCATGCTCAACAACGTGGAAGCCATCGGCCGCCCCGTGCGCCTGGCCGGCTGCCTGGTGCCGCCCCTCAAAATCAGGGATTTCACCTTTACCAGCCTTTCCGACGCTATTTAGCGTTTAGCTGAAAAATACGTTCTTGCTAAAAAGGCCGCCATGCTGAGCATGACGGCCTTTTTAGGTTTCGGATAGCTTCTTAGCCGGCGCTAAAAAGCGGTTGTCAGTGCGCCGCTATGCTCGCAACGACAACCGGTTTATGCGACGAAAGCCTTTAAACGGCTGCTTTACAGCTTAGGCAGCTGGAAAGCGGCGTAGAGCTGAAACACCTGGTTTTGCTGGCGCAAATCGGTTACACCCTGCAAAAACTGGATATTGTTGATATCGTTGAGGCCGGCTACGAAGCGCACGCCTACCCGGGCCGAAGGCGCGAGTTTGAGGCCAACTCCGGCACAAAGCGAATAGTCGGAGGGCTTGTAGTTGTCGGTCGATTTCTGGTTTACTTCGCCAAACAGTACGGTGCCGCTCGAGCTACGCGTTTGCACGCGGCCATCTTCGTTGGCATATAGTAGCCGGCCAAATTGCGGGCCAACCTCTACGAACACTGGCCCGAAGGTAGCCTTAATCAAGATGGGCACGGTGATGTATTGAAGCTGGGTAGTGTAGTCCGTATTTGTCGCAGCCGACGTGCCCTTCATCGCTGCGCCTTGCATGGAGTACAGCACCTCGGGCTGTATCGAAATTGGCCCGAATATTTTATACTCATAAAAAACGCCCGCGTGAAAATAAGTTTTGTACGAAGCGTCTTCCCCGGCGCGACCGGTGAGGACAGATTCATTAACGCCCGCTTTTACGCCAAATTGGGCATGGGCCTGTGAGGCCAGCAGCAGTAGCATAACCGCCAGTGCAAAATTTTTCATGGTAACTGATAGTGAGTAGATTAACGCAAGGAACTGCTGCCCAATCGGTCGGTAGCGAGTACCCCACGCCTGGTAAGGTGCTTTTAGGGGGGCAAAGGTTGCAGCCGCAAGGTTGCCACAGCCCGGTGAAAGCGCTGTGAACCGTTTGGGTGCAACCTTGCGGCTTCGTTTGCCGCCTTTTTTGCCTATGCCTGCCCCGTTTACGTTTGTGCGCCTCAGCTACCACTCCGGCGACTGGGATGCCGTGGATGAGCGCATGCCCGCCAACCTGCTGCACTCGCTGGTGCAATACACCACGGTGCCGGTCGAGCCCAAGGAAAAAGTGGTGGCCCTCGACAGCCCCGACTTGTTCAACTACCCGTTCTGCTACCTTTCGGGCCACCGGCTGGTGCAGTTTTCGGCCCAGGAGAAAAAGAACTTCACGCAGTACGTGCGCAACGGCGGCTTCGTGTTTGTCGACGACTGCAACCACGATATCGACGGGCTGTTTGCGCGCTCGTTTGAGGAGCAGATGCGGGTGTGCTTCGGCCCCAACGCCCTGCAGAAAATCCCGAAGACGCATCCGCTATATAGCCAATTCTTTACGTTTAAAGACGGCCCGCCCAACACCGGCTTCGAGCTCAATGGCTGGGGCGACGACCTGGTGCACGACTACCTCAAGGCCGTGGAGATTAAGGGCCGCATCGGCGTGCTGTATTCCAATAAGGACTACGGCTGCGAGTGGGACTACGACTTTCGCAACAAGCGCTTTCTGGCCGAAGACAACACCAGGTTTGGCGTTAATATTTTGCTCTATGCGCTCTCGTAGGGGCGCGTCGCACGCGCCCGGCTTAGTCCCATTGCTTTTGCCACTTGTTTTATGCCATCTCTCAATAACCCGTCGTTAGCTAATCCGGTACCGCCGGGCGCGTGCGACGCGCCCCTCCAATATGACCGAACAAGACGTTAAAACCCTTCTGGCCAAGCTGCCGACCCTGAAGGCCGAAATCGGCAAGGTCATCGTGGGCCAGAGCCAGGTGCTCGACGAGGTGCTGGTGGCCCTGCTGGCCGGCGGCCACGCCCTGCTCGAAGGCGTGCCGGGCCTGGCCAAAACCCTGCTCGTGCGCACGCTGGCCCAGGCCACCGATTTGCCGTTTCGCCGCATTCAGTTCACCCCCGACCTCATGCCGACCGACATCCTTGGCACCGAGGTATTGGAGGAAGACCACGGCACCGGCCACCGTTCGTTTAAGTTCAACCCCGGCCCCATCTTCGCCAGCCTGGTGCTGGCCGACGAGATAAACCGCACGCCGCCCAAAACCCAGGCCGCCCTGCTCGAAGCCATGCAGGAAGGCCACGTAACCTACGCCGGCCAGGAACACGCGCTGCCCAAGCCGTTCTTTTTGCTGGCCACCCAGAACCCGATTGAGCAGAGCGGCACTTACCCGCTGCCCGAGGCCCAGCTCGACCGCTTTTTGCTGTACGTGCGCATCGGCTACCCCACCGAGCAGGAGGAGATGGCCGTGCTCAGCGGCACCACCGGCACGGCCCGCGCCGAGGTGCAGCCTATAGTAGGTGGTGACGATATTCGGCAGCTTCAGCAGCTGGTGCGCCAGGTGAGCCTCAGCCCCGAGCTGCTGAGCTTCGTGAACCGGCTGGTGCGCGCCACCCGCCCGGCCACCTCGGAGGTCAAGTTTATCCAGGACTACGGCCGCTGGGGCGCCGGCCCGCGCGCCGGCCAGGCGCTGATACTCTGCGCTAAGGCGCGGGCGCTGCTGCAAGGCCGCTTCGCCGCCACGCTCGATGACATCAAAGCCCTGGCCCCGCCGGTGCTGCGCCACCGCGTGCTGCTGAATTTCAACGCCGAAGCCGAAAATCTGACGCCCGATGATGCCGTGCGCGAGCTGCTGAAAGCCGTAGCGGTATAGCGTGGACTCTGCGAGTCCGCGCTTGCGCCGTATGTTTTTATCGAATCGTTCTACGCGCGGACTCGCAGAGTCCACGCTACTGCTCACATGCTAAGCCCCGAACTCCTTTATGCCCTGCGCAACCTGCCGCTGGCCGCCCGCCAGGCGGCGGAGGGTTTTTTGGCCGGCGCGCACGCCAGCCGGCGCCAGGGCGCGGGCATGGAGTTCAGCCAGTACCGGCCCTACCAGCCCGGCGACGACCTGCGCCGCCTCGACTGGCGCCTGGCCGCGCGCTCGGATAAGTACTTTTTGCGCGAATCGGAAGTCGATACCAGCCTCGTAGTCAACCTCGTGCTCGACGCCAGTGCCAGCATGAACCACCGCGACGACAACGGCCTCACCAAGCTCGACTACGCCCGGCTGCTGCTGGCGGCCCTGGCCTACCTGGCCCAGAAGCAGGGCGACGCCGTGGGGCTGACCATCCTGCGGCCCGCTGGCTTGCAGCACTTTCCGGCCCGCGCCGACACGCGCCAGCTGCCGCGCCTCTACCACGCCCTGGAGCAAGCCCAGGCCACCGGCACTTTCCCCGACACCGCCACGCTGGCTCCGCTCACGGCCCGGCGCCAGCGTGCGCTTACGGTGTGCGTGAGCGACCTGTACGAAGCCGATGACGAGATAAACCACCTGCTGGCCCGCCTGCGCGCCGTGAGCGGCGACGTGCTGCTGCTGCACCTGGTAGCCGGCAACGAGCTGAATTTTAGCTACAAAGGCGCCATCACGATGCGCGACCTCGAAACCGGCCAGACCATCCAGCTTAATGCCGACGAGCAGCGCCCGGCCTACCAGCAGCAGCTGCGGCAGTGGCTGCGCGACACCGCGCAACGAGCCCGGCAGCAGGGCCTCGACTACCAGCAGCTCAGCACGGCCGAGCCGCTGGACGCAGCGCTGCGCGAGTTTTTGAAACGCCGACACCTGATGAGTTGAATTTGACTACAGCTTTTTTAATCGTTTGCCCTTGCGAGCACGGCAATCGCCCCAGAACGATACCTGAACGAGCTAGCAGAACGACCGGCGCGCGTATTGTTCGAGTGCGCTTGCTGCGCTCGCAAGGACAACGAAATTCATAATCTATAATTACTAGTTGCTCACCCTCACCACTCCTCCTGCGCTACTAGCCCTACTTGGCCTCCTCGTGCCGCTGGCCATCCACCTCTGGAACCGCCGGCCGGGCCGCGAGGTGGCGGTGGGCAGCCTGCGCTGGCTGGCCGCCGGCGCCAACCGCCGCCTGCGCAACCTGCGCCTGGAGCAGGTGTGGCTGTTGTTGCTGCGGGCTGCGCTGCTGGCCGGGCTGGCGCTGGTGCTGGCAGGCCCCAGGTGGCGGCAGCCGCAGCCGCCCGGCCGCGGCCAGGTGTTGGTGAGCCCCGAGCTGGCGGGCCACGGCACCCTGGCAGCCGTGCGCCCCACTATCGATTCGCTGCGGCGGCGCGGCTATACGCTGCGCTGGCTGGCCGCCGGGCTGCCCGTAATCACGGCCGCCGAGTGGCGCGCCGACTCGCTGGGACAGGGCAAACGAGTCGATTCCGAATATTCAATAAATACTATGTACTGGGCGCGCCTGCGCCAGGCGGCCGACGCATTTCCGGGCCAGCCGCTTTATGCCCTCACGCCCACGGCGCTGCCTGGCTTTGGGGGCCCGCACCCGGCCCTGCCCGCTACCCTTAGCTGGCAAACTATCCCGACCCGGCTGGAAACTACCTGGCTGCAAGCCGCGGCGGCCACTGCCGACAGCCTGCGCCTGCTGCTGGGCCACAGCGACGAAACCCAAACGACATTCCGGGTAGTGCGCGTAGCGCGGCCCCAGCCGGGTGCTTTACTGACGGTGACAGGCTTGCCGGCCCTGCGCTACGAGGTGAGCGGGAGCAACAGCTTGCTGCGCCCGCAGCCTGGTGCCCGCGATTCGACCCGCCAGCCGGCCGTGCCGGTGCGCACCGCCCCGGTGCGGGCTTGGCTGTACACTACGGCCGGCTACGGCGAAGAGGCCCGTTATCTGCGGGCGGCTCTGCGGGCCGCCTCGGTGGGCCTGCCGGCCCCGCTCGCCCTCACGGTCAGCCCCGGCTTACCAGATACCGCCCAGGCGCCCGACTGGCTTTTCTGGCTGAGCGATAGCCAGGTGCCGGCAGCCTGGCGCCGCCAGGTGCCGCGGGGCCTGCACCTGTGGCAGGAAGCAGCAGGGCCAGGCACGGCAGATACGGCCGCGCTGACTACCACCGACCCTGGCGCAGCCATTCGCATTGGGCGCCGCGGCCGGCAGCCAGTGGAGGCCCACAGCCTGAGCCGCTGGGCCGATGGCCAGGGCCGGGCCGTGCTGGCGGCCAGCCCCCAGGGGCGGGGCTGTTTTTACCAGTTAGCTACCCGGCTTGGCCCCGGTTGGAGTACGCTATCGGAAAGCCCGGCGCTGCCGGCACTCCTGCTGGAGGTGCTGGCGGCCGAGCCGCAGCTGGGCGTCGATTCGGCGCTCACGGCCCACGACCAGCGCCGGCTCGACCCGGCCCAGCTGCCCGCCCGCCCGGCCCGGCTGGCCACGGGCGCCGCGCAGCCGGTAGCTGCTTATCGCTTCACCGACCTTCGCCCCTGGCTTATTGGGTTAGTAATCCTGCTTTTTGGCTTGGAGCGCTGGCTGGCGCAACGGCGGCCTAACGCTACTTTACCAGCCTAAACCTTGCACCCAGCCTCCGAAAACCCCGATTTATGACCCAGGTAGCTTTTCGCGCAGCAACGGACTTGTGGACCGCTCGCCAACAGCTGCGGGCGGCGGGGCGCAGCTACCTGGGGCGGCGGCTGACCACCGTAGTAGTGCCAGCTATGCTGGGCCTGCTGCTGCTAGGCCTGTTGGCTATCCGTTGGCCCGCCGGGCGCCCGGCGCTGCTGGCGGGCATGGCACTCCTGCTGGCGGTAGCTGCCTGGCAGCTATGGCAGCGGCGGCTGGCCGGGCTGGCCGACGTAGCCCGGCAGCTCGACCGGCTTTTTCCGGAGCTGGAAGATAGCAGCGGCTTATTACTACAAGAGCCTGAGCAGCTGCCTTTTCTGGGGCAGCTGCAGCAGCAGCGCATAAGCCAGCGCCTCGCCGGGCTGGCAGCCCCGCCAAGCCGGCTGCTACCGGTTTCCTTTAAAAACAGCTTGTTAGTCAGCGGCTTGCTACTTATTGGCTGCGCCCTGGCCTGGTGGCTGCCCACGCCGCGGGCCAGCGCACTGGCTCCGGCAGCCGTAGCCATGCATTTTTCTTCCGATGCAAGCCAGCCCCTGCCGGCCGCCGCGCCGCGCATCACGAAGGTCGCCCTGCTGGTGACGCCGCCGGCCTACACGCGGCTCGCGGCCTTTGTGCCCGCGGCCGCCACTTTCCAATGCCCGCAGGGGTCACAGGTGCGCTGGCAGGTGCGCGTTAGTCGCACCACGGGGGCCGCGCCGGTTCTTGAAATCGGCGGTCAAAAACTGCCCTTAACGCCGACAAAGGGGGTAGATAAGCAGTTTGAGCTGGTGCTGACAGTTGCCGCTTCCACGCTCTACCGCCTACGCTACGCCGGGCAAACCTCCGACGACTACGCCCTTGATGTACGGCCCGACCAGGTGCCCGTCGTTCGCATTCAAACCCCTAAGCCTTATACGCTTATTGCCGCAGTGGGCACCCGGCCCGAGGTAGCCGTTAAGGCCAGTCTGCACGACGACTATGGCCTGACCCAGGCCGAGCTGGTCATTACCGTGGCGCAGGGCCAGGGCGAGGCGGTGAAGTTTCACGAAGTGCGCCGCGACCTCAGCGCCGGGCTGGGCGGGCAGCCCGCCGAAGCTACGGTAACCAGCCAGCTGAATTTGCCCAAACTGGGCCTTACTTACGGCGACGAGCTGTATTTCTACGTGCAGGCCCGCGACAACAACGGCCACGCGGCCCGCTCAGACGCCTTTTTGGTGCAGTGGCAGGACACGGCCGCCGCCAGCAGCGCCCTCGACATGGGCATGGGCGTGAATACCGCGCCGGCTTACTTTCGCAGCGAGCGCCAGATAATTATCGACACCGAAAAGCTATTGGCCGAGAAGAGCAAGCTGACGACGGCCGAGTTTAGCAATCGGGCCAATGCGCTGGGCTTCGACCAGCAGGCGCTACGCCTGCGCTACGGTAAGTTTCTGGGTGAGGAAGCCGAAAAAGGCCTGGGCGTGACCGCCGGGCCGCCCACCGCCGACGAGCCCGCTTCGCCTACCGCCGACGCGCCCGCCGCCGACCCCAAACCGGCCGCACCTACCGCCGAGGCCGAAGACCACGACCACCACGCCGAGGCGCCCACCGGCCGCAATGCCTCGCCCACCGCCGCCACCGATGCGCTCATGGACCCCTACATGCACAAGCACGACGACGCCGAAACCGCCGACTTCCTGGAGCCCGCTGTGAAGGCTAAGCTGCACGCGGTGCTCGACGAGATGTGGGCCGCCGAGCTGCGCCTGCGCACCGGCCAGCCCGCCGCCGCCCGGCCCTACGAGTACCGCGCCCTGCGCCTGCTCAAGCAGGTGCAGCAGCAAACCCGCGCCTACGTGAAAAAGGCCGGCTTCACGCCCCCGCCCCTGCCCGAAGCCACGCTGCGCCTCACCGGCGAGCTGAAGGGCGCCGCCGCCCCGCGCCTGCAAGCTACGGTGCCCGCCCCGGCCACGCAGCCCACCGTGCGCGCTGCGCTGCGTTGGCTGGCCCTTGCCCAAAGCCTGCCCACGCACCCGGCTCGCCCCGCCGATGCGACCCCGCTCGAGCAGGCCGGCACGGCGCTGGCCCAGGCTGCTTTGCAAAAACCTGGCTTGTATCTGCCAGCCCTGCGCGGCCTGCGTCAGCTCGCGGCCGATGCGCGGGCCGGCCGCATTCCCTGCGTTTCCTGCCTGGCGCTGGCCCAGCGCGCCCTCACCGACTTGCTGCCGGCACCTGTACCCACAGCTGCCCCCGCCACTACCCCCGACCGACTAGGCCAGCGCTACTTCCGGGAGTTAGCTCAATGATTATTAAGTATTTTATTTTAAGTATATATTTTTAGCATACCACTGCCTTATCCACCTTGTTACCTGCTCCCTACTCACTGCTTATCGCACTGGCCTGCGGGCTGCTAGCGCTGGGGCTGGCCTGGGCTGCCTGGCATCGCCCCGACCGCCGTCGGCTGGCGGGGCGGCTGGCCGCCAGCCTGGCGGCCCCGTTGGCCTTTTGGCTAATGGCCTACCCGCCGCTGCGCGCCGTACCCGCTGCCCGGGCCGAGGCCATTGTGCTTACCCCTGGCTACCAGCCCGATACGCTAAAGCAGCTGCTGCGACACCTGGGAGCCGGCACGGCAGTTTGGACCTACGGCACCAAGCCGGTGGCTCACTCCAAAGCGCTGGGTAGTCTGCTTACACTCGCTGAGCAGCGGCCGGCCCTGCACCGGCTGCATTTGTTGGGTGAAGGCCTGCCGGCAGCCGAGCTTGCCCTGCTGGGCCGGCTACCCGTAGTGTACCACGCGGGGCCGGCCTCCGAGGGTTTTCGGGCAGCTGCCTGGAGCCGGCAGCTTAGCCTGGGCCAGTATGCGGAGGCCGAGGGCAGCGTAGTCGCCACCCAGGCCGGGCCGGCCTGGGTGAGCCTCTGGGCCGAAGGCGCGGGGCGCGACTCCGTCCGGCTGCCAGCTGGCGCGGGCAGCTTTCACCTCCGCTACCAACCCAAAACGGCCGGACTGGCGCGCTACGAGCTACGACTGCGCCGCAGCGGTCACCTGCAGGCCAGCGAGCCCCTGCCCTTAGAAATAAACACGGCGCCCCTGCCGCCCGTGCTGCTGCTGGCGGCCGTGCCGGGCTTCGAGTTTAAGTTTCTGAAAAACGCCCTTGCGGCCGCTGGACGGGCCGTGGCCCTGCGCACCACCGTTAGCCGGGGGCTGGTGCAAACTGAGGTTCTCAACCAGGCCGCGCAGTCGCTCGACCATCTTACGCCCAGCCTACTTAGCCGCTACGCCGTGGTAGTAGCCGACGCTGCCACCCTGGCTACGCTCCCGGGCGCCGAAAGCCAGGCCCTGCACGGCGCCATCCGGGAAGGCCGGCTGGGCCTGGTGGTGCTGGCCGATGCTGCGCCCCTGCCAGCAGCTACGCCCGCCCGCGCCGACTTCGTAGTGCAGCCACTGCCCGTAGCCGGGGCTACTTCGCAGCTTCTTAGCTGGCCCTATGCTCCTACTGCGGTACGGGCCATGCAGCCGGCCCAGCTTCGGGCCAGCGCCGCCCGCCCGCTGGTGCTGGCGCACGGCTCGGCACCGGTGGTAGCTGCCCGGCGCTTCGGGCTGGGTGCCGTAGTGGTATCAGTAGTACCCGAAACTTTTCACTGGGCTTTGCAGGGGCAGCAGGCAGCCTATAACTCATTCTGGAGCCAACTGCTCACCTCCGCCACCCCGCCGCCCGCCCCGGCTGCCAGCTGGCAGGTGCTCGACCAGTGGCCCCGGACGCAACAGCCGCTTACGTTGCGGCTGGCAGGGCCCCGGCCGACTAGCCTGCCCACCGTGCAGCCGCTGGCAGGCGGCCCCGTCGTGCGGCTAGCCCTCGCCCAGGATACCCGCCTGCCCGAGTGGAGCACGGCACAGTATTGGCCCGCCACAGCGGGCTGGCATTCGGTACGCGGACCTGGTCACACCACGCACAGCTTCTACGTGTACGACCCGGCCGCCTGGCGCGGCCCCGAGCTAGCTGCCCGGCAGCAGGCGCTGGCTGCCCGCACTACGCCACCTGGCGCCAGCCAGGGTGGCCAACCGGCCATGACTACGGTGCAGCAGCCGTGGCCGGCGGGTTGGTTCTTCGGGTTGTTTCTGTTGGCAGCTGGCTTTTTATGGCTGGAGGAGAAGGTTTGAATCACGGTATAGAAGAGTTCCTGTCGTTTTAATTCATAGAAGCGGTTTCGGAAGTCGGGGCCGAAGCGGGCCGCCGGCTTTTTCGCCGGCTGTCCGCTCGTTAACCGAACGATTTTGAGCGGCATCGCCGGCCGCCCGCCGGCAATGCCGCTCAATTCTTCTTCCGAAACCGCTTCTATAAATTAAAACGACAGGAACTCTTCTACGCTGTGTGTCTTCATAGTTTCACATGACCCTAATACGCCCGGGCAAACCAGGCCCGGCGCGGGCTGGGCCGGCCCGTCACGATGCAGACGCCTTCCTCGTCGGGCTCGTTGAGGGGCAGGCAACGCACGGTGGCCTTGGTTTCCTCCTTAATGCGCTCCTCAGTTTCGGACGTGCCGTCGTAGTGCGCTACTACAAAGCCACCCTCGCCATCGAGCACGGCCTTAAACTCGTCGTAGGTTTCGACGCGGGTGGTGTGCCGAACCCGGTACTGCTGCGCCTTAGAATATATATTAAGCTGAATATCATTCAGCAGGCGGTCCACACTGTCCACTACGTCGGCCAAAGGCAGCTGGAGCTTTTCTTTCGTGTCGCGGCGGGCGGCTTCTACGGTGCCGGCGTCGAGGTCGCGCGCGCCGATGGCCAGGCGCACGGGTACGCCCTTCATCTCCCACTCGGCAAACTTGAAGCCGGGGCGCTCGGTGTCGCGGCTGTCTACTTTCACCGAGATACCGCGCTGGGCCAGCCCCTGCTGAATGGGCTGGATGCGCTCGAGCAGCGCATCCAACTCGCCGGTCTTATAAATTGGAATAATGACCACCTGAATCGGGGCCAGTTTGGGTGGCAGCACCAGGCCCTCGTCGTCGGAGTGGGCCATCACGAGCGCGCCCATCAGGCGGGTGCTTACCCCCCAGCTGGTGCCCCACACGTGCTCACGCACGCCCTCCTTGTTGGCAAACTGCACGTCGAAGGCTTTGGCGAAGTTCTGGCCCAGAAAGTGGCTGGTGCCGGCCTGCAGCGCCTTGCCATCCTGCATCAGCGCCTCGATGCAATAGGTGTCTTCGGCGCCGGCAAAGCGCTCGTTGGGCGTTTTTACGCCCTTCACCACGGGCAGGGCCATATGCTCCTCGGCAAACTCGGCGTACACATCGAGCATCTGGCGGGTTTCGGCCACGGCCTCGGTGGCGGTGGCGTGGGCGGTGTGGCCCTCCTGCCACAAAAACTCGGCGGTGCGCAGAAACAGGCGCGTGCGCATCTCCCAGCGCACCACGTTGGCCCACTGGTTGATGAGCAGCGGCAGGTCGCGGTAGCTCTGAATCCAGTTTTTATACGTGCTCCAGATAATGGCCTCCGAAGTGGGGCGCACAATCAGCTCTTCTTCGAGCTTGGCGTTGGGGTCGACGCGCAGCTTGCCGGGGCGGTCGGGGTCGGTCTGGAGGCGGTAGTGCGTTACCACGGCGCACTCCTTGGCGAAGCCTTCCGCATTTTTTTCTTCGGCCTCGAATAAGCTCTTGGGTACGAACAGCGGGAAGTAGGCGTTATCGTGCCCGGTGCGCTTAAACATGTCGTCGAGCTGGCGCTGCATCTTCTCCCAAATGGCGTAGCCATAGGGCTTAATGACCATGCAGCCGCGCACGGCGGAATTTTCGGCCAGGCCGGCGCGCTTCACCAGCTCGTTGTACCAGGCCGAATAATCTTCCTGGCGGGTAGGCAACTTTTTACTCATATGACAGTCTAAAAACCAGTTTTCGGCTCCGGCTACGAGCCAGACGATTCTGGTATAGGTTTTGTGACAGTAACTTTAATTAAACGGCACCGTTTTGGGGCGAAATTACGTTATAGTAGTGCGCGCCGACGCGAATGTTGTAGCTTTAAGCAGTTGTTTTCAGGCCAGGCCATCCGGCTGGTCTTCACTTAGCTTCCATTCGCGAGGACTTTATTTTACTAACTCATTCAGCAGCTCGCTGATTTCTCATTTTTTCAGTCATGAAAAACCTGCTCACCGCTACTTTGCCGGCTTTGGCGCTGCTCGCTTTGGGCGGGTGCGCCACGTCCGGGGCGCTGACGAACTCCACCGAGAACGACGGCGTCTATTATTCTTCTAAAGACCGAACGACGCCCATCAGCTCGTCGAATTCGGTTTATAGTGGCAATGGCACTACGCCGGCTACCGCTACCCAGGCACCCGCTAGTGTAGCCACCACGGAGGACGCCAACCCGGACTACCAGGGCGGCACCCAGCAAAGCGCCAATACCAATGGTACTGACTACTACAGCAACAACTACTCGTCGTACAACGCCAGTGGTTTTGGCCAGCCCTATACCGGGCCGGGCGTAAGCTCCTACAACTACACGCCGAGCTGGTCGGTGTCGCCCTCCTTCTATGGCTCTCCCTTCGGCTACGGCATGGGGCTGAGTATCGGGTACGGCTACTCGCCGTTTGGCTACGGGTATTCGCCCTTCGGCTTTGGGGGTTATCCCTACGGCGGGTTCTACGACCCGTTCTACTCGCCTTTTTACTCGCCGTTTGGCTACGGGATAGGCATCGGCCTTGGGTTTGGTTACGGCTACCCCTTTGGCTATGGCTATCCGTATGGCTACGGCCGGTACGGCTACAGCGACTTCGGCTACGGCTATAGCCGGGCAGCAGTTTACCCAGGTGCCGTGGGTGTCAACTCTGGCTTGGTAGGGCACCGCAGCATGCGGGGCGGCTCGGTCCTGAACGGGGTGGCCCCTACCTCTACAACGGTTAACGGCGCTACCGGCGGGGGCGGCTGGCGCAATGCCGGCGTTTACTCCACGGGCGGCGCGGTAGGGCCGGGCACTACGGTTAATGGCGCCACTGGCCAGCCAGCCGGCATGACTATGCCCACGCGCCGCGATGGCGGCGGAGGCGGCAACGTAGTAGGCCAGCCTACTTACTCGACGCCGGGCGCCACGGCCAGCCGGCCGAATGCAGTTGCTCCGCAGGGGCAGAGCACGGCGCGGCGCGGCTTTTTCAGCGGCTTCTTTGGTAACAACAATGCCGGGACTGCCGGCAGCGTTCGGCCGGCTGCAACTCCCAGCGCTAGCCAGCCGGCCATGCAGGGCCGCGGCTTTGGTGGCCAGCCGCAATACAATACCGGTAGCCAGCCGAGTCGCAGCTACAGCCAGCCCAGCTACAGCCCCAGCCGCAGCTTCGGTGGCGGCGGGTATGGCGGCGGTGGTGGTCGCAGTTTTGGGGGCGGCGGTGGAGGAGGCGGTCGCCGGGGTGGCCGCTAGGGTCACCCACTCACTTAGTCATAATTTTATATAGTTACAGCTTGATTTACCCGAGCCGGTCCCTCGGACCGGCTCTTTTTTGCCCCAATTTTTTCTGTATGAAGCACGTATTTAGGAGCCTGGCTACGGTGCTGGGCAGTTTTCTGGGTCTTGCCTATTCGGCGCAGGCACAAGGCAGCTACGTAGACGACGCGCTTTTATACTCGCGCCAGGGTCCCGCCGGTACTGCCCGGGTGCTGGGGCTGGGAGGGGCCAACGTCTCGCTGGGCAGTGACTTCAGTAACCTGAGCAGCAACCCGGCTGGCCTCGGCTTTTTCACGAAGTCGGAGGTGAGCTTTACGCCCGGCGTGGGCTTTGGCAGCGCTAGCTCGGCTCCCATTGCCAATGCCGCCAACACGGGCAACCTGGCCGCCCTCAACCAGACGGCCAATAGCTTCCACGTAGCCAGCCTGGGCGTAGTGTTTGCCAACCGGCGGCCTGACACTGACAATAGCAGTGACTGGCGCGGTGGCTCATTTGCCCTGGGCTTTACCCGGCTGGCCGATTTTAACCAGGCGTTGAGCTATAAGAATCAGACCGACGAGCAGCACTCGTTTATGCAGTATCTGCGCGAGCCGGGTGGCTATAGCGACTACACGTCGGCGGGCTATCAGAATGCAGTACAGGATATTGCTAACCAGTTTAACAGCGGCAGCTATACGGATATAGACGGCCTGGCGGCCGCCGGCTCCCTGACGAGCACCAACACCATCAAAAACCCAGCCGACCCTACCCATCCCTTTTACCAGGTTGTAACGCCCGTGCGCACTGGCCCCGTAACTCAGCGCGAGCAGGTACTCAGCAAAGGCTCCCTTTCGCAGTTCGACCTCGGCTACGGGGCCAACTACCGCGACAAGCTTTACATTGGCGGGGGCATCGGCATTGTGTCAATGAACCGTACGCGCACCAGCACCTTCAGTGAGAGCACTAACGGGGGAGAAGACTTCAACTTCGTAGAAACACTGAAAACTACCGGCACGGGCATTAATGCGCGCCTGGGTCTTATTTACCGGGTGGTAGATGCCGTGCGCCTCGGAGCCTCGGTACAAACGCCCACGTATATCCACCTCACTGATACGTACGGTACTACGCTTACCTCACAGTACTCGCCGCCAAATCAGCCGAATGTATTTTCTACTTCCATCCCAGGCTACGACTACAGCATTACCACGCCCTTCCGGGCCAACGGCGGGGTTACCGTACTGCTATCGAAATACGGCTTCCTGACCGGCGATGTGGAGTACCTCAACTACAGCGCCTCGCACTTTAATACCACCGATGGCTCGACCGACCCTTACCTGGATAATAGCAACGCAGTCATTGCCAGTGGCTACCGCAGCGTAGTAAACCTGCGCGTAGGGGCCGAAGGCCGCCTCGATATCTTCCGGGTGCGGGCCGGGTACGCCCGCTATGCCAGCCCCTATGCGGGAACGGCCTCGTACAACCGCGACCAGAACTACTTTACCGGCGGCCTGGGCATTCGCAGTAAAAGCTTCTTTGTGGATGTGGCCGGGGTTTACCTGGCCTACAAAGACCGCTACTCACCCTATACGCTGGTTAGCAATGAGGTAGTGCAGCCTACCCCGGCCCCCGCGACACCGGTTGTCCGCGCGGCCCCGGTTATTGCCAGCGACTACAGTCGCTTCACGGTAAGCGTGACGGGCGGCCTTACTTTCTAATCTTGCCGCCGACCACTAAAAAAGCCCCGACCTAAGCAGGCCGAGGCTTTTTTAGTGGTCGGCGGCTACTGCCCCAGCGCGTGCTTGGCTACCCGCACGCGCAGCTGCAGGCCGGCCGTGGTGCCGCTGGGCAGGCTGTATACGTGCAGCAGGCCGTAATAAGGCTTTGCATCAGCCGTGCGAAAGGCATACACCTGGTTGAGTGCCAGGCCCGATACCAAGGACAGCGTGCCGCCGGCAAACTGCTGCCGGATGGCAATGGTATCCTGGGTGTTGTCGAAGCCGGTCTTGTCCATGGCAGTGAGGCGAAAGCGGGTAGCCCGCCGGGCTACGGACCACTTACTCATGCTTAGCTTGAGGGAGGTCTCGTCGGGCGAGGCGAGGCGCTGGCCGTCGGCCAGCAGAATGACATCAATCTGACTCTGCACGGCGGGGTTGGGTACGCTGCCCACTACCGAGTAGGCTGGGTACGCAATGCCCGATTTCAGCTCGATAAAGCGGCGGGCTCCCGGACTATAAGAGGTGGCGGGCAGGTTGAACTGGTAGTCGTGGTAAACAGCCGTAGAGTCGCTCCGGCGCACCGACAGCGTAAAGGTGCGCGACGAGGTATTGCCATCTTTATCGGTAGCCGTAAACAGCCAGCGCTCGGTGCCTGAGGTGGTACGCGCCCCGAAAACGGTAGTATATAAGAAATCGGTTGGCGCGCCGGCCGGGGAAGTCAGCGTAGAGTCGAGGTAGGTAATCAGCGAATCTTTGGGCAGGGCGCTGTAGTTGAAACCCAGCACCGTGGAAGGGTAGGCAAAAGGCACCCGGCTTGGCGAATACGCCACCGTCACCCGAAAGCTTTTCAGGGTATTGCCAGTGGCGGCTGTGGCGTAGAGGCGCGTGGCCAAGGTATCGCCCGGCCCTACCACAGAGCGATTGCCCGATGTAAAGCGATTGGCGCTGATAAAATAGAGCTTGAGCGGACCGCTGGATTTGGCGCAGCTCGCCAGCGCACCACCACTCCCCAGCACCAGCAACAGCCGCCTAAGCAGGCTACGAAAAACTACCATAACAACAAAGGTCGGCAAGCGGGCGCAGTCGCGCCAGTCGCCGGTAGCTGCCCCAACGCTCGGAGGCCGCCGCTTATTCCCTGACTGCTGCCAGGCCGGTCAGTTTTTCGGCCCGACCTGCCCCGTTAAGTAGTGGCGCGGCCAGCCGCAGCAACCCGGCCGCCGCCGGCGAAAGCCTGGTCGTAATGTGCTGCCTGCAACTGGTTTTATTTAAGCTAACCGGCAAGTTCAGCAAGCTATCACCTGGCTTCGGCTACCTTTGGCCCGCAATGGCGCCCGTGTTTTCCCCCACTGTTATTTTTGAGAATGCTGCCGGCCGGATACTCACCGACCCCGGCAAATTTCTGCGCCTGCACTGGAAGCCCAATGCCCGCACTCTGGCCGACACCCAGGCCCTGATGCAGCACCTGACCCAGGCCCTGCAGCAATACGGCTGGGGCAAGGTGCTCGGCAATCAGGTTGAGATACTTCCCTACTCGCCCGAGGAGCAGGCCTGGATTACCACTACCTGGCTGCCGCACGCCGTGCAGCACGCTGGCTACCGCGTGGGGGCCATTCTGGTATCTGTCAATCTGTATGCCCGCCTGGCCACGGCCTACATCACGACCAATGTACAGGGCCTTTCCATCCGCTTCCGCTCCTTCGACAAAGAGGCCGAGGCCGAAGTCTGGCTCCGGCACCAGGAATAGCACGCCAGCCCAGACATATTACTTTAACTATATAAAAACCCCACCTTCACCCAGGCAGCCAGGCTGTCTGAGCGAAGGTGGGGTTAACAGGCTAGAGCCGGCCTTACGAAGCCTTTGTCAGGGCCGGGTAGTCGGTATAGCCCTTGGCACCGGGCACGTAGAAGGTATCCTTGTCGGCCGGGGCGAGGGGCGCGTGCTGCGCAAAGCGCTCCACCAGGTCGGGGTTCGAGATGTAGAGCGTGCCGAAGGCTACGAGGTCGGCGTCGCCATCGGCCAGCACCTTGTTGCCTTTATCCTGGGTCATGCCCGCGTTGATTATTAGCGTTCCGCTATATAAGGGGCGGTAGCGCTTGGCAATGTGCTGCTCGGCGTACGGAATAGCGCTCACATCGGTAAAGGGCTCGGTGAGGTGCAGATACGCCAGGCCATAGTCGTTGAGGCGCTTCACGATATAGTCAAACGTCGGGATGGTTTCGGCGTCGAGCGTCATGCCAAAGAGGCCGTTGAGCGAGGGGTTGAGGCGGACGCCCACCTGGCCCAGGTCAATACCGGCCGCCTTCAGCGCATCGAGCACTTCGAAGAAAAAGCGGGCGCGGTTTTCTATCGAGCCGCCGTACTCGTCGGTGCGGTGGTTGGCAGTGCCGTTGAAAAACTGGTGAAACAGGTAGCCGTTGGCCGAGTGAATCTCCATCCCGTCGAAGCCCGCCGCCAGCGCGTTTTTAGCGGCCTGCACGAAGTCGGCCACGGTTTGCTTGATTTGGTCCACCGTCATGGCCCGGGGCGCCACCGTGTCCTTAAAGCCGGTGGGCGTATACACCTGGCTGTGAGGGTTGAGGGCCGAGGCCGAGAGCGGCAGGCGGCCGTCGAGCAGGTCGGGGTGCGAGATGCGCCCCACGTGCCAGAGCTGCACGAATATCTTGCCGCCGTGCGCGTGCACGGCGCTGGTTACCTTTTGCCAGCCTGCTACTTGCTCGGGCGTATAGATGCCGGGCACGTTGATGTAGCCCACCGCGTCGCGGCTCACGTAGGTGCCTTCCGATACGATGAGGCCCGCCGAGGCGCGCTGGGTGTAATACTCCACCATCAGGTCGTTGGGTACGTTGCCGGAGTTGTCGGCGCGGCTGCGCGTCATGGGCGCCATCACGACGCGGTTTTTCAAGCTCAGCTTATCGGAGTGGAATGCCGTCAGGAGCGGTTGCTCAGTCATTGTCGAGGAGAGATAAAAGGTAGAAGAGCTGCCCGTAGGCAAGCGACTACAAACCCTGTAGCTACACGATTTGTTTGCCGCCCCTAGCGCCGCACGGCCCGCACAAAGCGCGGCCGGCCCAGAAAGTCGGCCAGCACGGCCACCTGCTCAAAGGTCGCCGCCGAAAAAAGCGCGGCGGTTTCCGGCCCCAGGCGCTCGTTGATTTCCAGCCAGATACTACTGCCCGGCCGCACCAGTACTGCGGCCAGCCCGGCCAGCCGACGGTAAAAAACCAGCGGGTCGCGGTCGGGCACAAACAAGGCCGTGGCCGGCTCCCAGGCCAGCACATTTTCGCGCATCAGCGCCCGCTCGCTCTCGCATACGTAGGGGGGGTTGCTCACCAGCACATCGAGGCTGCCGGGGGCCAGTGCAGCCGGGCTAGCGTGCAGAATATCAAGCTGCTCGAACTCTACACCGGGGGCGTAGCGGGCGGCATTCTGCCCGGCCACCGCCAGGGCATCGGCCGAAATATCCACGGCCAGCACCTGGGCTCCGGGCAGCGCACGGGCCAGCGCAATGGCCAGGCAGCCGCTGCCGGTGCCCACATCGAGCAGGCGCAAGCCCGGCCGCCCGGCGTGGGCACGGGCTATCAGCTGCACCAGCTCCTCGGTTTCGGGGCGCGGAATAAGCGTGGCGGGCGTCACGGCCAGCTCCAGGCCCGCGAAGTGCGCCGTACCCAGCACATATTGCACCGGCTCGTGGGCCAGCAGCCGCGCCTGCAGCGCCGGCAGCTGCGCCAGCACCGCGGCCGGCACGGGTGCGGCAGCCTGCATGCGGCGCTGCAAGGGCGAATAGCCCAGCAGGTGCTCAGCCACCAGCGCCGCCAGCGCCTGGGCCTCCGGCTCGGGATAAATGGCCCGTAAGGCGGCGGCAAGGCTAGTGGTAAGCTGCTGGGTCGTTGTCATGGCAGCTGCAAAGATGGCGGCCCGGTAGCGAGAGACTGCCAAGCCGCCGGCACTGCCCGGTAGTTGTTGCTCATCGCCAGCTGCTTACTGTGCGCTGGCTACTTTACTTTGTTAGTCAACTTCTTATCTACCCCGAGCAACGAATAACAACCGCCGAATAGCGAACAACGGGCGGCCGGCGAATAGCTTTACGCCAGCAACCCGCTCTGCCCCTGCCTTATGCCTGTGCCCGATGACTCGCTTTTTATGCGCCGCGCCCTCGACCTGGCGGCGCTTGGCCTCGGCTACACGCGCCCCAACCCGATGGTGGGCTGCGTAGTAGTAGGCCCGGATACTACTATTCTGGGCGAAGGCTTTCACCAGCAGTACGGCGGCCCCCATGCCGAGGTAAATGCGCTGGCCAGCGTGGCCGACCAGGCGCTGCTGCGCCAAAGCCGGGTATTTGTGACCCTGGAGCCCTGCGCGCACCACGGCAAAACGCCCCCCTGTGCCGACCTGCTCATCGCCAAAGGCGTGCCCGAGGTTATTGTCTGCAACGACGACCCCAACCCCCTGGTGGCCGGTCGGGGCCTCGACAAGCTCCGCGCCGCCGGCGTGCGCGTGAGCACCGGCCTGCTGGCCGAGGCTGGCCGCCAGCTCAATCGGCGCTTCTTTACATTCCAGGAGAAAAAGCGCCCTTACCTGGTACTGAAATGGGCCGAGTCGGCCGATGGCTTTTTGGCGGGACCCCACTTCCAGCAAGTGCAGCTAAGCGGCCCCCAGGCCCAGCTGCTGACGCATAAATGGCGCACCGACGAGGCCGCTATTCTGGTGGGCACCCGTACCGCCCTGCACGACAACCCCCACCTAAGCGCCCGTGAGTGGCCCGGCCCCCAGCCCACGCGCATTGTACTTGATAAAAACCTGGCGCTGCCCCCCACCCACCATGTGCTCGACGGCTCTCAGCCCACCCTCATCTACACGCATCGTACCCGCTCCGGCACGCCTAACCTCGACTACGTAACGCTGCCCTTTGCCGCTGCTGGCGAGGCGCCCTCGCCCGACCTGCTGCCCGCCGTGCTGGCCGACCTGCACGCCCGCGCTATTCAGTCGGTGCTGGTCGAAGGCGGCCCGACCGTGCTTACGGCCCTGCTCAACAGTAACGTGTGGGACGAAATCCGCATCTTCCGCAGCCCGAAACGACTCGAGCGCGGGGTAGCGGCCCCGCGTATGGGCCTGCGCGGCTGGCACAGCCGCGAGAAAGTAGGTCCCGATGACTTGTTTATCTACGTAAATAACTAAAGAATAATCATTTGCACTGGGCTGCCTCAAATTACCAGCCACAATCAAGAAGCCGCGCAAAATATATAATTAATTCTATATTTTGCGCAGCTTCTTGATTGTCGTCAGGCCAGCTTAGCGGCCAAACAGGCCGCCGAGCAGCCCACCGAGGCCACTACCCATGATGCCGCCGCCACCCGCGCTGGCGGGCTGCGAGTTGGGCTGCCCGCCCAGGCCGCCCAGCACCGACATAATGGAGCCGAGGCCGCCGCCCATCGAACCCTGCTGCGGGTATTGGCTGGCCTGGCTGTTGCCGCCGCCAAACAGGCCGCCCAGCATCCCGCCGCCGAGCAGGCCGCCCAACATGCCGCCCAGCGAGCCTTGGCCCCCCAGGTTGCCCATTGCGCCGCCCAGCAGGCCGCCCAGGGTGCCGCTCGGCTGGCCCTGGCTGGTGCCCCCGCCGCCAATTACCCGCGAAATGACCATAGGGGCCACCACGCCGAGCAGGCCAGCCATCAGCGCATTTTTGGGAATGCCTACGCTGCTCAGCTTGTCGCCGAGGCCGCTTAGGAAGCCCTGCTTGCTGGGGTCCTGGGGGTCGTGCGGCACGCTGGCGGCCTGGTCTACTACGTTTTCGAGGGCCTGCTTCTGGTCGGGGTTTACGCCCAGATAAGCCGCCATTTTGCCCACCATCTCTTCTTCACCGGGCGAGTAGGTGCCATCGACGCGGGCAAAGCTGATGAGGTCGGTTACGAGAGAGTAGCGCAGGTCGCTGCTCTTAAGCTGGTCGAGGCTCTGCTGCACCGTCTGGTTATTGGGGTCTTGTGCGGCCTGAAGCACCTGCTGAGCCGAGCCGGCCGATAAGCCGGCCTGCTGGGTCAGATGCTGCAAAAACTCTATCTGGGTAGAAGTGGCCTGGCGGTCGGCCGTAGCCAGCGAAGCAATAGCCGAGAGGTAAGCCGTTTTTTCAGGCTCCGAATAGTTTTGCAGCAGCTGCGTTTCCATGAAAGAAAAGAATTGAGTGGTAAAAGATGAAAGAAAGCTTCTCCCTGTCGGCAGAAGCCCGGCCCTGCTAACGGCTACGCGCCCGTAGCGTTGCCGAACCTGGGCTGCTGAACCATACCAGCGCATTTTTTATTTTTTTTATGGCTGATTGCTAATTTTTTACCCCATCCAGCTAGCCTGACTGCCCACTTTTTTTAGCGCCGGGTTTGGTCAATCCAAAAAAGTCCCCCATCTTTGTACTCCCAAACGGGCACAACCACTCGGGAGATTAGCTCAGCTGGTTCAGAGCATCTGCCTTACAAGCAGAGGGTCACTGGTTCGAACCCAGTATCTCCCACAATTGAGAAACAGCCACTTAGTAGCGATACTGAGTGGCTGTTTTGCTTTTGGTTTACACGGTGGTTTACACAGGTCATCATAGTGCCCTACGGCTTCTGATTAATTTCAAGGCTGATTGTGCCTGTGTTAGACTTAGTCTCGTTCCACACTCACCCGAGCATCATTTTTCTGAGTTCTATACTACATTTGCCATACCCTGCCGATTGGGGCAGGTGGCACTAAGTTTTGGCCCCATGTTTAGTTCCGCAACACCGGCGGTATGCGCATACCGCCTGCGTCGCGAACCTAACCACGGTGAGCATGAGATGAAGGACTGTGCCTAGTTCGGCGATTTGCTGAAGGACTGGTTGCATGTCTTGAATACGTTATCAGAAGGCATGGGCGAGAGTCATCTTTCCCAAGACAATAGAATGTGTGCTGGGGCAATGCGAGTGGCCTATCTCCGCCTCAGCCTATGATTTAATGCTTGTATTTCCCACTGTGCAATTATGGCAGATGATGCACTCTTTGTACGGTGGGAAAAGCAACTCCTTCACCGGCAGCGAAATCAAGCATTATACTCTCCCAAAGTAGAGCCATCCTCTTCGGGTAAGCAATACCTGCACTTTGACTTTGCTATTTCCAAAGATGAACTAGACGAATGGAAACCCTTCCTGCTCGACCCAGAGCATGTGAGGAAACGAGCGTTCTACCCATTTTTGAAGATGGTGAAGTTGCGTAAACGGTATAAAAAAGGCGATGATGGGGTGCGTCGTCCAGCGCCGCCGAAACCACGCGAGATTTGCTATGCATCTCACCACGATGCACTTTTCTATTCTTGGTATGGGTTTCAGTTAGAAGACTTACTAGAAACTCGATTGCAGGAAGCAGGACTGGATGAATGTGTATTAGCCTATCGCGGGAGCAAGGGCCGTAATAATCTGCACTTTGCCAAAGAGGTATTCGACTATGTTGCAGCGCAGCCTTGCTGTGTTGCCCTTGCGTTCGATGTGACTAAGTTTTTTGATACACTCAACCATCGTATTCTGAAAGATGCTTGGCTGGATTTGCTGATAAAGCCAGAGCTTCCTCGTGACCATTACACCATTTTCAAGGCCATGACGCGCTTTCGGTTCATCCAAGTGGACCAACTAAAGGCAGTGCTGGGGGAAGAGTTCAAACGTTGTAAGAAGAGAAAGCGTCTAGTGTACCCAAAGCAGTTTCGTAAGCAGTTGCTGCCTCTGCAAGAAACCAACGACGCTAAAAAAGGCATCCCTCAAGGCGCACCGCTAAGTGCAGTGCTCTCCAATCTCTACATGATGCAGGCCGATATGGTGCTGCAAAAGTTCGCCAAGGCCAATCACGGTATTTATAGACGCTACTGCGATGACCTGCTGTTGGTTTTGCCTATCGGCACTGAGCACACAGCCGAGGCGCTGGTGCGGGCAGAATTGACCAAACTAGACTTAGAACTAAACGAAGGAAAAACAGAACGGCGCTTTTTCACCACGACCTTCGCAGGTGAACTAGAGTGCCGAGATGAAAAATGTGACTTCCTTCCATTACAGTACCTAGGGCTAGAGTACTGTGGAAAAGACATTCGGATACGAGCCTCAAGTTTAGCTCGTTATCACCAGCGTATGCGACGTGGAGTTCGAAAGGCTGTCAGGAAAGCAAAAGGACCCGGCGGAAAAAATGGAGGCAAGGTCTATAAGCGTAAGCTCTATGAGCGTTTCACACACCTAGGCGAATCCAACTTCATTACTTATGCACAAGGAGCCTACAAAGTGACGAAGTCCGAAGCATTGAAGCGGCAATGTAGTGGGAGTGTTGAGCGGGTACATCAGGTAATCCAAGAAGAAGAAGCAAGGCACCGTACCCGCCGAAGTAGCGGCGTTCTTGGAGGTGCTGGTCACCGACGTGTAGGATTTAATTAAACTACAAATTACTTGGAAAGTATTGATTAATAGACAATCTGTTAATCTGGCGCTTGCAAAGTATCTACCCGCTCCATAATGCGCCGGTAGACCTCGCCCGATAAATACTGCTCAGCCGCCCAGCGCAGTTCGGCATCGCCGAACACGCGGGAGAATACCTCCTCGTTGCCTTCTAGGCGCTCTACGAAGAAGCTCTCAAATATCTTGCGGAACGCGAACGCGAAGTTCTACTGGCTGTTGACCTGAGCTACGTCCTGGAGTTGGGCATTGAGGCACGAGAGGCAGGCGAGCCACCAAGAAAACAGGCGCATCGGGGTTAAATGTAGAGCCGGTTGGGGCGGCGCCTAGTAATCGGTGTGCGAGGCTGGGAGTTCAGTGGGGTAGCAGCGGCCGTCGGATGCCAGTTGTACTACCATACCAAAGCAACGAGACTAACTGGTCGAGCATCACGCCCGGCCAGTTAGTCTCGTTGCTTTGCTTGTTGATTCTTAATGCATTAGGTCCAGGTCTCTCAATAACAACGGTAAATAACGAGGGTCAAAGCTTGGAGCAGCTTCAAAATCAGCCTGTCTAGTAGGGTCTTCAAGTAAGTTGTGTAGAAAGCCCCGCAGTGGACCAAATACGTTGATTAGCTGACAATAGAAACCAGTGTGTAAGTCAGTTGCATCAAATACCATCTCTAATAAAATACTGTCACCCAATGAAGCGCGGGCAACCCATATGTACTTTGGTAGCAGGGTTTTGAGGAGCCTATTAAGGTGAGAATAGTTACTATGCCTTTGTTTACGAAGTTCCTCTTTGTATGTATTGCTGTAGCTCAGATGTATATCCCACAGAAGGTCTTCACCTTCGGGTATGAAGTCATGAAGCGCTTGGTCAAAAAGGGCCACTTTTTCGTAAACCTGTTCATATTCAATGCGGATGTCTGGAATGATTGGCACTGAAACGGCATCAAGTACAGCTTTTTTGCAATTCTGCCAATCGCTTCCAGTTGGCCACGCCGTTTCTAGACGACCATCATGTGTGAATCCGACGCGAGCGAACGGGCCAATCTGGTCATCATGAACATAGAGGCGTTCAATACGGTCAGAAAGTAACGAGATATTGATTGACCGGAGTGGAACAGCCTCGGCCTCACGATAGCCAGTAATGGTGACGAGGTGACCGCCCAAATTCTCTAACTGAATGAACAAAAGAATAGGTAAGCCCATGCGCAGATATGCATGGATAAGGCCCTTTGCTTCCTGCATTTGGGACTCAGCCGCTTGCCTGCACAACTCGGGCCACCTCGAGGGGTCGGGCTGCTGCTCAGCTGGTAAGCTTTGAATCTGCTTCAATGCCCGCGCGTGTAGTTCTGATGGAGGCTGATAAAGCCGCAACTCGGACACTAACCCTACGGACTCAATAGCTTTCCCTACCTGATATAAATCAAGGCCTTTATTCGGAAATACTCGGCCAGTGCTATTAAACAGGTTGCCCGTAGAGGCAGTAATCTGATAAGGTGAGGGTAGAGGAGTTTGAAAAAGGGAAGCTGTTTTATGAAATGCCATCCACAGTGCTGTTGTCGCACAGGCACTTACATTAACATCTTGCTCTTGAAAAGCTAATGTCTCGACACTCAGTTGCTTACCTAGTAGATTAAGTTTGTATAGCCGTTGTACTGGGTAGTTCCGGAACTTGGCTAGCCCGTTGCCATAAGGCTTGAGCAAGGTAGCACCAATAGGAGTGGCAGGCAATGGTTTGATGACGATGTACCCGAGGTATGAGTGCCACAAGGCGGCTTGACTTAGGTCGGTGAGCGCTGCTTCGAGGGCAGGCTGGTCAAAGCCCTGACTAAAAAAATGCACTCGCTTGCAATAGCGAGGGTAGTCGGCAAAACCGCGAGAGTAATAATCAGCATAGTCAGCTTGAAAAGAGGAGCTGACGTAGGGATGCTCGATGAGGATGGTACGAGCTGCTAAGCCATCATTGGTAGAGCCAAAATATTCGCAGAAGTAGCAGAAGTGATGCTTCTTACGCACCTCGGAAGGTAGCACATAGTCGTTGCTAAGGGCGTAAGCTAGATTACCTTCTGTGTAAGGAAGTAGTTCGTAGCCAATAGACTTAGTAAGCATAAAAGACCGGATGCAAAAAAAAACAGCGCCCCATAAGAAATGGGACGCTGCTAATAAGGTGAGTAGAAGCTAGAAGCGAGCACGGGCTTTGAGCCGGTCGCGGTCAATAACTGTCTTTTCCTGCAAGGAACGAACGTCGGTCATTACTTGCTTGATGCGGTCGTGATAAGCCTGGCTTTGAAAGTCAGGGCGTGCATCACGAAACACGAGGGCAGTCTTCGGGGAGCTGTTCTTTGTTTGCATGAGCTAAACCGTTAGATTTTGGGAGTGCAAAGGTACGCACTTATTGCGTTAAAACCCTTCGGCAAATATGCGTACACTTACGACAACAACAACCTTTCGGTGCTACTTTTCGCAAAAAAAGTTACGTTTTGCCATTTCATTACTAAGCGATGGCATAGGATAAAACAAGAGGAGCGGCCGTTCCTTATATTAAAAACCTGTCAGCAGATACCATGCGGTTGCCCAAAAAGCTAAGTCCACACCTTTTGCTGGAAACATTCGTGGAAGTGCACTTCGAAACGCACTTACCAGCCGAAGTAGCATTTGGGTCTTTTTATCAAGCCTTAACCCAACGCTATACTTATGTACCTGGTCAGGCGCAAACGTTAGCTGTCCCAAATGCACACGAGTCATTGCAACTACGCACCCAGCGAGAGTCCATGTTTTTGGGGGAAGAAACGGTTCTTCGCATCCGTGATGGACATATTTCCTTTAATAGTGTTGATGGGCAGTACTTAGGGTGGGAGCGCTACAGCCAAGTGATTCAATGGGTGCTGACACAACTCTATGGAACCGGCCAGATAAAGCATTTCACGCAGGTGGGAGTTCGCTACATCAACGGGTTGCCTTGGCGGCCATTTAATGAACAGCTACGAGTTCAGCTTTTAAGCTTACCTGGACAACCTGAACCGGAACGAACGCACATCCAAACCAGCTTGCGTGCACCGGATGGCTTGCTGGTGAACCTGACCGTAACTGACCAGCAACCAGTTTTTAATCAGCGCGAGCGGCAGACCCTATTTGATGTTGATGTAGTATGGCAGACGCACACGCCGACAACTGGCTTAGCAACACTGATTAAGCAGTTAGAGCATGTACACTTGCGGGAAAAAGAGGTTTTCTTCGGCTTGCTCAACGAAGACTTTTTAGCGACGTTAGACCCGGAATACGAATAAGTTAATACCTTTGCCTATAACATGGCTACCTACTCTATCCTACCCACCCCCAACCAATCTACTACTGCCTATACCCGTCAATATGGCTTCCGCCAGGCGCCAACGTTGCCGTTACGCAGCACACCTAATTCGGTGTCGGGTCGACTGATTCTGGGTGACACATCTGCTAAGCTGCAAGAGGGCCGTGACAGCCGCTTGTATTCGATGTTGCTGCAAGAGTTTGCCCAGAAGCAGTCATATTTTCCAGGTGTGACTAAAGAGGCTGTTTTAACACTTGCTACGCAGTTGTTGGCTTCGGTACGTCCGCTTGGGGTGCGCACAGTAGTGTTGGGGCTGACCTACGACCAGGGGCTGAATCTGCGAGCAGAGCTTGAAGATGAATTAGGTACCTTGCACGTAGAGGTAGCGATAGGCCCAGATGCCGATGCTGACGAAGATACATTTGTGTCGTTGCGACATGCTGGCAGTGAGCGCTGGGGGGCTAGCGGAGCATTACGAGCACTGCTACCACGCTTGGCCGAGTTGAAACTAGTGACAGAGGCCCGCTAATAGGGCTATGATTGTAGGAAGTGGCTTCAACTTACCCGGCGCGGTTGCTGCCGCAGCCCAGCTATGTACTCGTTGGCGGAGACCAGGTACTGAGTGGTGTCGTAGCTCGCCGTACCCCTACCTTTTTGCCCTTGCTAGGCGAGGATGGTAAAATTTTAGTCGGGCAGCTAAGTTCACCTACAGAGGATATTGCGCGGGGATTTTCGGTCAACCTGTTAGGACAATTTCAGATTGAGGATATTGGTTGGCGCCCTCTGGTGGCCACGCTGTATGCTTATTGGCAAGAGGGAGAACAAGGCCTACTGCCACAAGAGGAAGAGGCTGAATATAAAGAGTCAGGCACCTGGAATTACTATTGGCTTGATATTCGGGACTTGCACGGAGTATCATTTTTGGGTGCAGGTAAGCAGTATACTTGCTGCGTCTGTCACAAGCCCACACGCTGCAATTACTGGCATTTTGAATTGCATTTTCATGATGAAACCGGCGTAGCGGTTGCTCAAATGTCGAGAGGCCAGATAGATAAGGCAGCTCGCCGTATTCGCCCATGGTTAATAGAGCAGGTGAAAACATCCCCGCCAGAATCGGTCCCGATATATGGTTCCTGGCAAAGCTCTTTATACTCTTCTACATCCTAGCTCGCTATTTTTAGGCCGAAGATTAGTGTGGTGGTTAATCTAGAAAGAATAGAAAAGCCCGACTACATACATAGCAGCCAGGCTTTTCTATTCTTTAGCTTCAAGAGGCTATACTTTTTTAAGCACCGCCGGGTCGATGTAGAAGCCCTGGGCAGATAGCTCATTGGCAAGGCGGCGCTTCCAGCCACCGGCCTTGTCGTAGGACTCATAAACGACGCCGTGGAAGTCGCTGGGCTGCTCCAAGCCAGAGCCAGCTACCAGCACGAACACGTTTTTGCGGCCGAGTAGCGCCACGAAGTATCCGAGCTCAAGCACCACATTTTGGCGGGCGCGGGGCGAGAGTTTCGGGGCAGTTTTGCCGACCCGAAGGCCACCCATGTCATCGGGACTGAATAGGACGACGGCATAGCCACACGCGCGAGCTTCACGGTCAAATTTTTCGATGATGGTTTGGCCCTCATTGATTTCTTCGTGCAACACAATACCCTCGATGCCGAAGCGGTTGAGGGTGGCCTGGGCCTCCTTGCGCATGGCTTCGTCGCGGCCGTGCACGATAAACACCTTGCGGCTTTCGGCATCGACAGCTTTTAGAATACGCAAGAGGCTGGCGCGGGCAGTGCTTAGCGCGGCTAGGGGTAGCCGGACGGGGCCACCGAAGCCGTTACTGCTGGTAGCCTTGAGCTGGTCGGCTAGGGCGACGAGCTTCTTCTGGTGGGCCGCCCCACGCGCTAGCTTGGCTTTGTTGAGCAGGCCAGTAGCGGTGGTGGCCGCCGCAGCCAGGGCCTTTTGGGCGGCCTCATCGTGGCTAGGGCCTGAGTGGTAGCCCTGCATGGCAGTAGACACCTTGGGCAGTGAAATGGCCTCCACTTTTTCGCGCAGGGCAAGCAGTTTTGTACGGTCCATGAGGTTGCAAGGGGCGCGTTAGGAGCGGCTGGCCCGAGCCTTTTTGGGGGTGGTGCCTAGCACGGGGGCGCTGAGCTGCTGGTAGAGGCCGAAGAGAAATTCGAGGCGGGCCAACTCGGTGCTGAACGGCTGCGGGCGATAGCAGCGGTCTACGGCGCGGTCGAGGGCCTGGTGGGCGCGGGCTAGCGCGGGTGGCATGGTGCTAGGGTCGTAGAGGGCAGCTAGGCTTTCGGTGGGGAAGGCGGCGCGGGCGGCTAGCACAGCTTCGGCGGCGACGGCGACAGCTTGGCGTTGAGCCTCGGTGGGCGCGGACGGGAAGGGGTAGTTGTTGTAGACGAGAGTGCCGGAGTAGCGGAAGTCGGACTTCAATCGGCCGCAAACCTGCTTTACCCAAGCCATGTGCATTTCCGAAGTGAGGATGCCGAATAGGTACGGTGTGGCGTTGGGGACCAACATAATTTGGTCGTTGCCCACTATCTCGGCGGGCATGAAGCCGATAGGAATGTATTTCCGTCGTTCAGAAGAAACTCGCGGGACTAATAGGTATTCGCTCTTAGGCTGTCGGACTTCGCCGAATAATGTGGGAAATGCTGCAAGGGCTTTAGTGGTGCCTCTGGTACTGGCTAGGCGCACTTGCTGCACTTGCTTCACCCGCGCCATAACCTGAGGCATCTTTTGTAACTGGGAAGGCGATGCGCTCTCCAGCCAGAGGCAATACCGCACCTTATTATTAATAAAGTCGTCGCCTCCCGTGTAACGCCTTATGAATTGCGCGGCTTCTGGCTCTGCCGCAACAATAGTTTCTTTTTCTTCTTCAGACAATATGAAATGCCCGCCATCATTTGGCATTGAACCAAAAATCATGGGCGGCACATTACTTAACGGCTTGCTTCTTTTCACCACTACTACCTCCGGCCCATCCACCAAATAGGCATTGATACTTTTAGCCGGGATTTCCTGCGGGGCGCTGCGCGGGGTGGGATAGTCAAACAGGCGCGGGCTAGGCAGCTTGTCGGCCCCGTAACCCACGATGATACAATACACGGCGGCATTGCCCCGCGCCTCGTTGCTCCATCGGAAGGTGCGGTGGGCAAACTGAATGTGGCAGCGGTAGCGTGTTAGAATCTCGCCCCAGAGCAGACCTACCTGTTCACCCTGCGTCACAGAATTAGTGCTCACGAAGGCTACCCTAAGCGTACGAAATTGCTGAACCATTTGCGCGCCCTTCAAGTACCAGGCCGCTACATAATCGAGCACGCCGGCTCCTTTGAGCTGCGTCCCTGCCACGGCTAGCAGGTCGCGCCGTTGCGGCTCGGCCATGAGCTTGGAGCCAATAAATGGAGGATTGCCGACGACATAGTATTCCGCTGTGGTCCCGCGTGGTCCCGCGTGGTCCCGCGTGGTCCCGCGTGGTCCCGCGTGGTCCCGCGTTTTTATTATTCACCGCGTCATTCGCGTCTTCAGCAGCTTCCGAAAAAGAGTGCAAATTCAGCATCTTAGCCCAATTTTCCAAGAGGGAATTTCCAATTTTGATGCGGGTCCCGCCCGTGAGGGGCAGGCGCACGTAGCGCTGGTCGAAGCGGGCCGACAGGGCCAGGTTGAGCTGGTGGTCCATGAGCCAGAGGGCGACCTCCGCGATGCGGGCGGCAAACTCCTCCACCTCGATGCCGGCCACCTGCTCCACGCGCACTTGCTGGTAGAGAGCTAGGTTGAGGCTGACGCCGCCTGTCGAGCCGCGCTCGAAGAGGCGGTCGAGCACGGCGTGCTCCACGAGGCGCAGCTCGCGGTAGGCCACCACCAGAAAATTGCCGCAGCCGCAGGCGGGGTCGAGCAGGCGCAGGCTAGCCACGCGCTGCTGCAAGCGGGTGAGGGCCGCACGGTTGGTGCCGGCGGCGGCCAGCTCCTGACGCAGGTCATCGAGCAGCAGCGGGTCGAGCACCTTAAGAATGTTGGGCTCGGAAGTGTAGTGCGCGCCCAGAGTGCGCCGCTGCTTGGGGTCGGCGATGGACTGAAACAGCGAGCCGAACACGGCGGGCGAAATGCGGCTCCAGTCGAAGTAGGTGCAGTCGATGAGCCGCTGCCGGGTGGCCTCGGTGAAGGACGGCGGCCGGAAGTTTTCCCGAAACAACGCCCCGTTTACATAGGGGAAGTTGGCCAGGTGCGGGGCCAAGGCACGGGCGCGCTGCTCCTTAGGCGTGTCGAGTACCGCAAACAGCTCGCCGAGCTTAGCGCCGAGGTCGTGGCCATCGGGGGCAGTGTGCTCTTCCAGCAAGGCCCGGAACTCGGCCGTGTCGAAGATGGCCGTGTCTTCGGCAAACAGACAGAAGAGCAGGCGCACCAGCAGCACCTCCAGGGGGTGGCCGACGTAGCCATCGGCCAGCAGCGCATCGTGGAGCTGGGCCATGAGCTCGGCGGCCTCGGCATTGGCGGGGTCTTCGGGGCGCTGGGTGCCGGCGGGCCGGTAGCCGGTGAGAAAACCGAATAGATGCAGGTGCTCGGGCAGCTCGGCCAAGGCAAAGTCGTGGCGCAGATTCTGGTCGAGGTCGTAGAGGCGCAGGCGCGCAAAGTCGCTGACGAGCACGAAGCCGGGCAGGTGGGCCTGGGGCAGGCGGGGCAGGTAGTCGAGGGCCTGTTGATGGGCAGCGTCGAGGTCGCGGTCCCGGCTTTTCATTTCCACAAGCAAGGTGCCGGGCCACAGGGCATCGATGTAGCCTTGCGAGCCATCGGGCTTCTTCACGCGGGTTTCGAAGCGAGCGCGGCGGTGACCCTGGGGGGTGAACACGTCGAAGAAGTCGCGCAGGAAGGTCTGGGCCTGGGATTTTTCGTCGTAGTCGTCGGCGTGCTGGCGCACAAAATCAGCGGCGCGGTGGCGTAGCTCGGCAAGAGAAAAGGGCATGTGGTCGAAGGTAGAAGAGGCGGGACGGCCAGCAAGTTAATCGTCGCATAATTCCGCAGTTATGATGAGGTGGTAGTGGGCGTAAATGAGCCGCTAGCGACGAGCTAGACGACCTCAATGGCACTGGCCGCTTGGCTCAAACCGAAGAATTAAACGCTGTAGTGAGTCCGTATTAGGGGTTAGCTCATATCCATAGGAGGGTGCGGACGCGGCAGAATTTTTCCATTTTGCTTCCGCAAGTCAAAGAGTAGTGAGTCACTGAAGACGACTAGCAAAGCGTTTTTTCAAGACCCATTTTGCTAAAGATTATTAGGGGGCAATTTTGGTCAGGGCCCTGGTGCGTGCATGTGCACAGACGCGCCCAATTTTTCTCAGCTGTCCTATAGGTAGCAGCCCCCTCGCCCAGATACCTAGTCCGGGTGGCACCTACATACCGGACATCGAACAACGTGCGCACTAGCGTACTCTGGACGCCCGAAAAGGTCGATTCCAGGCAGTAGGCGCACTTTTGGTTATTCTTATCAAGAATGGCCGTGCCGCTTAGACCAGGATTTTGATTATAGTAGCGTCTACCCGAACTCTCTAACATCAAGTCAATTTTGAAAAAATAGGAGGCTTGCGGTACGAGGGGTACCCGGTTTAGGAATCGCGTTTCTTTCCTAAAAACTCCCCCCCCGTCCTTCTTAGAGCTGCTCCAAAAGGTCGAATAGCTCGGTGTTTTGAAGAAACCTCAGACATTTAGGCTGAGAGGAATTTATCACTATCTATCACTCCTAGGAGACAGCTTTTTTTAATCTATTTCCAGGCTCACTCACCTTATGACGTAAACATACGGCGCGTTATGCCGTATGTTTACGTCATAATCATTCCGCTCGTCGTGACCTACTCCAAAACTGCTGCCTTTACCGCTGAGCAACAGCAGCTAGCCAGGGTGGCAAAAGCATTAGCTCACCCCGCTCGCATAGCCATTATTCAGTTTTTGGCCAGCAAGACCACTTGCATCTCGGGTGACATCGCGGCGGAGCTGCCCCTCGCGCGCACCACCGTCACTCAGCATTTACAAGAATTGAAAGCTGTAGACCTGATTCGCGGCGAAATCGAGGGAGTAACCGTCTGCTACTGTTTAAATACCGAACTATTACACCGTGTTCAGCAGCAGTTTTCGGCCTTTTTCATTGAGGCCACTAGCGGCGGTCCGGACACCACTTGCGTGTGCTAAGTATCCATCCACCTTTTAATTGTCACCCCATGAAAATTGCAGAAATGAAAAGGGCGTTGCCTGAGTTAGACGCCATTAACTTTCGCCTGCCCGACGGCACCTACCTGCCAGCCCACTTCCACGTTACGGAAGTAGGTTTGGTGAGCAAGCACTTTATCGACTGTGGGGGCGTGGAACGCCGGGAGACGGGGGCTAATTTCCAGCTTTGGGAGGCTGGGGACTACGACCACCGCCTAGCCCCGCAGAAATTTCTGCACATCTTACAACTATCGGAGAAAATTCTTGGCAGCGAAGACCTTGACATTGAAGTAGAGTACCAACAAGCTACCATCGGTAAGTTTGGTCTAGCTTTCGACGGTACCGATTTCGTGCTCACTCCCAAACAAACGGCCTGCTTAGCTCAGGACGCCTGCGGTATTCCGGCCGGCCAGTTTGCGCTGCCCCAGCTGCAACTTGCGGGCTCCGGCTGCACGCCTGGCGGCGGGTGTTGCTAAGCCTAGCTCCTGCTCGCCGAATACGTTATCCTACTGCAAAAATACTGCTAACCTGCCTTACTGATGACCATTCAGCCCCTGTCTGCGGCACATTGGCCCGCCGTGCGCGCCATCTACGAGCAAGGTATTGCTACCGGCAATGCCACGTTTGAAACTCAGGCACCCGGATGGGATGCCTGGGACCGGGCGCACCTACCCCACAGCCGCCTGGTGGCCGTCGATGATACTGATACCGTGCAGGGCTGGGCGGCCCTCTCACCAGTATCGAGTCGCTGCGTGTACGGCGGCGTAGCCGAAGTCAGTATTTACATCGCTGCTGGAGCCCGCGGCCAGGGCGTGGGCCGTCAGTTGCTGCAAAACCTCATTGCGGAGTCAGAAGCCCAAGGCATCTGGACACTACAGGCCGGAACCTTCGAAGAAAATACGGCTAGCATTGGCCTTCACACGCGGGCGGGCTTCCGCATAATTGGTCACCGCGAACGCATTGGTCAGCACCACGGAGTATGGCGTAACACGGTGCAAATGGAGCGGCGTAGTGCCACCGTCGGAGCCATGTAGCTAACACCCGTGGTAGAATAGCCCACCCGTAAATATCATTAGCGGCGCTGGCCTACGTTACAATCTTCTTGTATCTAACCCAATGTCTAACCCGAAAAACGTGCTGGTGCTCTGCACCGGCAACTCCTGCCGTAGCCAATTACTGCACGGCTACCTTCAGCAACTACTGGGCAACCATGCAACCGTCTACAGCGCCGGCGTGGAAGTGCATGGTGTCAATCCGAAAGCCATTCAGGTGATGCGCGAAGATGGTGTGGATATTAGCCAGCACACGAGCAATCACGTGGACGAGTATGCCGCAGTGCCGTTCGACTACGTGCTGACCGTGTGCGACCACGCAAATGAGGTGTGCCCGGTATTTCCCTCGTCGGCGAAAAAACTGCATCATAACTTTCCAGACCCAGCCAAGGCCACGGGCAGTCCGGAAGAGGTTATGCGGCAATTCCGCACCGTGCGCGACCAAGTGAAAGCCTATGCCTACGACTTCGTGCGGGCAACTGGCCTGGCCTCCGTTAGCTGAACGGACGTTACCAGAAATTCTCACTATTGCCCAGCAACTTTTCCTGTATAGTTGAGTCGATTACTATAGGAAGTCAAATGCTAGTAGCTCAGCTCCACCAACGGCCCGGGTAGGGTGGGCCGCTCGGGTACCTTACCATCGGGGCGAGCCCAGAGCTCCAGGGGGGCTAAGGGCAACGTTAGGAGTTGGGCTACGGTCTGGCCGGCCGGGTCGGGATAAGCGGGCACGCCGATGGTAAGGGCCTGCTGTGGCACATTCAAGCGTAAGGTCTGGTGTAGGCGGTCCCACAGGGTGAGCACAACGCCAAAATTGCTTTGCGATTCGCGGTGCACCACCGAGTGGTGGATGCCGTGGGCGCGTGGGGTCACGACCAGCCGGACCAGCTGGCGCTCCACGGCCAGCGGCAGCCGCCAGTTGCTATGATGAAAAGCCGTGCCGGCCTCAAATACCGCCTCGTAGGCCAGCACCGTGGCCGGTCGGATGCCCAACAGCGCCGGTAACCCTGCCCGGTAAGGGATGCTGGCCAGCATCTCGCCAAAATGGAAGCGCCAAGCCGTAGTAATGTCCATGTCGAGGTCATTGTGATGCACGCGGTGCAATCGCCACAGTAGCGGTGAGTGCAATAGCCGGTGCCAACTGTAGCCTAAGTAGTCAAGCACCAGTACTTCCAGGACCAGGCGTAAGGGGGCTGGCAAGCGAGCCAATTGCCGGGCGGGGTAGCGCGGGGCCGCCAGTTGCGCCAGGCCCACCATCGCGGGCAACAGCGTGAGGCGAGCAGCGGGTAGCGAGGGGCCAGCTAACAGGGTATTGCGTCGCCAACGCTCCAGGCGGGGGCGCGTGCGCCGCCGCAGCGAGTAGCGGGTTTCGAGCAGTAGTAGCCCCAAGCCCACGAGGGCTAGGGTCGGCGCGGCCCACTGGTCGAAACGCTTGAGGAGGGGGTGCGAAACCGGGAAAAGCGGCATGAAGGCTACGTAAACAAGTAAAGAACAACGCACAATCGGCAAGCGGGCGACTTGGCTGCACAACGTGCCGCCGGCCCCGGCGTATTTACCGGCTCTGGGCAAACCGTAGGTATTGTTGAGCCTGGCGGGTATACGTATG